>DAOTUG010000128.1:0-15054 GCA_034437335.1 Anaerolineaceae bacterium
CCTGACGCTACGGGAGACGGATGAAGATACTTTCATGGAAGAAGAAGTGATGCCCGTGGCCCGGGAACGATTGGAACGCTCCCTCGTGGTTGATGCCCTCGTTGAAGCAGAAGAACTAACCCTGGATCAGGAGCAATTGGGCAAGGAAATTAACCAGATCCTCAGTGAATTGTTGCACTCTGGACAATTCCAGAACATCCAGCAGGAGCTGGCAAAAGAAGAATTCTCCCGGGCGATTTCACGGGAAGGCGTCAATCGGACAATGACTGCCCAGCTTCAAGAGCGCCTGAAATTGATCGCCACGGGGCAACCCATTCCGGAAGAGCAACAGGAATCGGAAGAAGATACCTCAACAGATTCCGAAGAAGACGAAGCCGCGCAAACTCAAAAGCCCGAAACAGAAGCGGCAGAAGACGAAGCAGCAGAAGACGAAACGCCACAAGATAATCAGGAATCGGAAGAAACCGATGAAACCCAGGAGGAACCCTCAGAAAACCAGGAAGAAAACCCTCCTGATGAAACAGAAGACGATCAGTAAGAAGATTACGATCAGGCTTCAGATAAATAACAAGAGGAAAGAAACAAAGGAAAAAATATGTCGAAAAACCCCATTGAATCCGTTATCCCCATGGTTGTAGAAACTTCCGGGCGTGGAGAACGGGCATATGATATTTACTCCCTGCTATTAAAAAACCGGATCGTGTTTTTAGGCTCCGGGATTAATGATCAGGTAGCCAATTTGGTTGTTGCCCAACTGCTTTACCTCAGCCGGGAGGACCCGGAAAGTGGAATCCAAATGTACATCAACTCACCGGGAGGCCAGGTCTATTCCGGCATGGCCATCTACGACACGATGCGCATGATCCCCAATAAGATCAGCACAGTTGCTGTCGGTGTGGCTGCCAGCTTCGGAACAGTGCTCCTGGCCGCCGGCTCAAAAGGTCAGCGCTATGCCTTACCCCATGCCACAATTCACATGCACCAACCCCTGGGCGGCGCGCAAGGCCAGGCATCCGATATTGAGATCCAGGCGAAAGAAATTTTACGCCTCAAGGAACGAATCAACGCGATTTTATCTGATGCAACCGGTCAGGATGTTGACACCATCATCCAGGATACCGAACGCGACTTCTATATGAGTGCTGAGCAGGCCGTTGAGTACGGTCTTGTGGATAAAGTGCTGGAGCCGCCTGAGAAATAGCAAATATCAATACCAAGAACGCAAGTTGCCGGAATGCATCGCGTTCCGGCAACTTTTTAATCAGGAGTTGTAATGATCAGCAAGTACATACCGGACATTAAAGGCCTCATTATTGATATGGATGGTGTCCTCTGGCAGGATACCCAACCCCTGGGAGACCTACCGGTCTTGTTTGACCGGATCCGCTCCGAAGGCTACCAAATCATTCTGGCAACAAACAACGCCACCCGCACTGTTCAAGCCTATCTTCAAAAATTAGCCGGGTTTGGCGTACACCTGGAACCTCACCAGGTGATCAACTCAGCCCAAGCCGTGGGGATTTATCTCCGTGAGCATTATCCAGAAGGCTGCAGGGTCTTTGTAGTTGGCGAAAAAGGCCTCAAAGAGACCCTGGAGACCTTTGGCTTTTCAATCACTGAAGAAGCGAAAGAAAATGTGCCCGTTGTAGTTGCCTCTCTGGACTACCAGATCAACTATACGAAACTCAGCACTGCATCCCTGCTTATCCAGGCGGGAAGTGATTTCATAGGGACGAACCCCGATGTGACCTACCCAACCCCCAGAGGTTTCATTCCGGGTTCCGGGACGATCATCGGTGCGATTGAAATCGCTTCCGGTAAGAAAGCGAAAATCATTGGAAAACCCGAACCAATTCTGTATGAAATGGCAATGAAGCGTTTGGGACTGGAGCCAATAGAGACTCTCGCCATTGGCGACCGCCTTGAAACGGACATTGCCGGCGCTCAGGCAGCAGGGATACACACAGCCCTTGTTCTTTCTGGCGTATCAAGCCAGGATCAGGCATCCAACTGGGATCCACAACCGGAGATCATTGTGCCGAATCTTGCCACTTTGGTAATGCCATGAAAGAAAGCAAACCGCCCCTTGTGTATGACTTCACCCTGGAAGGACTGGAAGATCATTTTCGGGCTATGGGAGAGCCCGCATTTCGGGCAAAACAAGTCTGGGTTGCGATATACCAACATTTCAAACAAATCCCGGATGAAATCACCACCCTGCCCCTCAGATTGCGAGAAAAGCTTTCAAAATCCGTTGACTTTCAGGCCCTCACGCCTGTCCGTTCCATCCAATCTACGGATGGGCTTACGGAGAAAACCCTTTTCACACTGCGGGATGGAAATCCCATTGAGACCGTATTAATGTTTTATGAAGGCCGGCGAACGGTTTGCATCTCCTCTCAATCCGGCTGCGCCTTGGGTTGTTCCTTTTGTGCAACGGGACAAATGGGCTTCCACCGAAACCTTTCCAGCGGAGAGATCATTGCCCAGGTGCTCTACTTCAACCGCATTCTAGATGAAACTGCCGAGCAAGTCACGAATGTTGTGGTGATGGGAATGGGTGAACCCTTCGCAAATTATGAGAATGTCATGGACGCCCTCAACCGGATGAATCATCCGGATGCCATGGGGCTTGGAGCCAGGCGTTTCACCATCAGCACGGTGGGACTTATTCCTGAAATCATTGCCTTTGCTGACGAGGAAACGCAATATAACCTGGCTGTCAGCCTCCACACTGTGGATAATGCCCTGCGCAGCAAACTTATCCCGATCAATCGAAAATATCCTGTTGCTGAATTGCTGCAGGCATGCCGCTATTATGTGAACAAAACGAGCCGACGCATCACCTTCGAGGTGGCGCTCATTGCTCAGATCAACGACTCCACTAGAGATGCCGAAGCCCTGGCGTCCAAACTTACCAATCTGCAGTGCCTGGTGAATCTGATTCCCTTGAACCCAACCCGGGGATATGGCTTGGATGGCGCTCCCTTGAACAGCGCTGAAGCATACGCCGCAGTGCTGGAAGCGCATAATATTCCGGTCACAATCCGTCTTCGCCGGGGTGTAAATATTCAGGCGGGATGCGGTCAATTAGCGGCTAATTCAACCATTTCCACCAATTCCTGAAATGATATAATCAATCCAATGAATGAAACACTGTTTGAGAAATGGCGAAAAGGCCTCGAAAAGACAAGAAAAGTGACCTTTGGTCGCATAGCTAACTTCCTGGGAACTTCCGATTTAAATCAGGATACATGGGAGGATCTGGAAGCGCTGCTGATCCAGGCTGATCTGGGCCTTGAAACAACCACATCAATAATCGCGTCCGTCAGGGAAACGGTTCATGAAGAAGGCCTCACCAAATCCTCTGAGATGCTCCATGCACTGCAGGAAGAGCTAAAAAGCCGCCTGATTCGACCAGACGAACCAACGTTTGACTCGCTTCCAACCGTGATCATGCTGGTTGGCGTCAATGGATCAGGGAAAACCACCACCGCGGCCAAACTGGCCCATCAATTTCAAGAAAACGGACGCAGCGTCCTGCTGGTTGCAGCGGACACCTATCGCGCCGCTGCGATTGACCAGTTGAAGGTATGGGCAGACAGGGTTGGTGCGCCGATGGTGGCGGGTCAGGCTGGAGGCGATCCCGGCGCAGCCGCCTTTGACGGCATCAACGCAGCCATTGCCCGAAAGAAAGAGATCGTTATCCTGGATACTGCAGGCCGCCTCCATACACGCTATAACCTCATGGAGGAGATAAAGAAAGTGGCCCGGGTCAGCGGAAAAGCCTGTCCGGGAGCTCCCCACTATACATGGCTTGTCCTTGATGCCACAACCGGACAAAATGCCCTGCAGCAGGCCAAAGCCTTTCAGGAAGCAGTGGCAATTGATGGCGTTATTCTGGCAAAACTTGATTCATCCGCCAAGGGCGGGATGGCCTTTGCAGTCAAGGAACAACTGGCATTGCCCATTCTCTACGCAGGACTGGGCGAAGGCCTGGAAGATCTGCGACCATTTGAGCCCAATTTTTTCACACAGGAAATTATAAGAACTTGACAACAGGAGGTAACCATGGCGACAGACCTTCATGCGCGCCTTGATGCAGCAAACAAAAAACTACTCAACTTACAGGAGCATCTTTGACCTGGCTCAGAAAAAAGCTGAATTAGCTCGTCTTGAAAAAGAAGCCCAGGCTCCGGACCTTTGGGACAATCGCGAACGAGCGCAAACGGTCATGATCACACAATCAGCATTGCGCGATGAAATCGAATCCTATGAAAGCCTGAAAAAACGAACAGAGGATATGCTGGAACTCATCAGCATCGCCGATGATACGATGATGGCGGAGCTGGAAGATGAAACCCGGCAAATTGAAACAGCCGTTGATCGCCTGGAATTGAACACGCTGCTCTCCGGGAAATACGACCGGGGCAACGCCCTCCTGGCTATCCATGCCGGCGCTGGGGGAACCGATTCGCAGGACTGGGCCGCTATGCTCGAAAGAATGTATCTCCGCTGGGCAGAATCTCACGGATATCAGACGGAAATTCTTGATCGTACGGTTGGAGAAGAAGCAGGGATTAAGAGTGTCACCATTGGCGTCACAGGCTCCCTGGCGTATGGCTACCTGCGGCCTGAAAAGGGTGTTCATCGGCTAGTCCGGCTATCCCCATTTGATGCAGCCCACCGCCGCCATACCTCCTTTGCCCTGGTTGAAGTCCTGCCGGAAATGGGTACAACGGACGAAGTAAAGGTCCCTGCGGAAGACATCAAAATTGATGTGTATAAATCCTCTGGCGCCGGGGGACAGAATGTGCAAAAAAATGCCACCGCTGTCCGCTTGACACATATCCCGACAGGTTTGGTCGTCACTTGCCAGAACGAACGCTCCCAGGTGCAGAATAAAGAGAACGCGCTTCGAGTTCTCAAAGCGCGTCTTTTGGAAATGAAACAGCAGGCTCAGGAAGAAAAAATATCCGAACTGCGGGGCGAATACACAAAGGCCGAATGGGGCAGCCAAATTCGTTCTTACGTTCTCCATCCATACCAACTGGTCAAGGATCACAGAACCGATGTCGAAATTGGGGATACCCAATCTGTTTTGGATGGAGCCATTGATCCCTTCATTGAAGCTTTTTTGCGAAAAACAGACTGAGGATCAATCCAAAATCCTGGCCAGCTTGACCATCTCCATACTGAGTTCTTTTTTATTAGATACCACCTCTTCCAACGGGATGGTGGTGATTTTTCCGCGGCTCAAGCCAACCAGAACACCAAATTCCCCGCGGTCAATGGCCTCAATCGCGCCATTGCCAAACCGGCTGGCAAGGAGCCTGTCAAAGGCACCGGGATCGCCGCCCCGCTGGACGTGCCCCAGGATGGTAGCCCGAATCTTGAAACCCAACCGATCCTTATGTTTCTCAAAGAAACGCGTCAACTTTTCCGCGTTATATTTTGCTCCCTCAGCCACAACAATGATGGCATGGGCCTTTCCATGCTCATAGGCCAGGCGTAATTTTTCTGCCACCTCTTCAGGGTCAGATTCCACCTCCGGCAAGAGGATGTATTCAGCGCCCCCTGCGATGCCTGACATCAATGCCAGATAGCCGCAGTCCCGCCCCATGACCTCGATCAAGAACGCCCGTTGATGCGAAGACGCAGTGACTTTCAACCGATCAATGGCTTCCAGAGCAATATTCAAGGCGGTGTCTACACCGATGGTCATTTCCGTTCCATAGAGATCATTATCAATGGTGGAAGCAATTCCAACGACTGGGAAGCCGTGTTTATGCAGGGCATGCGAACCTGTTTGAGAGCCGTTGCCGCCTATCACCACCAGCGCATCAATGCCCAACTGCCGCATGGCGCGGATCCCCTTCAGTTGCCCTTCATCTGTCTTGAATTCAAGGCATCTGGCGGAGCCAAGTATCGTCCCCCCCTTTTGGAGGATGCCGCCCACATCCCGGGTGCCCATTTCGAAAATATTTCCGGAGATTAATCCTGCGTACCCATTTCGGACACCAAACATTCCCCAACCTTTGGCCACTCCACAGCGGATGACGGAACGAATTGCGGCATTCATTCCAGGAGCATCCCCTCCACTGGTCAACACTGCGACACGTTTCATGTTTTGCCTCTCTTTGTCTGGATTGTTTCTGTATGATCTAAGAATTGAAGAACATTGTCAATTATAATAGAGACTGCAACCATATTATAATCAGAAAAATTTAACCATTTGAACCAGCGCAGTGCAATTATGAAAGGAAAAACGAGATGAAAAAGGTCTTTCAAGACTTCAGGGACTTTATTCTCCGCGGGAATGTATTGGATCTTGCCATCGGCGTGATCATTGGTGCGGCCTTCAGCGCCGTCGTCAACTCCCTTGTGAACAATCTCCTCATGCCGCCTATTGGTCTGGTGGTAGGCAATGTGGATTTTCAGGATCTGTTTCTTATTCTGAAGCAGGGTGAAACAGCCCTTCCACCAGACGCCACACTCCAGGCAGCAAAGGAAGCCGGCGCTGTCACCTGGAATTATGGTCTCTTCATCACCGATGTCATCAGTTTTCTCATCATCGCCCTGTGCATTTTCTTCATCGTCCGTTCAATTAAAAATATTGAAGAGCGCATCCGGGCCCGGGCCAAATCTGGCAAAGAGACCGAAGAGGAACCCAAAGAAAAAGCCTGCCCCTTCTGTACAAAGATCATCGCCATTGATGCCACACGCTGCCCATTCTGCACATCCCATCTGGAAACAGCTCAAACAAACGAAACCAGCGGGGGTGGTAATGGGTAAAGATATTCTTGTCGCCATCCTGGAAGATGATGTTTTTTCACGAAATTGGATGGCCTTGTTGATGGTCCGGGATTGGCGCACAAGGTTGGTCACAGACATCACCAACCGGATTGAACTGTGCGAGTTTCTGGATCAGTCCTTCCAACCCATTGACATCGTTATCCTGGATGTGGACTTGTTCAACGAAGATTTCACCATTGACGAAATTTGCTCCAATCTGGATGAACGCAAGCAATCTGCCAAAGTACTGCTGGTCGGGATCCAACCCGAGGAGCATATCATCCGGCAAATGGACAATGAACGGGTGTGCGGATATGTCCTCAAAAACGAAGTGGGCTATTCCCTGAGCTGGGTTGTGTCCTTTGCCTTCGATGGGCATTGGGTGCTGACCCCCAGCACAATGCGCCTGGCCTGTGACATGAATTTCCTATTGAAACCGAAAACACTGGTCCTGGATGGCCGAAAACAGATTCCCGGCTTCACAGACCATGAAACGGAAGTGGCGCGTTTTGCTTTTATCTTCAGCCTGGGCCGCAGGGACCTGGCCGATGAGTTGAAGATCTCCGAACAATGGAGCTATGGTCTCGTCAGTGAATTATATGAAAAAATGGGGCTGAGCGATATCCTCTCCGGCGAGGTGGATCTGTTCTCTTACATTGGCGAAAGCGACATCATTCAAGCGCACTTTGAAGAGATCATGGAGCAATTGGGAACATCCAAAAAAGCCAGAGACCTTGAGACCCTTGCCTATCATCTCTTGACCATGCCGGACATCATAGAATGAGGCGCGGGATGCGGTTTATAGAGCACATCCGGGAATCCCTTCGGTGGTCAAAAACAAGTTATGTGCTGTTGAGCGGGTTTCTGCTGATTCTTTTTCTGATAGGGTATGTCTGGTGGCCCCTTCTGGCTGAGTATCTCAGCTATTTTGACCCCAGTATTCCCATCTGGCGCCAGCTTGACTGGCTGTTGATAGGTAATTTCCTTGTGATGAGTGTCCTCATCATGCTCAATGCAGATTTAAAACGCGATATCCCCTATTTCCTCATTTCACTGGCAGGTGGATTCATTATTGAGGCATGGGGCACACGCTCCGAATTGTGGACTTATTACACCTTTGAGACGCCTCCCCTCTGGATCATCCCTGCCTGGCCTATCGCTGCTCTCTCAGTTATTAGACTATACGATATCGCTCGAAAAATCACTCGAACGGTTTCCGATGGTGTCTTCCGCTGGATCTATTGGCCCGTATTTCTCAGCTTTTTTCTTTATATGGTCATTTTCATCTGGCCCACCCGATCACACCACCTGACAATTTTTTCCACCCTGCTGTGCTTTGGCCTGATCCTGACCAGCCGGGATCATCGCTCCGATGTACTGATCCTGGCTGTAGGATCCATTTTAGGTTACTTTCTTGAACGCTGGGGAACCACCCGCCTGTGCTGGACCTACTACACCGGGGGAACGCCTCCCCTGTTCACGGTGCTGGCCCATGGGATGGCATCTGTGGCTGTCTGGCGGTTTTTTCAAGGGTATCTCCATCTGGTTTCTAGACTGAACTCTTCCTGGAGAAATTTCTTAATCCCGCAGGAGTGACAAGGTGACGGGGTGAAATTAAAAGAAGGAGATGGACTTCATCCATCTCCTCGTTGTTTTTCCTTGATCCGGGGCGATCTACGGCTGTAAAACCCGACCCAAGAAAAGAATTGACCCCGTGGGACGATGATGAATGGCAAAAATGAATGGCCTGTCAATCACCAGATTGATCGGTTCTGAGGGTTCAGCGGAGGTGGCCGTCATGATGACAACGGTAGCCGCAGCCGCCTCGGTCCCTTCTTCATCCACAGTGATAGTAGCCTTATGCAGGACAGAAGAGATGAATAATTTTTCAGCTTCCGTCATACCGGAAAAGTCTGCCTGTTCCGGATCAAAAGCTTCAGACATCCCCAGGGCGCCGAGGGGATCGTTGGCACTGATCATTGTCTCAAAATCAAATTTCGGCATATGCAGAGTCACTTGCTCGTAGCGCATTTCCTCTAGGAGAGACTCCAGGCGCAACCCATCATCAATTCCCCCCATCAAGCGGTCCTCTACACTCGAGAATTCTCCCGCATCCGGAACAAGAAGGAGCATGGAAAAATCAGTGCTGAGATACGGCAGGCTGACAACCTGATACCCATCACCCTGGCCGTATGCCAGACTTTGGCCAAAGAGCTTCATCATATCCACCGTGGCCTCCGTTCCATCCAGGAAATAGAAGGGGGCCTTTTCGGTATTGGATTTATTGAAAGGGTCTTTCCAGGAAGCATTGAAGTAAATCGCATTGGCTAGAACCATGCGAGTCATCGGACTGATTCCTGAAGGCGGGATCAGATCGGTGATCTTCTCCTCAGTCTCGTCAGCAATCCACCCATTGATCGCATTGCGGGCTTCTTCCGGGGCTGCGCTGAAATCCACATGATAGACTCCGGCTCCATACTGTAATGCCAGAATATCCAGGAACTCTGCTTTGAAGTCGAACCCAGATTGCCCCCAGATGGAATTGGCGATATTCAGTTGAAATCCGTTTCCCTCTGCCTCCTCGGGAATGCTCCCTTCTGATTCTTCAATCGCCAGCAAAAGGGCATTAAAGGCGGGATGAACTTCACTCTCCTTCAGGGGGAATTGCAGGGCGTCCATCATCTCGGACTCTGTGCTGGTTTCCGCTCCTGTCAGAGTCATGCTCAGCGCCAAGGAGAGGCTGATGGGTGAGAAAATGATATTGTCATGATCTCCCCTGATCTGATCGTAAAAAGTCAATGCAAAATCGGTATTTCCCTTCACAAGGTCATCAATCTGGTTTTGCTCCACTGCCGGATTGGTTTCCCGTTCAAGATTGCTGGCTGCATACTCGGATTCTATTGGGCCACCTGCATTGGTCTGTGGGATGTTCTCACAAGCGGAAAACAGCAGCAACACAACCATACTGATCAACAAGACACGCTTTATCTTCATAGTTTCCTCCAATGTTGGATCTTCTGATTCATGTATCTGTTTTATAGACGGTTAAAGCTACGAAATTGTTCCACATAGGTACCATATTCGTTTTTTCCATCTTTCAGCGATGAAGGAGATCAATGAGAAAATATATTTAAGGCCGCAAGACCCGTCCGATGAAGAGAATGACTCCGGTCGGCTCATGCTGGATGAAAAATATAAAGGGGCGGTTAATCTCCAGGGTAAGGGGAGTCTCAGAGGGTTCAGCGGCCATTTCTCGCATAATGACAACCGTGGCGGCGGCTGCTTCTGTTCCCGCTTCATCAACAGCAATTGTAGCTTTGTGCAATACCTGACTGATAAAGAGATCGGCATTCTCTGTTATTCCGGAAAAATCCGCCCTACCCGGCTGGAAGGCTTCTCCTATGCCCAGATCTATCAACACCTGCCCTGCATTCAGTTCAGTTTCAAAATCAAATTTCGGCATTGTCAGTGTCAAAGGGCGGACTTCCATTTGCAACATGATCTCATCCAACCAAAGGGCCGGAGGCGGATCGTCAGCATGTGGTAACGCCAACCGACTTTCAACCGCTTGAAATGCACCCACATCGGGGAATAAAATCACCATAGAGAAATCAGGGCTGGCATAAGGCAAACGAACAATCTGATAATCCTCGTCGTAGCCATAGGCAAGGTTTTCACCCGAAAGGTGCATTCTTTCCACAGATATCTCAGAGCCATCCACCAGGTGAAAAAAACCTTCATCGGTAGCCTGTTCATCAAAAGGAGTTTTCCAGGAACCGTTGAAATAAATCGCATTTGCCAAAACCAATCTAGTCAACGCATCAATCGCCGATGGTGGGATCATATTGATAATTTCCTGTTCAGTTTCCCTTGCAATCCAATCATTGATCAATTGCCTGGCCCCATCCGGATCCGCAGAAAAATCAATTGTGTGGATCCCTGCGCCATAATGCAGCCCGAGGGTGTTCAGAAAATCAATTTTGAAATCAAGGCCTGCCTGACCCCAAATGGAATTCGCAATATGCAACTTGAAGGGACTTGCTTCTGTTTCTTCGAACAAAGTGCCCTGGGATTCGTTGACTGCTAACAAAAGGGCATTGAATGCCTGATGGACCTGAGCTTCTGGTATGGGTATCTGCAAACCCGACAAAATCGCATCTTCAGTTGCGCCCTCAGCTCCAGCCATGGTCATACTCAACGCCAGGGAAAGGCTGAGGGGTGAAAAGATCATGTTTTCTGGGCAATCTTTGAGTCGGGCATAAAACGCCATGGAAAAATCCACATTGCCCCTTGCCAGGGCACGCACCAAGTCGGGATCAATTTGCGGCGCGATTTCCCTCTCCAGGCTGCTGACAAGATAATTTTCCTCCTGCTGAGGCGGCGCCTGCCCAACAGGGCACTCGAATAATCCACACGCGGTTGTGAGGATCAACAGAAGAACAATCAGGTAGGGAAGCCAACGCTTTCTCATCCTTGATACCTCCTGTGATTATGGAATGATTATTATAGGGACGGAAATATCGGAAGGAAAGTTCCCGGCAAGCCAACAAGTAGCGCGCCTGAGTTAAGGCCGCTGTTGAAAGAGTCCTGCAGAAACAACACTACAGATTCCGCAGGATCGCGCGAGCAGGCGCCCCCTCACATCCAGCGATGCGCAGGGGCAGGCAGATGAGTTCATAAACCCCCGGATCCACATCCGCCAGGGTGATCCCCTCCAGAAGGACAATATCCGCTCCCAGAAGAATCTGATGCGGTTCCAGGGTGGAATCGTAAGGTGCAATGGATAAGTAATCCAGCCCGATTAGAGAAAGATTCCTTTCAGCCAACCAGTCCGCCCCGGAAGAGTCTATGCCAACATAATCCTTCTGGAATTTGTTTGATTGCAAGCGCCACAATGCAGAATTGCGCGTCCGAAACAAAACCCGACCAATTTCTTCCACCAAACCGGAATCTGGATGGGTTTCCAGGACTGCATCCGTAATCAGGGGGATGTCTGATGCAATCTCCAGGACCAGGGCTGGCCCGATGAGTTTGGATAGCGGAATGCCATCCACCGAAGAACCCGAATCAATGAAATGCTTTGGTGAATCAATATACGTGCCCGTATGAACTCCCATCCGGATCAGAGAGACATTGGCCTGATCCCCCTGGGAGATAGACGCCATCTGTCGAATCGCCACAGGGGGATCGCCCGGCCAAACGGGCAGGGTATCAGAAATTGGCAAACTGATGTCAATCATCTGCATTCCTCCTCACTCAGAGAGTGCTGCATCGAAAATTCGTTTCAAAAAGTCCCAACGTTCCTCAGGACTCATGGGTCGTGGACGGGCATAATCCTCCAGTTTTGCAGTTAAAAGCTCGACACTGACCAGCCTGCCGTCATAAAACACAAGACGATCAATAAATTCATCCCGGGTTCCAGCAAGATACACATCGTTATAGTAAACTTCCATTTGGTCAAAGAATAAGTTTCCCAGACCATAATGAATAAATGCGCCTTGATAAAATTCCATAGTTTTTGGAGTATGGGCCTGACTGCCATTAACAACCACCGCACCCGCTTCTGCCACACGTCTGAAATCCGTCACCATCTGGGTGCTTGGATAAGCCGTGTAGTCCTCAATATATTGAAAGGTGACAATGGGCAAGTATCCCTCTGCACGCAGATTCCGAACTAAATCCAGAAGCCATGCATAATCACCGCAGGGGGCTGTCCCCGGTTGGGTTGGGGTCGCCCATGCCCCGGACGGACCAGCCGGGTTGCACCCTAGAAAAGCGAAATGATGACCATTGTGCTCAATCAATGCCGGCGTGCGGGCATCGGATATATCCCGCCCGCCAGCGTAATACGCCCAACCCTTGGCATCATACAGATCCAGACTGAAATGAGCTGCAGCATCGCCCCAATCCTGAAGGTGATTGCCGCTGAGTTCCACAACATCCGTCCCCACATGGGCAAGCAATGCGATGTAATCAGGATCTGAGCAGAAAATCAAATCCTGCTGATACGGATCCGGGGGTGGACAATCCTCTGCAAAGGGCACCTCATTGCTGATATGGGTCACATCGGCCGTGGAGAGCCAGGGCTGAATATCCTGACCTGGAAACAGGACACCACGCATCTCCATCTGATACGCTGTCGCCCTCACCAGAGCCGTCACTCCTGTCATGACCACAACCGACCGTTTTGTAGGTGAATAATTCCCAGGTGGGAGCTTTAAAGTATTCGGGGAAAGCTCTCCGGAAAGCTGGAAAGACATGGTCAGGGGATACCGGTCCGGGGCGAAATTACCGTCAATAGGAGCCTGCTGGTCCACCCGAAGGATTTTCCAGGATGGTTCAAGGTCTTCAAAGGGCAATATTGCCAGAATGCCTTTCTCGGATATCGCCATGTCGCGAAATTCCTCTCCCGGAAGGATGCGCACCACCGCATCATCCGGGTTTCCCAGCAGGCTGCGCATCGCTTCCATGGTCTCTTCTGTGACAAAAATTTGTGAAATGTCCGGCTCTTGATATGCGCCCTGCCAGGTAGATTTCAAACGGTCCAGGCTGATCCCCTCCCGGAGGGTATAGAAGGGTGCAACCAGCACATACACCCATTGAACGACCGCATTCGAGCCGGTATCCTCCATCAGTGGGTCAACCACAATTCGGGCTTGTGCGACGGCTTCTTCCTCGGTTACTGTCATGGATTCTGGCAGCGTCAACTGCGCAAGGAAAGCCTTTGGCAATCCTGGATGCAACCAAATGGTGTCCTGAGATGATATTGGTTCCGGTTGGGTTGGGATAGTTGGCGTCCGGCTTGGGCTGATGGGCGGCGTTTCTAATCCAGAAAGAAGGGGTTGTGGCGTCAGAGTCCTTAACAATTCTGCATAAATTGTCGGCACAGAAGGCGGTTCCGGAGTCAATTCAGCCGGCAGCCGGCAGGCGGTCAAACCCAGAAGAATGACACTAACAAGAATGATGGAAAGCTCTCTTTTGTTTGTAACCATAATCAATCCGCCCCTTCAAAGCACCGGGAAGCGAATCATCCAAGTGCTTAATCCAATCTGATGCCCTTCTGATAGGTGTTGATAGTAAACTTAGTTATAATCATACTATCGAACCGAAGAAAAGGATAATCACTCTATGCGAGAAGTTGCTGTCATTGGCATTGGCCAGACAAAAGTTGATGAACATTGGGATAAATCCCTTCGGGAATTAGCCGGAGAGGCTGCTCTGATTGCTTTGGGAGAAGCTCAGGTCGGCAATGTGGATGCGGTGTATGTAGGCAATATGATGTCCGGCACAGCCAATGCCCAAGCCCAAGTGGGGTCCATGGTCGCGGATTGGATTGGTCAACGATTCACAGATTCAATTAAAATCGAAACCGCTTGCAGTTCCGGGGGCGCTGCTTTCCGGGCTGGCTATCTTTCAATCGCCGCCGGAATCAATGACATCGTCCTTGTGGTCGGTGTGGAGAAAATGACGGATTCACCAGGCGATGAAATCACAGCCGCACTGGCTACAGCAGCCGATGGAGATTGGGAAGTGGACCATGGCGTTTCCTTTGTGGCGCTGAATGCTCTGATCATGCAACGGTATATGCATGAATATGGCTGGCGCGGGGAGGATTTTGCTGGATTTTCCCTGAATGCCCATGCCAATGCCGTTCACAATCCCTATGCCCGTTTTCAAAAAGCGATCAGTCTCGAGCGGTTCGTGAATTCCCCTATGATCTGCGACCCAATCAATCTGATGGACGCCTCCGCCATTGGGGATGGCGCAGCAGCAGCGCTTTTGATACGCGGCGATGCAGTACCCAATGGGATGCCACGGATTGTGATAGCCGGCTCCGCGGCGGCTACGGACACAATCGCCATTCACAATCGCAAGGCTCCCCTATGGTTGCAAGCAGCGGAAAAATCATCGGCAGAAGCCTTTGTCCAGGCAAAAATTCAACCGGAGGATATCGGTGTATTTGAATATCATGATGCCTTCACCATCATGGGAGCCCTGTCACTGGAAGCTTGCGGTTTCGCTGAACCGGGGCAGGGCCCTGCCCTGGCCAAAGAAGGGTATATCAAAATCAATGGCAAAATTCCAGTGGCAACCCGAGGGGGTTTGAAAGCACGCGGCCACCCTGTCGGAGCAACGGGTATGTACCAGCTTGTAGAGGTTGTTCAACAATTGAGAGGACAAGCAGGCGAAACGCAGGTAGCCCGTAATACGTTTGGTATGGCACAGAATATTGGCGGGAGCGGCTCTAACATCGTGACC
>DAOTUG010000129.1:0-9135 GCA_034437335.1 Anaerolineaceae bacterium
GCCAAAAAGCACGAGTTGGATGCTGTAAGAACCCCCAATGCCGCGTCAAGCGGATTAAAACCTTGTCTTCTTCCACCGGAACCATGTCTCGGTAGACAAGTAAGAACCCCCAATGCCGCGTCAAGCGGATTAAAACTTCTCCTCTCTTCTGCGGCTTTTTCGTCGAAACAAATCGTAAGAACCCCCAATGCCGCGTCAAGCGGATTAAAACGATGGGTTTATTGGGCGGCGAGATTCTCATCCATATGTAAGAACCCCCAATGCCGCGTCAAGCGGATTAAAACTTGATCCAAAACCAGGCAAACCATCTCCATACAGCGTTGATGTAAGAACCCCAATGCCGCGTCAAGCGGATTTGTCCGTTCCAAGATTTCTGTCCCATCACGGGAAACAACCATCGAATTTGATTGCCTGATGGCCACTAGCGCAGTCTGGGGAATGCAGGCTGTTGAAGGTTGCTTTGCTCCTTTGGTTTATCCTCTCATGAATGATAATTGTCTGTGCTGAGTGAATCCTACCTGACAAAAAAAGGGGGTTTGAGAATGGGATACTGCAAAGCCGGCAAGGAAAGTTTTCCCAATACATTGTTTTGTTCTTAGACGATGAGTCTATTGTCGGTCCTTAAGAAGCTGAGGATGCGAAGCGGGTAGCCATGCTTCTCAATAGTTGTTCTGCGTGTTTGGCTTCTGTTGATAAGATGATGAAATTGGCAGTGGATAAGAGAAACGGGCCTTCCTAGTGCTGTGGATACGATCAGAAAGGTCACCGACCGACAGCTTTTTTGATGCGTTCAGGCCACGCCGATATCTTTCTTGCGGCTGCGCCTGGCAGTTTATGGTAAAAATGGGGGTGGTGACTCTTTGCTGCTGAGGTTTTAACGGTGTTGAAGGAATGAGTCGTTTTATGGGGGTGTGGAAATGGAAATGCAGCCGCTTCCCCTAATTTTGTTGACTCTCATAGTGGGATGGACAATCCAATCACCATTCGCTGAGAACGAATCGCCATTTTGGGGAAATCATATGAACATCATATCTTATTGTTTTTTTGTGGTGCTATTATCAAATCAACTGAAACCACCAGAGACGATCTTTCAGGGGGAGATGTGCTTTTCCTTCAACGTAAATCCTGGGTCAATGTCTATACGGATGGCGCGGTCCGGCCGGCCCACCAGATCAGCGGTTTGGCGGCTGTGTTTTTTGATGAAGACCATCATCTTCTTGATGCCGCTTATCAAATCTGCCCACGCCAAACCAACAACGAGGCTGAGTACAGTGCGGTGTTGATGGCGCTGGATCGTGCTCGCAATCATGGCATTGCCCGACTGCGAGTCTATACGGATAGTCAAATTCTGGTTAATCAGGTTACTGGTCTGGCATCGGTCAGGTCGCCGGGATTGAAGCGTTTGCATCATGGCGTGCTGATGAGGATAAGGGATTTTCAGAAGGTGCGCTTCACATTCATCCCCCGCACGCGAAATCGGATTGCGGATGCTTTCGCCAACGAAGCCATTCTTCTATGGGAGCGGGAGGGCATTCATGAAACACGCTGATAAGCCAATGGAAACCGCGCCCGTGCCCTATTTATGGCCGTTGGGACAGGGTGGGTTGATTGACCCGGACCGCCTGGTGGCCGTGGGTCGTTACCATTCAGCGCCCATTCACAGGGCAGCAAAGGCGGCCGAAAAAGCCCATCGGTTGATTGATTTGACCTATGGTAAGGCGTGCATCTGGGTCCTTTTCATGGATTCGGGTCATGTGGTTCTGTGCAGCGATGCGGTGCCTCTTTTGGTCCTGGACGATCCGGATTTCACTCATTTGATCATAAACCATCATGGGGAGAATTAGAACAATGCAAGTGACAGACAATTTAATGCCCGTTATCGCTTCACCAGCCAACCTGTTGCAGGCCTGGCGCGCCATTCGCAGCAATGTTCCAAAATATCGTCGGAAAAAGTGCGTGGGGTCGGATGGGATTTCCCTGCTGGATTTTGAAGAAGATCTTCAATGCCAGTTGAGCGTTCTCAGATATCGGTTGATGAAGGGGAAGTATCATCCCACCCAGCCGGTTTTCTTTGATCTGCCCAAAAAGGCGGGCGGAATCCGCAGGATCGCGGTGCTCTCGATTGCCGATCGTGTGGCTCAGAGAGCGGTGCAGCAGGTGATTGAGCCCTTCTGGGAGGAGGTCTTTCTGGATTGCAGCTTTGGCTATCGCCCCGGCCTGGGTGTGGAGGATGCCCTGAAGCGTGTTCTTCGTCTGCGCAATCTGGGGAACGCCTGGGTGGTCAATGGGGACATTGATGGCTTTTTTGATCATCTGGATCAAGGACTTTTGCTGCGCTATCTCAGCCGCAAAGTTAAGGATCGTCGGGTGATCGGGTTGGTCGCCTCCTGGCTGGATGTGGGAACAGTGCAGTCTGAGCTTTCCGAGGGAGAACCGCGGCCCTCTGAGCCCCTGTTGTCCGCTCCCCTTTCCTGGCTGGAAGAACAGGTGGGCCGCAAAGGGCAGCAATCCGCTGAGGGGGATGGGATGTCCGGGGATGCCCGCTTTGGCGACTTTTCCGAAGGGCAACGAACAGATGGATTTGCGCCAAACATCCTGGTTAAGCAAACCCTGCGGCAAGCGGCCGCGGGCGGGTTGATGGCCGTCAGCGGATTTGCACGGCCTCTGGCTCAACAGTCAGTTGGCTTTCTGCGCAACGCATTGCTGACCCTGGGTTTCCGCAAGAAGATGTTGCAGGTTCTTTTGGGGACCGGGTGTGTGGCGGTGGCTGGGGCTGCTGTTGCAGGATATCTTCTTTGCAACCGTTCTGCCCCTGCCAGACGGGGTATTTTGCAGGGCAGTCCTCTTTCTCCGCTTTTGGCCAATGTGTATTTGCATCCCTTTGATCGCAAACTCAGTCGGAAGGGGTATCACCTTGTTCGCTATGCAGATGACTGGCTGCTGCTGACGGGGACGGAGGATCAAGCGCTGCAGGGGTATAATGACGCGGTCATCGCCTTGGCTGGTTTGCGACTGCGGATCAATGATCAAAAGACCAGCGTGATTTCACCACAGGAGGATTTCACCTGGCTGGGTAAAGACGTAAGTGCAACGGCATCATCAAGAAGCCGTCTCGCGAGGTGAGGGGGAGTATGTCCACACTGTATGTTTCAGAACAGGGCGCCAGCATCCATAAGAAAGGCAAACGTCTTCTGATCCGCAAGGGCCAGACATTGTTGGATGATATTCCATTGATCAAGCTGGATAAGGTGGTTGTCCTCGGGAAGGGGGTCAGCATCACCACCCCTGCGATGTTCACCTTGACCTATCATGGGATTGATGTGGTCTATATGACCCAGCGGGGCCGGTTTGTCTCCCGCCTGATTGGCAAAGAACATAATAACAGCCGGCTGCGCTTTCAACAGGCGATCTTTATTGCCAACCCCCGGGCCTGTCTGCCCCTTGCCCGGGCGATGATTACCGGAAAGATCATTAACCAGCGGGCTCTGGTCCGCCGGCACAGCCATGAAGCGCTTCACCGTGAGATGCGGCTGGAGATGATGGAACACAGTCTCCGCCAGGTTGAGTCCGCCGGGGATCTGGACGCATTGCGGGGGATGGAGGGCAACGCTGCCAAACATTATTTTGGTCTTTATAAACATCTGATTAAAAAGCCCAGGAAGGGACGCTGGGGATTTTATGACCGGAATTACTATCCCCCCAGAGATCCAATAAATTCCCTGCTCTCTTTTGGGTATACCCTGTTGTTAAATGAAGTGGTGGCTGCCTGCCAGCAGATTGGGATGGACGCTTACTTGGGTTGTTTTCACGCCATCAACTATGGCCGGCCATCCCTTGCCCTGGATCTGATGGAGGAATTCCGCCCGGTGATCACCGATTCCCTGGTACTTGATCTTGTGAATCACGGCCGTATTCAGCCCGGGGATTTCAGGATTGTGGAACCCGAGAAACAGCACCGATCCGGTGTGAGGGGGGTGCATCTTTCAACCCAGGCGCGCAATGAGTTCTTTTTGGCCTTCGAGAAGCGTATCAACCAGAAAGTTCAATATCAGGTCAGCGGACAACGGTTGACCTATCGGCAGATCCTGCGCAAACAGGCCGAGCAGGCAGCCAGGATCTTTCAAGAAAAGCAGCAAAACTATCAGGCCTACACCTGGCGGTAGAAGGACAGGGAATGATGCAGTTTCTGGTGGTAAGTTATGATATTTCTGACAATCGGCGCCGGACGAAGGTGATGAAAACGCTGCGGGATTTTGGAAGCCATGTGCAGTACAGCGTCTTTGAGTGCCGTTTGAACAGAGCGCAGATCCAGTCCTTGAAGACGCGTCTGGCAATGCTGATTGATCCCCGGGACAGCATCCGAATGTATTACCTGTGCAAGGAGGATGTGCAACGGACAGAATTTCTGGGTCAGGGCGATCTGACGCCGGAGGACTTATTTTATTTGCATTAATTCAATTTGCACTTGATTAAAATCAGAAGCTTATTATATAATAAGTGAAGTTAGAGGGAAATTAATGGAATTCCCTGGCAAAAAATCTAACACTGATCACAGGAGGGACCATTGAATGAGATTCAATTGTTGATGGAATCAGTATCACCCATGTTTTTATATGGCGCTTCCAATTGGGATCCGGAATTGCGGGCTGCACCTTTTAGAGGGCAGCTGCGGTATTGGTTCAGAACGCTGCATCCTGGACTGAGCCGGCAAGATTTGGCCAAGGCAGAATCCGCACTGTTCGGTTCGACTCAGTTGGGGTCCCGGGTGGCGCTGGCGGTTGCCCCGCAGAAGAAGGGTTCTGTTAAAATTGGCAATCGGTATTATCTACCTCATAAAATTGATGCCAGTACAAAAAATTACCTCAAACGAAGATTCTCTTCGCCAGCTTTTTTAGAAAAGACCAATTTCATTCTTAAGCTTGGTTTCCAGAGCAATGATATTGGTGATGAATTTTTCAGGGCATTTCTGCTCTGGCTGAATCTGGGGGGTGTTGGGAAAAGAGCGCGACGAGGATTTGGCAGTTTGCAAGTTACGGCGATTAATAAAGGTGATATGCCTGAAGCGATTGAAGCATTGTTGCCAACACAATTGATGCCGAATGGCGATGTGCTCTCCACGCATATTCATGCGATTTTACAGACAGCACTGCCAGATCAGGATGTTAAATCGGTATCTGATACGAGTATATTTCCTGCAGCCGGCAACGATGAGAATTATCCTTCCTTTGCGCCTGGCGCCTGGGCTGTCCTGGTATGCAAGCACGCTTTTGCATCCTATGAGGATGCGATGAAGCAGTTTTGGAAAGACCATTTGAGGACAGGCGACTTTGTAGAAAATCAGGATGCTTTTGGATATGCTCATGGCAGGAGAAGAAGGGCATCACCGTTTCATTTACATATTGGCCAGAGTAATATGGGATATCATTTGATATGTAGTGTATTCAAGTCCTGTCCGTCTCCGGCTACGGCATATTGGTACTGGAATCAGCGTCTTTTCAGTTCCTGTCAGCGAGCCTATGGCGGTACGTTATTTGTAGCAGAGGAGGGTGATGAAAATGCCGCATAAACCCTGTGAGATCGTCCTGTTTACCTTTGGCCCAATTCAGACCTTCATTGCCGCATCCCGCCGGACGCAAGATCTGGCCGCTTCCAGTTTGATTTTGTCTTCTCTGGCGAAATCGGCCCTGCTGGAAATTGAAGGAAGGGATGATCTGGATTTGGTTTTTCCCTTGAAATCCGGTCAGGAATGGGCCAGACGCCTGCCCAACCGGATCGTTTTTCTGGCCCCGCAAGGTCAGGGAGAAAAAGCCGCCTCCGCGCTCAGGAATGCCTTGGTGAAGCATTGGAAAGAGATTTCTGAGGGTGTGAAGGCGTTTCTCCTTAAGCACACTTCCTCCGCCGATTGGACATCGGAGTGGGATACCCAGGCGAATGAATGGCTGGAAACCTATTGGGTGACGATACCCTGGGACGGCCAGGATGCGACCTATTCAAGAAAATTTAAGACTTTGAATTTGGGCATTGACGCCAGGAAAAATGTGCGTCACTATCTGGTTTCGCCCCAACCCGGAAAAAAATGCACCCTGTCCGGGATTCGTTCGGCCGTCGGTATCAGAAATCGGACGAAGGGCATCTGGCCAGATGAGCTGCGGGATAAGTTCCGGACTCACCTGAAGGAGGGTGAGCGCTTATCTGCCATATCGGCGATTAAGCGTTTTGCCGATCGGGCGAATGCCCTGGATGGTAGTATGAAGCGATTTCCTTCCACCAGCAGCATTGCCTCCGCTTCCTTCAAGGCCACGGTTCTTGAGAACTGGCCCACCCTCGAGCCCCTGGTGAATGACTTTTATGGTGCGGTCAAGGCGTTGGGCTTGAACATTTTTACCGATCCGGAACCATTCCCCTATTTGCAGGAAAAGGCCGGTAGTGACAGGTTGAAGAAAGAGTTGATGCGTCTGGAAGGGGACTACTTCTACAGGGACTTTTATCGCAATCTAAAACTGGTCAACGATGCCCGGCGGGATCATCTCCCGACCATTGCGGAAGGAGAATCTCCGTCGGAGTTGGAAAAGGCTGCCGCCTCCCTGGAAGCACTACTGCAGGATGCGATGCAATGCGCTGAGGGTGTCCCGGGCGCGATTCCGTTTCCGAACACATATTATGCTGCCCTGATGATGGATGGCGACTATATGGGAAAGCTGATTGACAGGGCGGGTTCTCTGAAGGCGCACAAGAACATCAGTCGGACGATGGCAAAAACAGCCAGTAAAATCCAGGAGCTGATCGAAACATGCTATCCCGGCAAGCTGATTTATTCCAGCGGCGATGATGTTTTGGCGTTGATGCCGGTCAATTGCGTCCTGGAGGTCGCACAGAAAGTTCGTGAGACTTTTGTCAAGAATATGACCGACATCGGACAGGAAGAAGCGGATATGAGCGGCGGGATTGCGGTGATGCACCACCACTCTCCCCTGGAGGCGATTCTGACCAAAGCCCGGCAGGCTGAACACCTGGCAAAGGAACAGTACAACCGTCACACCCTGGTAGTGACGATTGCCAAACGCTCCGGAGAGGATCTTTCGGCCGTCATGCATTGGCTCGGGGAAAAGGACTCTAACCCCCTCAGTTCGTTGTTGTCCTACTTAATCAGCGGCGCCATTTCTTCCAAATTCATCTATGATTTACGCGAAGAAATCCCTGCGCTTCTGGGAAATTTTTCGGCGCTGAAGCTTGAGATGAGCCGGTTGATCAACCGCCATTTGAGTCCGGAAATCCGCAATGATTCACAAAAGAAGAAGGAAATTCCCATTTTGATTGAGGATCTGCTTGGTTTCAGAAAGCATATTCCGACGAAAGCTGAGAACCGCTTTGTGGAGTTGCTCAACTGGTTAATGGTCGTTCGTTTCTTAGCACAAGGAGAGCGTTCATGAGCTGGTATTTCATTGAACCGTCTGATGTGTTGTTTTTCAGAGACGCCAAACCCTTTGGCGCAGGGGAAGATCATCTCGCTGTGAGCATCTTCCCCCCGAACCCGCGCACAGTGGCTGGCGCCTTCCGTTCCTACATTTTAGGAAAAACGGATGTTGATTGGGAAGATTTCAAGAAAAGCGCCCCTGAGGCGCAATCTGTTCAGAAATCAATTGGAACCTCCCAGGGATTTCGGCAATCCGATTTTGGGATGCGGGGCCCTTTCCTGGCCTATCGGTCTTCCGGACGGTGTGACCTTGTGTGCCCTCTCCCGGAGGATACTTTCATTCATCACGAAGAAGAAGATCTGATGTTTTTTGATGCTTTTTTGCCGCTGCGAGATCCGCCCTTCCATGCGAACTGGCCGGATGACGCTTTGCATCCTTTGTGGCCGCCGTATGGCGAACGTCAGGATTCACCGAAAGCGACTTACTGGTTCAGGGGAAGTGCCAAAAGTAGCTATGTTCTGGGTTCTCCCTTTGCCGGGACAGATCAGCGATCCTTCATCCTCTTTGAGCCCCGTGTGGGGAATGCGGTGAATGGGGACCTGGGCACCGTCGAAGAGAGGTTACTTTATCAGGCGACGTTTGTTCGTTTGAAAAAGAGGTATGGCCTGACCGTTTGGCTGGCGGATGCGTTGGACAAAGTCTTGCCACCCGCGGGCTATCTTTCCCTGGGCGGCGAGTCTAAGGCGGCTCGTTTCACACGGATGGTGGATGATGAGGTGCCTTTTGACTTTGGTTTACCGGAAGCGACCGAGAAATTCAAGGTTGTTTTGATGACGCCAGCCTATTTTGATGATCCTGTCCGACAGGATTGGTCCGACGTTCTGGGTTTTGATGCAACCTTGAGAGCTGCGGCATTGGGGAAACCTCTGTATCTTGGGGGTTATGATGTGGCCAACAACACTGAGCGAGAAATGCATGCCTTTATTCCGCCGGGCAGCGTTTTCTACTTTGAAGCGGACCAACCGGTGAATCAGCTCTCAAAACCTTTTACCAAAACCATTTCACCTGAAATGCCCCTCGATCGGCTTGGTTACGGTCAGGCTTTCCTGGGCACCTGGAAATGGCAAAAAAATGAGGAGGATAAATAAGATGTTCTTAAAATCAAAGCTTTTGTACTTACATGTTGAAACGCCCCTGCATGCCGGGGCAGGTTCCGGCTTGGGCGCCATTGATCTGCCTATCCAGCGGGAGCGAGCGACAGGCTATCCCCTGATGCAGGCCAGCGGGCTTAAGGGCGCATTGCGAGCTGCCGTGCGAGAATCCATCAGTGATCCAGGTGATGAAATTGAGGCGGTCTTTGGCCCGGAGCCGAAACCAGGATCTGAGAATATGCATGCCGGGGCTTTCAGCCCGGCGGATGCGCGCATCCTGCTGTTCCCCGTCCGCAGCTTGAAGGGCGTCTTTGCCTGGGTCACGTCGGTCAATGTGCTGCAGCGCTGGAAGCGGGATGTGAAGGACATTGTTGGTGACGATGCGCTTTCCGACCTGCCGAATGCTCCCCAATCCACAGATGACAAGGATTATTGTTATGCTTGCCCGGGCGTGCGGATGTCGGATGGGAGGGTAGTTTTGGAGGAATATGTCTTCCACAGTGAAGAAACTGAAACCCCGAGCGGGTTGGCTAAAAAATTGTCCGAATGGATTTTTTCTGATCATCTGG
>DAOTUG010000130.1:0-7110 GCA_034437335.1 Anaerolineaceae bacterium
ACGGCCCTAGAGCACAGGGTGCACGATTTCTTCACCGGGGGCATAAGGAGCCGCCACCCGTTTGGTCTCCACACCCTTTATCTCCCAGAAGATTTCGGCAAATCGGTTGACTGCCTCCAGAAGGTCCAGAGCGGTTTCACGGTTCACTGTCTGCCGACTCTTCGACCCCAACTGCATGATCTTGTGCACCAGACCGTTCAGCTCCGGATAGGTTTCCAGGTGGGGCGGTTTGATGAAGTCGCCCCAGATCACCCGAATTTCGTGCTTGACCAGCTCCGCATGCTCTTCTTTGACGGCGATATAGCGAGCCATGCTGTTGATGAATGTGGCCGTTTCTTCCTGGCCGTGCTCCGCCACCATGGCTTCCACCAGATCCACCATGCGGATGACCGTCAACGCGCCAATCTGCGCCAGGTGCGGATCGTAAATGCCGCAGGGAATGTCGCAGTGCGCGTCCACCCGGCCAGCGGGGAAAACAGCGTCAATTTTTTGTGCCAGTTTATGGAACATCAGGTATCTCCTTGAAAATATTGAGTATGTTTATCAATATTATTATATTATTTTCCGAGCCGGTTTTCAACCGCCTGTCCGATTAAACGCCAGAGCGCTGCCCATGACAGCGGGCAGCGCCTGAACAACATGCTGTGGTTGTCGCGGGAAGCGCCTCAGGGCTCCAGGCCCAGGTTGCGCAGCTCAGCCTCCGCCACCCACCATCCGGGGTGCCACACCAGGGCCTTCCGAAAGTCCGAAATGGCCCCTTCCATGTCGCCCAGGGCCAGCCGGGCGCGCCCGCGCCAGACCCAGCTCTCTTCAATGGCGGGGTTGTTGGATGCATTGTTGAGGGTATCGGTGGCCAGATCAATCACATCCTGATAGCGTCCGGTGTAATAATACGCAAAATAGGGGCCGGTCTGATACCAGGGCATCCGCCACAGATGGTTAAAATTCGGATAAATCTCCTTCTGGACCGCAAAGGCCTGGTCATAGGCCTGGGCCGCGGCGAAATAATCCTGAAGGTACATCAGGTTGGTGCCGTAATTGAACCAGGCGAAAAACAGACTGTCACCGGTCTTGGTTTCTGTTTCGGCCAGGGCCTTTTCCGCCGCCGCCTGAAGGTTATAGGTCTCGTCGGCGTGGGGTCCCAGAATGTCCAGAACCTCCCCTTCCCGATCCGGAGGGTAAATCACAATGTACAGATAATTGAACGCTTGCCAGTGATAGGTCAGGCGCTCATACGTGTAGGCATAATCTGCCGCCACATAGGAATCCTGAATCAGAACCTGATTCTTGCTATCATCATAGGCCGTGAGCAGGGCATAATGGCCCATCCAGTATTCATTGGGGACCTCATCCTCAAAGCCGCGCTCCACCAGGACGGGGAACCCCGCGGCGATAAAGGCCTTGACCAGTTCCATATCCCCGCCATAGCGCATCAGGGCTGCAAAACTTGTCTGGGTGTTGACATAATCCACCATCTCATAGGGCATCACATTGCGGTCATCCGGGTTGGGTTTCAACCAGGCGGCCGTGGTGGTCTGGTCCCCTTCCCAGCCCCAGTAAGACAAGGCCATGGACAGGTTGGCCGGGCCGCAGTTGTTGAAGTCCTGAAATTCGTGCACCACGCCTTCCAGGCGGGCTTTATCCGGAATTGGTGTGGGGGTAGCGGTCACGGTGGGCGTGGGAGTCGGTGTCGGACTGACGTAATTGGTCGGCGTGACGGTGGGGGTCGTTGTGAGGGTAGCCGTGGGGGCCATGGCCGTCATGGTGGACTCCACCAGGGCGTCCATCAGAGACTGCTGTTCAGGAGAGAAGGTATCCTCCCCAGGCGGGTTGAAGAAATAGAAGATCTTGGCGCGCAGGTTTTCCAGCCGCCAGGACAGGCGTTCGTGGACCGGCGGCAGGAAGTAAATTGCCAGTAAGAGGGCCGCCGATGCCACAATGATCAGGAGGATCATCAGGATTTTATTCGTCCGTTTTGAGGACAGGTGTTTTTTCGTCATAAGCGGATTATAACCCCGAAGGGACATTAATCACATGAAAGGGAGATGAGCTTCGCCAGAAAACAGGGTGTTCAGAGGGAAAATCCCCCTTGCCCCTCCTCCATAAACGCGCCCAGGGCCAGATAGGCCCGATAGGCCCGGTCCAGCAGGGGGCCCCTGGCCGGGTCCGGCGCATAGGTTCTCCGAATCCCCTCGCAGTATCTGGCCTGGGCTGCCGCAAACGAAGGCGCTGCACCGACCCCCACAGCTGCATAGATGGCGGCCCCCCGGGCCGCCGCCTGAACAGTCTCCGAAACACGGATCGGGATGTCAAGGACATCCGCCAGAAGCTGCATGATCTTGGGGGCCTTGTGCGGGATGCCCCCCACCGCGATCACGAGATCAATCCGGAGTCCGGCCGCCTGCAGGGAGTCCAAAATCCGCTTTTGTCCAAAGACCGCTCCCAGGGCCAGGGCCTGGTAGAGATCCGGCGCGGTGGTACCCAGGGACAGGCCGCTGATTGCGCCCTGCAAGGATTCGTTGATCCGGGGATACCTGCGGCCGTTGAACCAATCCAGGGCCATCGGGGTCGCAGCCAGGGGGCTGTCCGCAGCGGCCTCCGCCAGATGCGGAAGAAGGCCCTCCCTGAGTTCCCTGTGGATGGTCGCCCGGGTCGCGGGATCAACACAATCCGAATCCATCAGAATGACCTCCACGGGCCACAGCATCAGGTCCCGCAGCCAGGCAAAGAGATCCCCAAAGGCGGCCTGGCTGGTCTCAATGCCAACCAGCCCGGGAAGGATCGAATCCTCCGCCTGCCCGCAGATAGAACGCAGGTCCTTTCCGGCCAGGGCGGCGGCCTCCGATACCAGCAGATTGACGGTGGAGGTGCCGATATTGACCACCATCGTGTCCGGGCGGATGCCAGCACCCACGGCCCCGGCGTGGGCATCCAGAGAACCGGCCGCAATCCGGATCCCTTCGGGCAGCCCCAGGGTCCGGGCCCAGTCTGAGCGGAGCCGTCCCACCGGCTCACCTGCGAGGATGGGCGGGCCGCCATAGTGGTCATGGACGATCCCCAGATAGGGATCCAGGCTTGCCAGGCAGCGCCGGTCCGGCAGCCCGCCCCAGGCGCTGTGCCAGAGGGCCTTATGTCCGGCGGCGCAGGCGCAGCGCGCGGTGGCCTCCGGCGCGATCCGCCCAGTGAGGAGGGCCGGGATCCAATCGCAAAGCTCCACCCAGCCCGGCGCCGCTGCAGCTACCGCCGGTGCTGTTCGCCTCGCGTGGAGGATTTTGGCCCAATACCATTCCGAGGCATAGGTTCCCTGATAGCGAGTGTAGTCCTGTCCTTCCCAGGCAGAGAGGGCCCGGTTTATCTCCCGGGCCTCCCCCACGGCGGTGTGGTCTTTCCACAAACAGAACATGGCGTTTGGATTTTCCCAAAATTCCGGGAGGAGGGCCAGGGGCGTGCCCTCCCCATTCACCGGCGCGGGGGTGGAACCGGTGGCGTCCACAGCCAACCCCCGCACCAACTCCCAGACCCCGGGTCCGGCCTCCGCAAGGGCCCGGTTCACACAATCCACAAAGGCCTCCAGATAGTCAGCCGGATGGTGCCGGAAGCGGTGGGCCGCCGGGTCCTGATAGGCCCCGGCCAGCCAGCGGGGATATCCGCTCTCCGCCATCCCGCAGGTTTCGCCCTTGGTGAGGTCCATCACCAAAGCCCTGGCAGAATCCGTCCCAAAATCCACGCCAATCACAAAACCCGGCTGCATCGCTGCCTCTCGTCCCTCACCAGGCCGTATAGCCGCCATCCACCAGGATGGTCGTGCCGGTCACAAAGCTGGAGGCGTCCGAGGCCAGATAGACCGCAATGCCCATCAACTCCTCCGGGCGCCCGGAGCGGCCCATGGGCGTCATCGAAAACCAGCGTGCAATGGCCGGATCCCCGCGCTGGTAGCGATCCTCGCTCATCTCCGTCCGCATATAGCCTGGGCAAAGGGCGTTAACCCGCACCCCCTTTTGGGCCCATTCCGCCGCCATGGACTTGGACAGCATGATCAGTCCGCCCTTGGAGGCATTATACGCACACTGATTCTGGGGCGTGTTGACGATCATCCCGGACATGGAGGCCACATTGATGATGCTGCCCTTGCCCTGGGCGATCATCACCCGACCCACCTCCCGGGACATAATGAATGCGCCGGTCAGGTTGACGTCCAGGACTTCCTTCCAGTCCTCGGTGGACATCTCTTCTGCATCGGCGCCGCGCCAGATTCCAGCGTTGTTAAAAAGCACATCAATCTGGCCGTAATCAGCCAGCGCCCGGGAGACCAGGGCCTCGACATCCGCCTCCACCCGCACATCCCCTTGGATGACGCTGCAGCGCACGCCCTCCGCTGTGATCAGCGACTGCGTTTCCAGGGCCGTCCGGATATGCCGGGCAAAGAGGATCACATCCGCACCGGCCTGGGCCACAGCCAGGGCCATGGCCTTGCCCAATCCCTGACCGCCCCCGGTGACAATGGCGGTCTTGCCCGCCAGGGAAAACTGTTCCATCACATTTTCCGGTAATTCCATGAGATTCCCTTTCTCTGATTCGGTGCGGGAGCATCCGCCAGATGGAATGCTCCCTCCTATTATAATCAGCCTTCCCCCGACCGATCCGGCCGTTGCAAACCCGTTCATCTCCTGCCATTCCGTTGACGCCCCACCAGGCCAACGGTAGAATCGGTGACATCATGACTGATCTCCTGAGCAACCTCAACGCACAACAGCAACGGGCCGTGGCCGCGCCGCCAGGGCCTGCCCTCGTCCTGGCTGGGCCCGGATCCGGCAAAACCCGGGTCCTGACCTTCCGGATCGCCTATCTGATCGCCGCTCTGGGCGTCCCGGCCTACCAGATCCTGGCCGTCACCTTCACCAACAAAGCCGCCCGGGAGATGGCCGACCGGGTGGATGCCCTCCTGGGTTCACGGACCAGGGGCCTTTGGCTGGGCACCTTCCACGCCATCTGCGGCAGGATCCTCCGCCGGGAGGCGGCCCACCTGCCGGTGGACCACAACTATGTGATCTTTGACGCTGACGATCAGCGCACCCTGGTCAAACGCGTCGTCAAGGAAAAAGGCCTCAACGAAAAGGATTACCGCCCCCGCACTGTCCTGGGAAAGATCAGTCAGGCCAAAAATGATCTGATCGGCCCGGAGGACTTCCCCATCCAGACCCACCGGGATGAGACCATCAAGGCAGTCTACCAGGCCTATCAGGCCTATCTGGTGGCCAGCAACGCCATGGACTTTGATGACATGCTCCTCTATACCGCCACCCTGTTGGAGAGCAACCCCGACGTGCGGGAAACCTACGCCCAGCGCTTCCGCCATATCCTGGTGGATGAATTTCAGGACACCAACCAGGCCCAATACTACCTGCTGCACTATCTGGCCTCCCACCACCACAACCTCTTCGTCGTCGGGGATGAAGACCAGTCCATCTACCGGTGGCGCGGGGCCGATTATCGCAATGTCCAGCGTTTCCAGCGCGACTATCCCGAAGCGGAAACCATCCTTCTGGAGCAGAATTACCGCTCCACCCAGACCATTCTGGATGCCGCAGTGGCCGTGATTGATCAAAACACCAACCGGACGGAAAAGAACCTCTTTTCCGAACGGGGCGCGGGGGAAGCCCTGGTGATCTACGAAGCGGCCGACGACCGGGAAGAGGCGGACTATGTGGTGGACGCCATCGTCCGTCAGGTGCAAATTGGAAACGCCCGGGAATCTGATTTTGCCATCATGTACCGGACCAATGCCCAATCCCGGCTGCTGGAAGAGGCCTTCCGCCGCGCCAACATGAGCTATCGCCTGGTGGGGGCCCAGCGTTTCTATGGGCGCCGGGAAGTGCGGGATATGATCGCCTTCCTGCGTCTGATGTATAACCCCCGGGACGAGGTCAGCTTGGCGCGGGTCATCAACCTGCCCTCCCGGGGCATTGGCGCTGTCACCCTGGAAAAGCTGCAAAGCCGCGCCCGGCAAGCCGGCCTGAGCAGCGGGGAGGTGCTGCTGGCCTTGCCAGGCGAGGACGACCAGGGCCACAGGAAAGCCCTGGGACGGTCCGCCGCCCGGCTGATGCCCTTTGCAGAAATGCTGGCCCACTGGGTTGAGGCCGTGGACCAAACCGCCCTGACCGGACTTTTCGATCAGGTCCTGCAGGAAACAGGCTACGAGGACTATATCAAGAGCGAAAGCGATGAGGATCAGGATCGCTGGGCCAACGTCCTGGAGCTGCGCCAGGTGCTCCTGGAATACGAGGAGCGCGGCCTGGCGGAGTTCCTGGAGGCGATGGCTCTGGTGGCCGACCAGGACACCCTGCCCGAGGAACGCGATGCCCCCACACTGCTGACCCTCCACGCGGCCAAGGGTTTGGAGTTCCCCCAGGTGTTCATCACCGGCCTGGATGAATATCTCCTGCCCCACAGCCGCTCCCGGGACGACCCCGAATCCATGGCAGAGGAACGGCGCTTGTTCTATGTGGGTCTGACCCGAGCCAGGGACCGCCTGTATCTTCTGCGTGCCCGGCGACGCCGCAGCCCCTATGGCAGTTATGAAAACATGGAACCTTCCCGGTTCCTGAAGGACCTGCCGGAAGACCTCGTGCGGGGAAACCTCCGCCGGGTGGCGGCGCAGGATCAACCCTATGACAGGCAGGCTTTCCAGTGGGACGTGCGCTATGGCGCCTCCCGGAGGGAATCCCGGCGCGAGGAACCGGTGCCCCGGGAACAGCGCTTTCATCCGGATATGCGGGTCCTTCACCCCACCTATGGGGAGGGCGTGGTCCGCAAGAGCCGCCTGGAATATGGCGATGAAACCGTCGAGGTGTACTTTGAGGGCTTGGGCCTCAAGGCCCTGGTCGCATCCCTGTCCAGCCTCGAGATCATCGAAGAATAGAGCCGGAAGTCATGCAGCAAAAGTCCTTGCGTTTGTTGTCCCTGGCGGGAGCGATTCTGATCCTCTCCAGCCTGGCCTGCAGTCTGGTCTCCCCCACCCCGGCCTCCTGGGCGGGGACTCCCTCGGCTGAGGCCCGGGCGGCCACGAACACCGCCTATGCCGCCACCCAGCAGGCGGCCCCCACACAGCCC
>DAOTUG010000131.1:0-19833 GCA_034437335.1 Anaerolineaceae bacterium
CCTGGCCAAGTTTGAAAATGCCGCCAGGGGCGCCCAATACCCGGAATAGGATAGAGAGAGCGGTGAGTGAAGAAACGATGTCCCACTTCAAGGGGTTTGATGCGGAGAGCGATTCCCTGGTCCGCCTGCCGGGCCGGTTTTTCACCGACCTCCTGCCGCAATTGACACACCGGGAGGATCTGCAGCTTTTACTGTACATGTTCTGGCATCTGGAACAACAGGAAGGCAAAATCCGCTTCTTCCGCCAGGAGGATTTGACCACTGATCCGTCCCTGGTGGAAATGATCGGCGGACAGGCAACCCTCCTGGAAGCCCTGACACGTCTGGTGACATTGGGCGCCGTGCTGGAGGCCGAAAACCCCTGGTTGGAAGAACGCTACTTTTTCATCAACGGCCCCCAGGGACGTGCAGCCTTTGAGGCGATTGAGAAAGGTCAATGGCGCCAGAGCCCATCAAGATCACGGCCGATCCACCTGACTCGCGAAAGGCCCAACATCTTCAAGCTCTACGAGGAGAACATTGGCCCGATCACCCCCATGGTGGCGGAGATCCTCAAAGAGGATGAGGCAGCCTATCCGGAGACGTGGATTGAAGAAGCAATTCGCATTGCGGTGACCCGCAACGCTCGAAATTGGAAGTATGTCCAGGCAATTTTAGAACGCTGGCAAAAAGAAGGACGTGGAAATGAAAAAAATCGAAGAGACGATTCGCAAGATCCGAGCAGCTACAGAGAAAGCTGGTTCGGAAAGGACTGAAGAAAGCGCTGTACGCCGCGTGCCCCTGCCCGGCGATCCAAATTGTCCCATTTGCGATGGCATCGGGTATCTCCGCCGGGATCTTCCTGTGGATCATCCCGATTTCGGCAAGGTGACTCCCTGCTCCTGCCGGTCTGAAGCCATCACGCAATCGGCTCGGAATCGGCTCTTTCGGATGAGCAGCCTGGATGCCTTGAAGAACCTCACCTTTGAAAACTTCAATCAACGCGGCCGTATTGGCCTCGGACAGCTTCAAGCGGACTCCCTGGAAAACGCATTCAACCAGGCCCAGACCTTCGCCCAGATCAGAGAGGGCTGGCTGCTGTTGATGGGCCGCTATGGCTGTGGAAAAACCCACCTGGCGGCAGCCATCGCCAATCACGCCATTGATGAAGGTGTCTCCACCCTGTTTCTCACCGTGCCGGATCTTCTGGACTGGCTCCGTTATGCCTATTCCGGCGGCGATCTGAGCTTTGAGGAGCGCTTTGAGGAAATCCGCGAGATGGAACTGTTGATCCTGGATGATTTCGGCACCCAGAATGCCACCGCCTGGGCCCAGGAGAAAATCTTCCAGATCATGAATTACCGGTATATCAACCAACGCCCCACAGTCATCACCAGCAATATGCTGATCAATGATTTTGAGGGCCGCATCCGCTCCCGGCTCCAGGACCCAAACCTGGTCACCGTGGTGAAGATTCTCGCCCCGGACTACCGCAACCCCACCGATGACACCGGCCATCCGGAACTGTCCTCCCTGGGGCTGCACAGCAATCAGACCCTTGGCAATTTCAAATTCCGGGAGGATGAAAAAATTCCCCAAGAGAAATTGCAGGGCCTCAAAGAGGCCTTTGAGACCGTCCGGCAGTTTGCCGAACACCCCCGGGGGTGGCTGGTCCTCACCGGCCCGTACGGCTCGGGAAAAACCCACCTGGCCGCAGCCATTGGCAACCATCAGGCCAGTCTTGGATTCCCGCCGTTGATGGTCAGCGTCCCCGATTTGCTGGACCACCTGCGGGCGACCTTCAGCCCAAACAGCACCGTTTCCCTCGACCGCCGGTTTGAAGAAATTCGCACCACCCGGCTGCTGATCCTGGATGATCTGGGAACACAATCCGCCACCCCCTGGGCGCGGGAGAAACTTTATCAACTGTTCAATTATCGCTATAATGCTGAACTCCCCACAGTGATCACCACATCCAGCAAAGCCGAAGAACTGGACCCCCGGCTTTACAGCCGCATGCAGGACCGTCGTCTTTGTGAAGTGGTTCTGATTCCAGTCCCCCCCTATCGCGGAAAACCCTGAGGCACACGCGCATCCCTTATTAAAATGAACATCCCTCCCGGGTCGCCGTCCGGGAGGGGTTGTTCAATAGAAAAGGAGAAGAAGATGAGCTTGCTTATCACATCTTACAATCCCATCTTATCGAGTTTTTGTTGGATTCTTATAAGAAATTCCTGAGAAATAAATAAATCCGTCTCACGTCGCATTTTCTGGGGGAAGGGCCAATCCGGCAGCCAATCGAGCCAGAACAATCCAAACAAATACGATTACCAAACCGCTCAGAATGGTTTCAATCGCCAGGACCGTGATCACCAACCAGGCTGCAAAGACCACCAGGCTGGCTACCAGGCCGGCAATCAGCCCGGCCCGGCGGGGGTCTTCCTGCCCAATCAATCCCGCCAAAAAACCGCCGGCAAAAGGCGCCAGCAGAATGATACCGGCGCTGATCAGGATCCCCGATGTTGATTCAAGCAGCGTGATCTGGAAAAGTTCCGAGAACACCAGAAACAGCGCCAGGGTGAAGAGCAGAATACTCACAGCCCCGATCAGACCGCCAACAACCGCTTTTTTCATCATAAGAACCGTCCTTTCATGAAGCACATTGCGTCCTGATTTTACCCTGTCTTTTTGGGGGGCGTCATCAAGGAGAGAAAAAATACAACAAACCCCAATCCCGCGGCTGCCAGGTAGACCAGAGGCGCACCCCCTGTGGATACCAGAGGGTGTGCCAGGATAGGCGAGAGAAACTGGCCCAGAAACAAAAACGTCAGTCGGTTGCCCAAGGCCCTCCCACGCAGAGGAGCCGGTGTTTCTTCCACCAACCAGGCCGTGAGATTGGGATTGTTCAAACCCAGCCCCAAACCACCCAAAACCAATCCGCCCAGGAGGGTGATCGGGGTTTGCGCCAAAGCCAACAGGAGATATCCTCCCGCGATCAATCCAAAGGTCAACCGGATGACCCACAGCGTGGAAACGGACTTCTTGAACCGAGCAAACAGGATCCCACTCACCGCCATCATCAAACTGTTCAGGCTGAGGATCACACCGGCCGCGCTGGCTGATGAAACCCCCATCTCCAGCAGATGGAAGGGCAGTTGAACCGGGATAGTGTAGAAAAGAATATGTCCCAGATGGGTCAGACCAAAGACCAGCAGTAAAAACCTCAGGGGCATTGTCTTCAACAATCCCCCCTGGGGTACATCAAGCGGACTTGAGGGGGTGTTCTTCTCCGGTTCTGAGAGGTAAAGACAGGCCAGGGGAAAAATGAGAAACGCGAGGCCATATATGCTGAAAGCCCATGGCCATCCGAGATCCGTCAGAAACCCGCCAAGAAACGTAGCCACCACACTGCTCGCAGCCATAAAGGCCGATTGAAATCCCAAAAACCGCACCCGGGCATCCCCCTGATAATAATCTGCAATCAACGCTGTGGCGGCAGTGAAAATGATGCTGACAGCCGCGCCGAGAAGGCCCCGGCTGATCAGCAATCCGGGCAGGGTCCGCAGATACATCCCGGCTGTCCCGGTCAAACCGTACAGCGCCAGGGCAGAAACCAGCAGCCGCTTCCGACCAAAGCGATCCACCAGGGCGCCGGCCAAAGGCCCACAGATAACAATGAAAAGGGCCGGAGTTGTCAGGAGCATGCGCACCCAGAAAGCCGACCGGGATCCCGAAGAAAAGGTCTGCTGGATATGTGGAAGGGCTGCGCTCAAAGCTGACCCGCTCAATACCGTCAGGCTGCTGAGCAGCAGTAGGGTCAGGCGGGTCAGAATCGAATCAGGGCCTCTCCTGTCACGCCTCATGCATGCCTCGCCCGAATCAGGAAACTTTGCTCTCACGCCGGATCAGAAGCCCGGCGGCAGCCGTCAAAAATACCAGAATTGCGCTGAGGAAATATGCAAAACGCAGTCCGGTGGCATTCACAATGGGCGTATATACCAAGGATGTGGCAAAATTGCCTAAAAACATCATGGTCACATAGGTGCCATTGGCCCTGCCGCGCACCTGGGGCGGCACAAGGCTGGCCAGCCAGGTGGTCAGATTTGAACCCATCAGTCCCATACAGAAACCAAGGACAAGCTGCCCAATGATAATGCCGGGCCATGCACCAGACAAGCCCAGGATCAAAAACCCCGCGCTGAACAACAGAAAGTTCACAATGGTCATATCCCGGAAAGGCACCCTGCGTCCTAACCGCTCATACCCCATCCCGGCAAAAAATGAAAAGAGCCCTGAAGCCGCCCCAATCAACCCGATTTGGGTACCGGTGGCGCTGACGAGATCAGCCATAAAATAAGCCACAAAAATCGGGATGGTCACAAAGGTGAACTGGTTCAAGAAGGTGGAAGAAAAAACATAGATCAGGGGCGCGGTCAAAGTTAAGCGTTCTGTTTTCTCGGAGGTCTGATCCGGCGTCTCAATCGCCGGCTCATGGATAAAAATCCAGGCCAACGGAAACAAGACAACCAGGGGGGAATGCGCCAGGAACGAGAGATGCCAGTTGATATCCGCCAGAAAACCACCGAGGGAGAGAAAAACAACCCCGGCCAATCCGGTGAAGGCGGACTGCGCGCCCATGAATTTGGCGCGGGTCTGGCCATCAAAATAATCTGCAATCAGGGCATTGGTCGCGGTGGTGGCCCCGGCCACACTCATCCCCACCAATGCCCGGGTGATCAGGATGGCCCAGATCTCCGTCAGAAAATAGGCTGAGCTGCCGGCAAGACCACCCAACAGAAGAGAAGTCACAAGGACGGGTTTTCGTCCGAAACGATCCACCAGCCACCCGACCAGAGGACCGCTCAGGACGATGAAAAAAGCGGGCAATGTCAGGATCATCGAAATCCAGAAATCCGCCCCCGGAATATCCTGAAACTCTGCCATCATGGCCGGCAGACCCGGGGAAAGGCTGGATCCGGCCATCAACGCCACATTGGCCCCGAGCAGGAGCACCAGCTTGGTCATAAGGTTTCTATGGGGGGACGACTCGTTTAAAACCAATGAATTTACTCCCTTAACAATAAATAAAGAAGACGGATCAATGCCATCGTGCGAACAATTGTACCTTATTCATCCGGCGGGGATTCCGTCCGGTTTTGAAGACAAAGATACCCGGTCACCGTCAGCATCACAATGACCGCCCCGATCCATTGCAGGAGGGAGGTCAGGCCTTCGCCCAAAATTATCCACCCAGCGGCCAATGCCGCCACCAGCCGCACCGCCAGCATGCTGCTCACCAAAGGAGCGCCAAGTTTCCGCAGTACGGCAATATTGCCATTCTTCAAGCCAATCTCCAGGCCCAGGGCGATGGACAGAAACGCCAGCCAGCCGCGCCAATCGAGATGCAAAAAAGCGCGCCAACTCTCGCCGGTGAAGTAGCTCAATGTCCCCATAACGACTGCCATGGCCCCAATCTGTGCAATGTAGACCAGAGAAGACGGCAGGCCAATTCGCCGGCTGCGCCTGACAATCATCATGTAGGCGGCAATGCCAAAGGTGCCCGAGAAAGCCAGCAATACCCCCCAGATGTCCCTCCGTGTGATCAACAAGGCAGTCAAGGGGCTGCCGACTTTCCCGCCAAAGATCATCATCGCGCCGCCGCAGACCGACAGGGTGATGGCCGGCACCGTGAAGCGCGGCAAGGCTTCGCGCAGGAAAACCCGGTTGAGCAGAACAACCAGAAAAGGCGCCATCAAATTGATCAATTGAACCAGATAGGCCTTCGTGAATCGCAAGGCAAAAGTGATGAGAATTGTTCTGAGAATCACCACAGCGACCATCACCCAGAGGGTTTTTGATCGCCAGAATTGTCTTGGAATGCGGGGCATAAACCACCCGGAAGCGAGGGAAAAAGCCAGGATGTCACTCAGAGCCACCAGCGCAAATCCCGGCAGGCCTGCCACCATCTGCAGATAGCGCATCGGCACCGTTACGGCGCCAATGCCCGCCTGAACAAAAATTGCCAAGAAAATCCAGCGGACCTGGGTGGAAGACCCCGACAGCCTATTCATCGGGGATCGCGCTTTCTTTTCTGGGCTGCCGATCCGGGCTGCTTTGCAGCACAATCACAGCCAGAAGGACCAGCGCACCGCCAATCCACTGCTGCAGTCGCAAGGTATCGCCCAGAAAAATGGTCGAAAAAAGCACCGCCAGCACCGGTTGCAGGGTGTTCAACATAGATCCTCGCGCCGCGCCGAGTAACTGCAGACCGTTGTTGAGCGCCAGCAGCGGTATCAGGGTACCCAGGGTGCCAAGGCCCGATATCAGCAGCCAACCCGCCAAGGTGGTCGGAAGAGTCAACCCCAGAAATAAAACCAGAATCCAACTCACGCCCATGGTCCCTGTGACCATCCAGGTGGTGCCCACCTGTCGGGATTCCCCCCGGGCAAATGCATACTCGCTGAAGATCAAATACCCCGCCATGCCCAGGGCATTCACCAGGGTGATCAGCAGCCCCAAGATATCCACCACAAGGGACTCTCCAAAATGATAGGACGTCAATACCAGTCCGATCAGGGTCAGGGGCAATCCCAACCAGAAACGCTGCGGGACAGGTTTTCCCACCAAAAGGGCGTACAGAACCACCAGGGAGGGATAAATATAAATCAGAATGACATAGAGAGAAGGCTGCAACCGTTCCAAAGCAAAAACCGTTGAGAACCCGGCCACTGAAAACACAAGTCCCAGAATTAAAAATTTCCACAGTTGGTTGGGAACCAGGCCCCCTTCGGGTTTTTTTATCAGAAGGGCCAACCACATCAATGGCGCGGCAATGATGAACCGCCAGATGGCCACCTGGACTGTCGGGAGATCCGTGTGCAGGTGGATGAGCTTAACCAAAATATTGGAGGCGGCAAATCCCGTGGCGGAGACCACCACATAGAAAACGCCAAGATGTTCTTTTTTCATATCGGTTCACTCCGTTCAAAAATCAGTCCTTATTATACTGTTTCCTTTCCCGGTGAATGCGGGTCAGGGCCGGAATAGGGCGTTGAACCCGGGGAAAGCGCTCTGGCATGATAATGCTTCCCATCCGTTAGTCCATCCCCCGGGATTCAGTGATCTGGTGATAAAACCCATCACCAGAAAACTCTATCCCAATATTGCCCTTGACTTAATATGACAATTTCAGTATGATTACTACAAATTAAGCCCACCCCCCCTGGGGAGGGGCGCTACAGAAAAAGCAAAGGGTTTGCCCCATGAACCATAACCATCAGGACAGCATCCAACGATTAAAAACCATTGAAGGCCATATACGGGGCATCCAGCGCATGCTGGAAGAAGACAAATACTGCATTGACATCATCCGCCAGATCCAGGCCGTCCAGGGCGCCCTGAATAAAGTCAGCGCGAAGATCCTGGATGGACACCTCAACACCTGCCTCCTCAATGCCGTCAACGGTGAGGACACAGCGGAACGCCAGCGGGTCTTGAATGAAATCACAGAAGTATTTGATGCTGCCAATCGTGTCTGAGTTAATTAAGGAGTACATCGTGAATACTGTTACCTATTCTGTTCCCAATATTTCCTGCAAACACTGCACCCATACCATCACCATGGAGCTCTCAGAAATTGAGGGCGTTGCCAAGGTGGATGCAGATGTCGAAACGCGGCTGGTGACTGTGCAGTTTGAAGCGCCGGCTACAGAAAAAGAGCTGAAAGACACTCTGGTCGAAATTAACTATCCAGCCGTTGACTGAAAGAGGCACCATGCCAGAAGAAAAACATCTCTCCCTGCCCATTCTGGGCATGACCTGCGCCAACTGCGTGGCGACGGTCGAACGAAACCTGAAAAAAGTTGAGGGCGTGGAAACCGCCAATGTGAATCTTTCCTCAGAACGGGCAGCCCTGCGGTACGACCCTGCCAGGGCAAACCTTCGGGATTTCATCGCCCGGGTTGAGCGCGCCGGATATGAAGTGGCCATGGGAGAGGCCAATTTGCACATTCAACACCTCACCGATGCCAGCGATGCCCTGCGCCTTGAAAAAGCCCTCAATGGCGTTGAAGGCGTGATTGAAGCCAGCGTGAACCTGGCCTCAGAGCGCGCCATCATCAAGTATGTCCCCACAGTCATCAGCCAAAACGACCTGAGAGGGGCGGTCAAATCCGCTGGATTTGCCACCCGGCAAGAAAATCTGGAACTGGAGGATGCTGAGGCCAAGGCCCGACAGAAAGAAATTGCTGAACAACGGCGCTTGCTGGTCGTCGGATTGATCTTCACAGTGCCCCTCTTCATCCTGTCCATGGGTCGGGATATGGGCCTCCTGCCACCCGCCCTGGCGGCTGCACCCTGGCTGGATTATGTACTGTGGGCATTGGCGACCCCGATTCAATTCTATGTCGGCTGGCAGTACTATGTGAACGGCTTCAAATCCATTCGCAATGGCTCCGCCAACATGGATGTCCTGGTTGCTCTGGGATCCTCAGCCGCCTATTTCTACTCCATTCCCATTGCCCTGGGGCTGATTCCGGGCCATGTCTACTTTGAAACCTCCGCGGTGATCATCACCCTCGTCAAACTCGGCAAATTCCTGGAGGCCAAGGCGAAGGGTGGGGCTGGAGATGCCATCCGCAAGCTGATGAACCTGCGTCCCCGCAAAGCTTATGTTGTCCGGGACGGCATTGAGGTGGAGGTCCCCGTGGACGAGGTTGCCGTGGGAGATCTGGTGCTGGTCCACCCCGGCGAAAAGGTTCCCTTGGACGGCGTGGTTGTGGATGGCCGTTCCAGCGTGGATGAATCCATGCTGACCGGCGAATCCCTGCCTGTGGAGAAAGTCCCCGGGGATGAGGTGATCGGCGGCACGATCAACAAGCTCGGGCTGATCAAGTTTGAAGCGACCAAAATCGGCAAGGAGACGGCCCTGGCGCAGATCATCAAACTGGTTGAGGAAGCCCAGGCCAGCAAGGCCCCCATCCAGAATTTGGCCGATAAAATTTCCGCCATCTTTGTCCCGGTGGTGATCGGCATTGCCGCCGTCACCTTCCTGGTCTGGTACTTCTTCATCCCCCTGGGCCCGGATGCACCGGTCGGCCTCTTTACCCGGGCCCTGATTAACACCGTGGCGGTGCTGGTGATTGCCTGTCCCTGCGCTATGGGACTGGCCACGCCGACGGCAGTCATGGTGGGCACAGGCAAAGGGGCTGCCCTGGGCATCCTGATTAAGAAGAGCGAAAGTCTGGAACGCGCCGGGGAGATCACCACCGTGGTCCTGGACAAAACCGGCACTATCACCCGGGGCCAGCCCGCCGTAACGGAGGTGCGACTGGCGGATTTTCCCGCGGGAGAAGATGAACTCCTCCGGCTGGCAGCCTCCGTGGAAAAGGGCAGCGAACATCCCCTGGGCGAAGCCATCACAGCAGAAGCCAACGCCCGGGACCTGACTCTGAGCGAGCCCCTCGGCTTTCAGGCTGTCCCCGGACAGGGCGTCCGTGCAGAAGTTGACGGACAGCAAATCACCGTGGGCAATCGCCGGCTGATGCAAAGCGCTGATATGGACATCAGCCCCCTGGCGGACGCCTTGGAGCACCTTGAAAATAATGCCAACACAACCGTTCTCATTGCAGTTGATGATGAGGTTGCTGGCGTCCTCGGGGTGGCGGACACGGTCAAGGAAGGATCCCTGGAGGCCATCCAGTCCCTGCAAAAAATGGGGCTGAAGGTCGCCATGCTGACCGGGGATAACCAGCGCACGGCAGAAGCCATCGCCGATCAAGTCGGTTTGGACATGGTCCTTGCGGAAGTGCACCCCGGAGAAAAAGCCGCCCAAATCAAAAAACTGCAAGCCCAGGATGCGGTGGTCGCCATGGTGGGGGATGGAATCAACGATGCCCCGGCTCTGGCCATGGCCGATATTGGCATCGCCATCGGCACCGGCACGGACGTGGCCATGGCCTCTGCTCCGGTGGTCCTGATCAGCGGGGACCTGCGCGGCGTGCCCAAAGCCATCGCACTTTCCCGGCGCACATTGAAAACTATCAAGCAGAATCTCTTCTGGGCTTTCTTTTACAATGTCATCCTGATCCCGGCCGCCGCGCTGGGATTGCTGAACCCCATGCTGGCGGCGGGCGCCATGTCCTTCAGCAGCATCTTTGTCGTCACCAACAGCCTGCGATTGAAGCGTTTCAATTAAACCCTTACGCACAAGAAAGGAATCCATCATGCGCAAGAAAAGATCCCTTCCCCTGCCAATCCTCCTCTTCGGCGGCGTCCTGATCCTCAGCATCCTGGCCCTTGCATTTATCCCCCGCCTGCTGAGCACCCGGAAGGTCAATCCCGAAAATATTACCAACCAGGACCAGGTCCCCCGGGTGACCGTGGATGAAGCCTATGAAGCAATGATCAGCGGTGAAGCCGTGCTGGTGGATACGCGCAGCGAAGCCCAGTTCGCATCCAGCAGGGCCGCCGGAGCCATCAATATCCCCATTGACCAGGTTGAACTGCGCCTGGGAGAATTGGACCCTGACACCTGGTTCATCACCTATTGCACCTGACCGGCTGAAAACACAAGCGCCCGTGCGGCGTTTATCATGCTGCAAAATGGTTTCCGCAAAGCAAACCCCCTTCTTGGCGGTTTGGATGCCTGGATCGAAGCCGGATATCCCCTGGAACCCTGACAAATCCCCATCAATGCAAAAAACCTCCCTGAAGCAGGGAGGTTTTTTTATGTAAAAGCAGATTCAATCCGGGATCGCCTTCCTTGCCAAACGATCTGCCCGTTCATTGTACACATTCCCAGCATGCCCCCTGACCCATCGCCAGTGAATCCGGTGCCGGGTGATCTCATCATCCAGCTTTTTCCAAAGGTCCACGTTGGCCAGTTTGCCCCCTTTGCGGCGCCAGTTGCGCCGCTTCCAGTTCGGAAGCCATTCAGTAATCCCTTTCTTGAGGTATTCCGAATCGGTGGTGAGGGTCACCTCACAGGGCTGCGTCAGGGCGCGCAGGGCTTCCAGGGCAGCCTGCAGCTCCATCCGGTTGTTCGTGGTGCTGTCCTCACCGCCGGAGATCTCCCGCTCATGGCGTCCATAGCGCAGCAAGGCCCCCCAGCCGCCCGGCCCGGGATTGCCCCGGCAGGCGCCATCGGTATAAATCGTCACCCGGGGGGTTCGTTCCGTCACGGCGTCATCTCCTCCAGCTCAATAATGGTGGCATCCAAATCTTCCAGAATACCGGGAAGCTGATCCGCTTCCACCTGGAGCAGACGCAGAACAGCGTCCTGCAGGACCCACTGGGTCATTCCCCAACTCTCGGTGATGGGCAGGGCGTCGGCCTGTTCCATTTTTTCAGCCACCAGCCCCCACTGGGGATAGGATGTCATCAGGTCTTCCAGCAGCGGCAGGGCGGATTTGCGAACAGGAAGGGAAAATCCAGTCCGGGAAAGATCCGCTTGGATCTCCGGATCCAGCAGGTGCCTGGCAAACAACCAGGCAGCCATCTGCCTTTCAGGGGTATCAGCAGTCACGATCAAACCCGGCCCCCCGACCAGAATGGTTTCCCCAGCCGGTCCGGGAAAGCCCATCACAGTCCAGGCATCCTCGTTTTCCTCTGCGGCCATCCAGGCTGTCTGAATCGGGATCTGTTCCAGAGTCCCGGCATAGGCAAGGGCCAAACGGTCGGCGAAATAGTAATAGGGATCCGTCCGCCGGCCAATCCAGAAACAGCCTTGATCATAAGCCGATTTCAGATATCCAAATGCCGCCTCGCCTGCCGGGTTGTCAAAGGAAGGGGCAGCATCCCAAACAAGGTCGCCCTCGAAGGCCCGGTACCAACTGGCAAGGACCGGTGGCGCCAGGTTGACCAGCCATCCTCCGGTGCCGTCATTTTCAGGGTCATAGTCCGCATTGTTGGCAAAGACCCCTTCACAGGCCAGTTCCTGAAAACCCTGGGCGCTTTCGGGAAGGGAAGGATTACCCAGCGACTCAGCCCAGGTCTGGTTAATGAACAGAACCGTGGCCTGGGGCGCTACGGGCAACGCCACCAGGTTACCATTGTGGGTGGTACCATCCAGAAAAACCGGAGGAATGTCCAACCGAGCCTCCGAAGAAAATCCCCACTCTGGATGATTGAAATAATCCGTCAGGGACACCGCATAATAGTCGCCATCTAGAGAGGCCAATTGATAGGGGTGGGCTGCGATCAACCCGGGCACCTGATTGTTTGCCAGGTCCAGCGTCAATTGATCCAGCAGGGCCATTTCCCCGCCAGGCGCTTCCACATCCACCCAGATATCCCAGGGATTGCTCAGAGAAAAGGCAGCCGCCGCGCTTTCCAGGGTGTCCGCCATGGCGCCTGTCCAGGGATGCACAAAGGTGATGGAAATCCCCGCCAGGTCTTCCGGGGCTACCGCCAAATGGGCTGGCGGTGTGGCTGACGTTGGTGTCGGTGAGGGGGAGGGCGTCGGCGTGCGCGTCGGCTGGGATGTGACCGTGGGAGTCCGGGATGGTTCCGGGACCGCAACCTGCGTTTGGGGAGCGCAAGCAGCCGTGACCAAAACAAGCGCTGCCAGCACGCCAGAAAAACGCCCTGCACCAAATAGCGTAGTTCTGCAGTATGGCTTTTTCATTGTACGATGACCAAAGGAATCGGAGGAAAAATCAGGAGGAACACAATCAGCGCGACAATCCCCAGGATCTTGCGGGTGCGATCCACCGGGGTGATCTGGTCCAACGGTTCCGCATAGCGGCGCCCAAAAAAGAAGATCAGCGCTGCCCAGAGCCACCACCCGTTCCAGAAGAATCCCAGAACGGCCAGAGCGATCAGGATGAAGGGAAAAATCCGTTTGGCATTCTTTTTACCCAGGAGGACATAGAGAATATGACCGCCATCCAACTGGCCAGCGGGGATGAGGTTGATGGCCGTCACAAACAGCCCGGCCCAGCCTGCCCAGGCCACCGGGTGGATCTGAACGTCCAGCCCACCTAATGGCACCGGCGTCCCTGTGAAAAAATATTGCAGCCAGTACAGGAAAGGAGACATGCCCCCATAAGCAGCCGGTTGGGGCAGCACCCGGCCAAAGGTCACATATTTGGCAAAGAGATAGAACAGGGAATTGCCCTCCAGGAAATGAACATACCCCTCCGGCAGATCCCCCGTGATCGGCCCGAGAGACGAAAGGCTCAGACCAATGAACAGAACCGGAACGGCGACAATTAGTCCGATCAGCGGCCCGGCCAGACCGATATCCACCAGGTGTTTTCGGTTTTTGGGAATTTCCTTCATGCTGATGAAGGCCCCCATGGTGCCAAAGGCGCTGAGGGGGAAAGGGATGAAATAGGGCAGAGTTACATTCTCGCCCCGGGCGCGACCCACCAGATAGTGCCCGAGCTCATGGGCCAGGAGGATGCCCAGCAGGCTGAGGGCAAAGGGCCAACCCTGGAGGAGATATCGTAGAAAGCCCGTCAAAGAAAGCTGGAAGGGATTTGTCAGATCGGTTTGGGCAAAACCCGCCCCGGTGAACATCACGCTGAGGATGGTCAGCAGAAACAGGAGAACATTAACCCACACGGGGCCGGGCTTTTTCTCCGGAGGTGCATCAACGACGAGGATAATCTGTTCCTCCTCCCCCTGACGGAAGAGGGGGATCAGTCCCAGTGGGTCCAGGGCTTCCGCCAGGTGATCGTAGGCCGCTTCGCTGTCCTCACTAGTCAACTGGCCATTAAACTGCATCCGAAAGCCCTGTTTGGATCCGCCGCTGGTGATCCCTCGAATCGCAAATATGTCTCGGACAAGTTGTGTTATCTGGTTTTCGTCTACCGGTAAAGGGTCTTGCGGGTGATCATGCATGGATTTAATCCTGATTGAGAAAATTGGGTGGTTTCATTCGCCGAACACAGTTAATTAAACCACAAAATGACGCTGTCAACCAAATGAACTCGCATAAGGCAAAAAATGTGGAAAACCGATCGGATGGGATCCGCAATGGCCTGATCCTGGAAACACAAGCAGCAGAATACAGCCTGGGTCTTTTGTACAGCATCTCTTGGTAAACCCCTCCCCCCGGATCTGAGAGGACAACCCGGCTGAAAATCCCAATGGACTGCTGCTTTGGCCTGGGACATGGAGGTTGTGGACGCCCGTAGCAAATCCCTCCCGACCAAGTTAATCCTGGAGGAAGATTCCCTCATGGGATCACCATTGCCCCAGAGCCATCACAGCGTGGTTTCCTGTTCAGCAACCAATTCCCATCCTGACACCCCTCCCCACCGGATTGACAGGCTCCCCCAGGCTAAGTAAAATCAGGATCCACAGCATCTTAACGGTATCCCCTTCGGAGGTCCATTCTATGCACGTCCCATCCCCCAAGATCCGCAGCATCGTGTGCTGTCTCATCCTCGCGCTCCTGGTGCTGACAGGCTGCCAAGCGCAGATCACAACGGAAACACCCCCGCCAACCCTTCCCACCGCGGAGGCTACCGCCTCGCCGGAAAGCGCACCGCCAACCGCTCCGGACAGCACCCCCACCACCAGCCCCACACCGGCAGACCAGGAATCAACCCCGCCGGAGGCCAGTCCAACCCCCCACGCCGGAACGCCCACCCCGGCCGCTGTCATCGAAGACTGGCGGGAAGCGCCCATCCTGCCGGAAAGTGTCAGCCAGCGCGTGCTGGAAATCTTTCAGTCCGGGCAGGCCCAGGGCCGGGACCCCCACAGTTTCTCCGTCATCGGCGATTGCCAATCCATCCCGTATGTCTTCATGGGGCCCTTCAGTCGGGGAGAGCTTGAACCGGACAGCAGCGAAAGCCACCTCTGGAATGCCATTGCCCACTTTGACGCCTCCTTCAAGCGCTGGGCGGTGACGGCCCGGGGCGGTTTCACCGCAGCCTCAATCCTCAACCCCCTGCAGGCCGATCAGCATGAATGTAAACCCGGAGAAACGCCCCTCTCCTGTGAATTCCGGCTGAATAACCCCGCCTATGTCCTCATCACCCTGGAAACCTGGCTGGATCCGGAGACCATTGACCGCTATGAACTGTATCTGCGGCAGATCCTGGACACCGTCATTGAAAAAGGCGCCATCCCCATCCTCCTGACCAAAGCGGATTCCTCCGAGCTGCGGGACGGGACCCACATCATCAACCCCGTCATCGTCAAGCTGGCCTATGCCTATGATGTGCCGGTGGTGAATTTCTGGCGGGCGGCCCAATATCTTGACAATTACGGCATTGACCCCGAACGGGAGGGGTTTCACCTCAGCCAGGCGGGATATGATCTCAAGAACATCCTGGCCCTGCGAGCCCTTCACCTCGTGTGGCAAACCGTGACTGAGACAACGGGTCAACCAACCGACTCGTCACCGGAGAAATCCCCCACACCCACCAGCACAACAACCCCCACAGCCACCCAGGCCAGTGGACCGGCGGTGACCGCGCCAGATTGCCAGGGCGGGTGCATCTTCTTCGGGCTGGCATCTTCCCGGGAGGGCATCGTGCAGCCCCAGGGCGTGTTTGCCTATCAGGTGCAAACCGGGGCATTATTCCAGGTCCTCCCCGAGGGCGTTGACCTGCAGGATGTCTCGGAGGATGGACAACGCTTGCTGGTCAATCAGGGCAGCCGTCTATTCGAGATCACCCTCCGGGATAAATCATCCCTCCTGATCAGCGACACCTTCCAGGGACAGGGCCGTCAGGGCGCCTATTGGACAGCCGGGGATGAGGACATCATCTACCTGGATTATGAAGATCCCATTCAAGCCGGGACGGGAGAAGCTTTTCAGCTTTTTCCTGCGCCCGCCGGCGAGACTCTGGTGGTTGAAAGCGGCGTTTGCGCCGGCAAGGATGATTGCCAATCAGCAGGGATATATCAGATCCCCTCGGACGGAGTCCCTGTCCTGATGGAATCCTACGCGGCGCCCGTGTTTTCGCCGGAAGGCGCTTCTGTGGCTTTTCTGAACCCCGAAGCGGCCACCGAAGAGAATTACCACCATATCGGCTATCTCCTCCTGGAGGAAACCGCCCGGGGCATCGGAAGCCGGCGGGTCCTCTATCTGCCGGAAGAAGCGGGCTTCATGGTCTATCCCGAAGTGGAAAACTACGCCTTCTCCCCTGAAGGAAAGAAATTGCTGATCCTCTACAATGTTTACAGCGAATACTATGAGAAATCCCTGCGCCTGCAAACTTATTTGTGGAATCTGGAAAACGGCATCCTCTACGACTTTGGCAACATCGAAGGTATCAGCGGCGCACTCAATCCCCGGCTGGTCTGGTCTCCGGATGGTGAACAGATCCTTTTCTTTCTGACGGAAGTCACAGAGGAGGCAGAATATCAGATCAATCTGTTCCGGACCGACCTGAGAACCGGGGAGAAGCTGATTCTGGCGGAGGAGGCGCTCCTCTCCAGCACGGAATACCCCTACCTCACCAATCTCTATTGGCGGGAATAGGCTCAGCCCAGACCGGGCTGCCCGAGGGTCAAGCGGAGAACCGGTCCCGGAGGCGCCAAAGAGAGCAGAAAACCAGGTGAAATGGTATATGATTAGGCCATGACAGAAAACATCAACCAACCGGAGGAAATGGCCGCCTTCTTTGACCAGCGCGCCGCTGGCTATGATCGGCATATGTTCAGCTCCCTGGAGGAAGCTGCGGTGTACTACCGGACATTGGCCGCACCGATCAAACCCACAAAAGCGCCCCTTGCCATTCTGGACCTCGGATGCGGGACCGGCCTGGAGATTCCCGCCCTCCTGGAGGCCGCGCCCGGGGCCCGTCTGACCTGCCTTGACCTCTCCAGGGCCATGCTGGCCTCTCTGAGGGAGAAATATCCCCGGCAGGAAACCATGCGCCTGATCCAGGCTTCCTATCTCGAGCTGGATTTTGGCAGGGAACTGTTTGACGTGATCCTTTCCAGTATGACATTCCACCACCTTCTTCCCGAAGCCAAGCAAAGCCTCTATCAGAGAATATTCAACGCCCTCAAACCAGGGGGAAGCTACATTGAAGGGGATTACATCGTCTCTGTGGAAAAAATGAACCGGCTCCTGGCGGAATTCCGGTGCATGCCAGCCGCTTATCAGGAGGGCGGGCATCATATTGACATCCCCCTGAGCCTCGACATCCAGAAGGCTCTGCTCAGGGCAGCCGGATTTGCTTCCATTGACGTCGTCTATCAGCGCGGTGAAAACGTGATTTTGACGGCCCTGAAACCCGGGAAAGCGGACCGATATGCCGGCCTTTGAGAGAACAACCTATTCCAATGAGACCTTTCACAAAATCGAGCCCTCCCATCATGAAATTGAAGGGTGTCAATTCGAGGCGTGCACCTTCCTCGCCTGCCAGCTAAAAGAGAACCTTTTCCGGCGCTGTCGCTTTGATGCCTGCACCTTTCAGGCGTGCGATCTCAGCCTGGCCCGCTTCCCTCACTCCCAATTCCGGAAGGTTGTCTTCGAGTCCTGCCGCCTCTCAGGGGTCAACTGGTGCGAGGCCGATTGGCATACCGGTAGCCTCCTGGTGCAGCAGCGAGTGGCCTTCACCCACTGCCTGCTGGATCACGGCGTCTTCATTGGGCTGGACCTGGAGGGGACGGGGTTTTCTCACTGCACCGCGCGACACCTGGACTTTGAAGGCGCGAACCTGACCGGGGTCAACTTTCACCAGACTGACCTCTCCGGCACACGGTTTGTGGGCTGCGATCTCAGCCAGGCCAATTTTACCGGCGCCACAGGCTACCAGATCAACGCCGCAGAGAACACCCTGCACGAAACCCGCTTTTCCTTGCCAGAAGCCATCGCCCTCCTTCACAGCCTGGATATCATCCTGGAAGAATAATGCCACCACCGCCCGTTCCCATAGAAAAAGGGCGCAAAGCTGTCAGCCTTGCGCCCTGTTTTGTGTTTATTTAAGCGTCAGTCCTTGATCTTGGCCATCTTCCCGCCGGCATAATGCGCCGATTCCCCGGTGACAAGGTCCTGGCTGGCGAACTCCTTGGCCATGAACCACAGCGGCCATTGGTCTTCCGCCGGGTGATTCGTCATCTGACGCACCCCCCCGGTGGCAATGGTCACAGAGAACAGATTCCAGTTGTCGTCCACCCGGGCGGATTGGAAGGCGATCTTCGTCCCATCGCAGTTCCAGGCCGGGGCAGCGTCAACCCCTTCATCCACCGTCATCCGGTAGGTGGCTTCCGCCTGCAGATCGTAATAGTAGATGTCCACATTCCCATCCACCTCCGCCTCATAGGCGATCCGCCAGCCCTCCGGCGACCAGGCCAAGTTCCGGGGCTGATCCTCGTTGATCACAAAGGCGCCGCTTCCATCAATCCGGGAGAGAACCAGTTTCCACTCCCCATCCTGCTTTCGCAGATAGGCCAAGTGCTGCCCATTGGGCGACCAGGCCGGGAGCCGTTCCGCGGTCTCTGTTTCCGTGATCTGGAACTGGTAGCCGTCCGGCAGGTACAGCACATATATGTCCCAGGCCCCGGCAGCATCCGACTGATACACCAGCCAATCCGGATCCGGCGAGAAATAGGGGTTGATGGCATTCCCATCCGTGTCCGTCAACCGGCGTTCCTCCCCCGTGATCCGGTCCACGGCGTACAGGTCCCAGTTTCCTGTGCGGTTGCTCTGGAACACGATTGTCCGATTATCCGAGGCGAACATCGGATTGATGTCGTCCCCCGGCTCATCTGTTAGCTGTGTGACCTCCGTCCCATACTGATCCATGAGATAGATGTCCCAATTGCCCGCCCCATTGGACTGGTAGGCGATCCATTGCTGGTCCCATGACCGGCTGGGGCTGGTCTCAATGCTCTCCGCATCTTCCGTCAACCCCGTCAGGACCGCTGTGTCATCCAGCTCTGACCCCTCCAGCCGGTGAAGCTCCAGGGCTTCCCCGCGGTCGCTGTGGAACAGCATCCAGTCGGTGCACACCAGGGGGAATTCCACCTGGGGAACCGCCTTCGGGATGGTCAACGTCGCTGCTGCCGTGCTCACAATCTCCGGTTCAATCGGGATATGGGGCACATGCGGCTCGGACGTGCTGGTGGGCGTGTTGGTCGGGGTCGCCGTCGGCGTGTTCGTGGGTGTCGGTGTGGGCGTCTCTGTGGGCGTCGGCGTATTGGTCGCTGTATTGGTGGGCGTCGCCGTCGGGTCTATACAGCCCCCGGGGTGGGTCACTGTCAATATCGTCCAGATGTCCTCCCCCTCCGCATAGGTCAGATACACCGTGAACGACACTTCCGTCCCGGCATCCGATAATTGCCAGGTTTGGTTCATCATGAAGTGGAAGTCAAAGCTCTCCGAGACCTGATGTCCCAGTTCTCCCATGCTCCAGGCGTCTTCCTCCTGAATCCACGCCAGATACTCCGCTTCGTCCTCAGCATCAAACCAGGCTTCCACCGAGATATCATGGGCCGCGGCCCCGTGGTTGGTCACGGTGATCTCAAATTCCCCGCTTTCGCAGAAGGTCTGGTCTCCTGTCACCATCAATTCCACATCCGGCAGACACCCACCGGGATGGGTCAGGGTGATCATCTCCTCCGTGGTGCTGCGGGCGCCCTGGCTGTTGTCCTTCTCCGGCACAAAGCTGGCCTCCACCGCGATGTCCAGGGTGGTCCCGGCGGATTGCTCCAGCCAGGCCTGCTGCATCCCAAAGGTCAGGGTGATCGTCTCCAAACATCCTGGGCAGAGGTCCCCCAGATCATATACCTCCTGCGGGTAGGGCTGCTCCACCCAGTAGTACCCGTTCTCAGACCAGTCAAAATCAAATTCCAGGATCACGTCCCGGGCAGGAAAATTCTCGCCGGTGTTCGTCACCGTCACATCGAAGCTGGCCGCTTCGCAAAGGGTTGTCTCACCCACGA
>DAOTUG010000132.1:0-28679 GCA_034437335.1 Anaerolineaceae bacterium
GGGGCCTACCCGATAGACGCCTTCAGGATATCCCATATTCTTGTAGTAAGGGAATTTGAGATAGGACCAATCCTCGACATGCTCCGCGACGACATCCAGGTAGTTCTGTGCGCTGAATTTTTCCAACTGGTGACCATCTTTATCCACCAAGCGAATATCGCCGTCAAACAATTCAAGACCGTTATCGGGTGTTACAAGACCGAAATATCCGGTATGGAAAACGGCGAATTTTTCGATATCTTCCATGTTGGCCTCAGCCCAGGCTTTGATGAGCTTGATACCGATTTGGGTGGTTTCGAGGTTCTTTTCCAGGCCCTGAAGCATATGATCGCGCTTCTCTTCTGTCAGGGCTCGGTTCACGCCGCCGGGAACAGCGAACGTAGGATGAATCCGGCGTCCACCGACCTGGTAAATCACGTCCTGGCCATATTTCCGGAGTTCCACAGCGCGCACGGTCAGATCAGGATCGGCTTCAATCAGGCCCACCACATTTCGTGTTGCAGGGTCGGAGTCGAAGCCCAGGATCAGATCCGGGCCAGCCAATTCAAAAAAGTGCATGCCATGGCTTTGAATGATCTGTCCCATGTGCATTAACTCCCGCAGCAGGTTTGCAGTCCGGGGAGGTTCCACACCCATGACCCGGTCGCCAGCTTTTGCAGCGGCCAGGTGGTGACTCACGGGGCAGATCCCGCAAATGCGGGGCGTTATTTGGGGCATTTCAAAGACCATGCGGCCTTCACAAAATTTTTCAAAGCCCCGAAATTCGTTGACATGGAAATAGGCATGGTCAACACTGCCCTCATCGTTCATGTGGATGGTCACTTTAGCGTGACCTTCAATTCGGGTTACGGGTTCGATTGTGATTTTTTCTGCTACCATTATTTTATCCTCCTAGTGCCAGTGCAGTTTATCGTCTTTGATGTCCGGGATTCGGCCCTGGGCCAATTCCGCGAGGACATAGAAGATGACATCCGCATCTGGGGGGCACCCGGGAACATGCAGGTCAACAGGAACAACCTCATGGACTGCCCGGACCCGGGTCATTTGAGCTAATTCGGGGCTGGAGGGGATTTTGCCTTCGTCGTCGTTGCTTTCCGCTTCCACGTAGGCACGCTGCAGGGCAGCTTCCTCTCCAACAAAATTCCGCATGGCGGGGACTCCGCCGAAGACCGCACAATCGCCCAGGGCGACCAGGATCTTACAGCGTTCACGCATTTTTTTCGCCACTTCTTCGTTATAGGTGTTGTTGATGCCGCCTTCAAGGATGCCCACAGCAACGCCATCCTCGTCAGGTTCTTTCAAATCGGTAATGGGTGAGGAGCGTAGGTCCACCAGCTCGACCACCTGGAGGATGCGTTCATCAATATCCAGGATAGACATATGGCATCCTGCGCAACCGCACAGCCAATCCGTAGCTACTTTTGGTTTTGACATTTAACTCTGTCCTTTCACTTCATTCGGGCCTTATTGTACCGGGGCAGTATAAGATTCTTGTAGTGCAACCGTCGGCACACGGTCCATCAGATTGGCTTTCCAATCTGTTGTGGTCTCCAACCCCAGGACGTCGGCGAGTTTCTGCAGAGCTTCCAGGGTGGACAGGATGCCTTCCGGCGCCTGAAGCGCTTTGGGTGCGGTTTGAAGGCGACCATCCATGTTCAGATAGGTGCCGCTTTGCTCGGCCCACATGGCGACAGGCAGGACCACATCAGCATTTCCGGTAAGCTGAGAGCCATAGGCTGCCAGGGCGACCACAAAGGGGACTTTTTCCAGAGACTTGACCAGTTTCTTGGTGGGCTCTTCATCAGCCAGGGCCACAAAAGCCGCTGTGTAATCGTCTCCGGTGATTGGGGCTTCCAAACCAAGCTGGGCGGCAGCCATGCTGTTAGCATTGCCTTTCACGCCCACCAGAGCCGCATCGAGGACTTCCGCCAGTTTCAGGAGAGTACGCAGGGTATCCTCATCGGCATTTGCTGCGAAATGCTGGCCGTAAACGATGACGGGATTTTGGGCTTGTTTCAAAGCATCCGCTGCTGCGTTGAGTTCAGAATCCTCAGTTCCGTTCGAAACGGCATCGAGAAGACGGGTGAGGAATTGTTTTTCCTCTCCGGCCTTAAGGGGCAGGGTGGTCTGCGCATTTTCTGCCAGAAGGTTTTCACCTGCATCCGCAACAATCAGCCGGGTCCCTTCCGGGATTTGCCGCTTGATGAAGAATCCGGCCACCTGGTGCTCTTTGACCAGGTCCAGTTCCAGGGAGAGCACCGCATCGGTGTCTTTGAGAACGTCCAGGCTGGACTCAAAGGGTTTGCCCAGTTTCTCGGCCAAGGCAGCCAGGGATGCGGTGGGTGCGCCTTCTTCCAGGCTGGTCACCAGCGCGGCGTCCAGGCCCTGAGAGAAGATGGCGTTGAATTGGGCCAGGGCTTCAATGGGCAGTCGGCTGGAAACCAAGGCTGCCAGGTTTTCTCCGCTGGCCTCTGCGAGGCCTTCGGCAATGGCTTTGAGGGCATCCTCCCAGGTTGCGGCTTTCAGGCTGCCATCCTTGCGGACAAGGGGGGTCAGTATACGGGTACGATCTTCCTCCAGGGGGATGAATCGTCCCTTATCGCAGAGCAGTCCGCTGTTCAGATCAGCTTCCCATTCGCCCTCAATCCGGACCAGGCGGTTGTCCCGCACCAGGACATCCCGCTGACATCCGATGGAGCATTCTGTACAAACGCCGATATTGTGATCCACTTCGGTTTCCTTGCCCTGATAGGCAGATTGACGGTCAATCAGCGCGCCTGTGGGGCAGATCTGAACACAGGTGCCGCAGGAGATGCAGCTGCTCTCTCCCAGGGGAACGTCATAATCGGCGACCAGGAAGCTGTTGGCGCCGCGTTCTTCAAATCCAAGGGTGAAGTTGCCCACCAGTTCACCACAGGCCCGGACGCAACGGCGGCAGAGGATACACCGGTTGTTATCCAAAACGAAGAAGGGATGGGATGCATCCACCTCAAAGGGCTGCCAGTTTGGCTGCAGATCCCAATGGGTCATATCCTCATCATAGGCGCGGTTTTGCAGTTCGCAGTCACCACCGCTGACCTGGCAGTACATGCAGAAGTGATTGCGTTCGCTGAAGATCAGGGTCAGAACAAATTTACGGGCTTTCAAGACCTTTTCGCTGCTGGTCTTGACAATCATGCCGTCTGTGGCAGGCAGGGTGCAGGAGGGTTGCAGGGTGCGTGCCCCTTCAACTTCCACCATGCAAAGCCGGCAGCCGCCGTAAGGGGTCAGTTTTTCGTGATGGCACAGGGTGGGAACGTAGATCCCGGCCTGTTGGGCAGCTTCGAGGACCGTGGTCCCCTCCTGTACCTCTATGGTTTTATCATCAATTGTGAGTTTAATCATAATAATGTCACTCCATTAATTCTTTCTACTCGACCGACTCAATAAGCCCGACGGCCGCTCATGGGGCAGACACCAGCGGGACAGACTTTCAATTTAACATGTGCGTCAACTTCCGCACGGAAATGTGCCAGGATATCGCGCAGAGGGGAACCGGCTGTCTGACCAAGACCGCAGTTGGACAGTTCATTGAGCTGATCGCTCATCGTTTGAAGGTCCTTGAGGTCCTGTTCTGTGCCAACGCCTTCGGCGATATTCGATAGGATTTCGTACGAACGCTGGTTTCCAATTCGACAGGGATTGCATTTTCCACAGCTTTCAAAGCGGAAGAAATTGAGGAGGACCTTGGCCAGGTCAACCGCACAAACATCTTCATTGCAAATCAGCAGTGCGCCTGAGCCAAGGGATACACCGGCTTTTCGGAAGGAGTCGAAATCCATGGGTGTATCCTGCAGGCTGGCGGGAATGATGGATCCGCTGGAACCGCCGGTCTGGGCCAGTTTGAAGGTGCCGCCTCCCTTCATGCCCTTGCCGTAGATTGCAATCACTTCCCGCAGGGTGATCCCCATGGGAACCTCAATCAGACCGGTGACATTGACATTGCCCAGGATGGTGTAGACCTTTGTGCCGGGACTGGACGGAGTGCCGATGCTTTTGTACCATTCAGCGCCATTCCGGATGATCGCCGGGACATTGGCCAGGGTTTCCACATTGTTCACCAGGGTGGGTTTCTGCCACAGGCCGGCGGTGGTGGGGTAGGGCGGGCGCGGTCGGGGTTCACCCCGGTTGCCTTCAATTGATTCGATCAGTGCCGTTTCTTCGCCGCAGATATAGGCTCCTGCCCCGGCATGGATATGCAGGTTGAAGGAAAAATCGGTGTCAAAGATTTTTTCACCCAACAATCCATATTCCCTGGCCTGCTGGATGGCCTTTTTCATCCGGGTGATGGCTAAGCCATATTCTCCACGGATATAGACAAAGCCTTCATCTGCGCCTACTGCATAGGCGCCGATGGCCATAGCCTCAATAATGGCATGGGGGTCTCCCTCTAAAACCAGGCGGTCCTTGAAGGTGCCCGGTTCGCTTTCATCGGCGTTGCAGACAACGTATTTCTTTTCGCCTTTGGCGCCAGATACAAACTGCCATTTTAGGCCGGTGGGAAAACCCGCACCACCGCGACCCCGCAACCCGGATTGTTTGAGCGTTTCAATTGTTTCCTCACGGGTCATCTCATTGAGGGCCTTACCCAAGGCTTCATATCCGCCTTCAATGATGTACTCATCAATGTTTTCCGGGTCAATCTGGCCTACATTCTTCAACACGATCCGGTTCTCAGCCGGGAGGGTGCCTTTCCGGGCTGTAAGCCAGGCGATCCGCCCGGACAGTTCGTAAGGGGAGGCTTGTTTTTCTTCCACAACACGGCCTTTGTAAAGATGTTCCTCCACAATTAAGGGGACATCTTCGGGGCGGATAGGGCCGTAAATCACGGCATCCGGATAGACCAGGACGAGGGGGCTTGCGGTGCTGCGCCCAATATCACCGATCATGGACAGTGAGATTTCATCCTCAAGACCATATTCGCTGATCTGCTGCTGCAATTTGACAAAGACTTGATGGGCGCCCCGCTCCATGCTTTCCGGATCGCTGGATACCAATACCATTGAACGATATGCTTTCATGAGGCGTCTCCTATTCGTAATTGTTAAGTATCTCTGGCACCTGTTCAGGCGTTACATTGCCATAGATATCATTGTCAATAATCATCACGGGGCCAACACCGCAGACGCCCAGACAACTGGTGGTGAGGAGAGTCCACTTCTCATCCTCGCTTGTTTCCCCTTTATCCAGGCCAAGGGTCTCCTGCAGCTTTTGCCAAACAAGCCGTCCACCAGCCACGTGACAGGGTGCGCTTTCGCAGAACTGGATGACGTGACGTCCTCTGGGCTCAGTGGAGAGCATCCGGTAAAAGGTGGCAACGGAGTAGATATGGCTGGTGGGGATGTTCATCCGTTCACTGAGCTCTTTGATGGCTTCGTCGGAGATGTAGCCAAGTTTTCCGTTGATCTTGTGAAGGATGGGGATGAGCTCGGCTTTTTCATCACCAACCTCCTCGACAAATGCCCGAACGATTTTGCGGACATCCTGTCCTTCTTTGACTGCAACTGACATTACCTTCCTCCTCTGGTGTGGTTCTGACTGATAATGATTACTCGATCTCGATGGCATCATAGGGGCATAGTTGTTCACAGATACCACATTTGATGCAAATATCCGGATCAATGACATGGAGCTGGCGTCTTTCTCCGGAAATGGCGTCCACCGGGCAATTGCGCGCACACAGGGTGCAACCGGTGCACAGATCTTCTTGAATTTCAAACCGGATCAAGGCTTTGCAGACCTTGGCCGGGCAGCGTTTTTCATAGATGTGGGCCTCATATTCATCCAGGAAGTGCTCCAGGGTGCTCTTGACCGGATTCGGGGCGCCTTTCCCCAGACCGCACAGACTGTTTTCATTGATTTCCTGACAAAGATACCGCAGGGTTTCAATGTCAGCGGGTTGGCCGTTGCCCTCGCAAATGCGGGTCAAAATCTCAAGGATGCGGCGGGTGCCTACCCGACAGGGGGTGCATTTTCCACAGCTTTCATCCTGGGTGAATTCCATAAAGAATCGGGCAATATCCACCATGCAGGTGTCTTCATCCATCACCACCAAGCCGCCTGAGCCAAGAATGGATCCAGCCTTGGCAAGGGCTTCATAATCCATGGGAAGATCCAGGTAGGCTTCGGGCAAACAACCGCCCATGGGGCCGCCGGTCTGGACAGCTTTGAATGCTTTGTCTTCTTTGATTCCGCCGCCGACATCATAGATGATTTCCCGGAGGGTGATTCCAAAAGGCACCTCGATCAAGCCGGTGTGTTTGACATCCCCGGCCATGGAGAAGGTTTTTGTGCCGGTGCTTTTCTCATATCCCAAGCTGGCGAACCATTCCGCGCCGTTCAGGATGATCTGCGGTACATTGGCATAGGTTTCCACGTTGTTAATATTGGAGGGTTGATCCCACAATCCTTTTTGCGCCGGGAATGGGGGACGGGGACGGGGCTCACCCCGCTTGCCCTCAATGGAGGCCATCAGCGCTGTCTCTTCGCCGCAGACAAAGGCCCCAGCGCCCATTCTGACTTCCAGATCAAAGGAGAACCCGGTGCCCAGAATGTCCTCACCAAGGAGGCCAAAGTTTCGAGCCTGATCAATGGCTGTTTTCATGGTTTGCACGGCAATCGGGTATTCGGCGCGGCAGTAGATATATCCCTGGTGCGCGCCGGCTGCATAGGCGGCGATGATCATGCCTTCAATGACGGCATGGGGGTCGCCCTCAAGGACGCGGCGGTTGGCAAACGCGCCCGGGTCGCCTTCATCGGCGTTGCAGATCATGAATTTCTTTTCGCCCTCGGCCTGACGAATGAATCGCCACTTCAAACCCGCTGGGAACCCGGCGCCGCCGCGCCCGCGCAAATTTGAGTCAAGCATTTCCTGGATGACCTCTTCTGGGGACATTTCCGTCAGGACCTTCCCCAATGCTAGATAGCCATCCCTGGCAATATACTCCTCGATATTGAGGGGATCAATCTCACCGACATTGCGGAGGACAATGCGCACCTCTTTCGCTTTGGGTGCGGATAATTCCTCATCAATCGTTTTGGTGATCTCCCGGGCATATTGCTGGGCCACCCGGCCCTTCAGGAAATGCTCTTCTACCAGGACGGGAACATCCTCTACACAAAGGTTGGTGTAGTGAACGCCTTCGGGATACACCATCAGATCCGGTCCTTCGGTTTCCGGGTCGCCGATGCGGGAGGTTTCAAGGACTTCCACCTCGTCAACAAGACCCTGTTTGACCAGTTCGTCCTGAAGGGTTTCAATTATTTTGTATGCGCCTTTGTTGACATTGATCGGGTCAACAGAGACAAGGACGTGTGAACGAAAATATGCCATTTCTTACCTTCCAGAATGGATGAGATTCTGTATTTCAACCTTCAATTTGATATTCGCTGATAATCTCTCCACCAACAACATGTTCTTCCATGATGCGATCCGCCATTTCCGGATCAACTTTACCATAGGTGACCTTTTCCTCACCTGGCATAACGACCTGAACGATGGGTTCGAAGGAGTCCAACCCGATATTGCCGGTTTGGCGGACGATAATGTCGTCAAGGTTCTTGTCTTCGATGAAATCCAGGATGGCCTTGAGGGTTTCCCGGGCGCCTGCAGCAATGCCGACAGTTCCCATACCAACAATCACCTCAGTCTTCCCGGAGGTTTCTTTCAACTGCTGTTTTTTCAGCGCTTCTTCACGAATTTTCTTCAGATCGTCTAATGATTTTACTGTGGGCATTTTTTTACTCCTCATGCAAGATTAAGATGGTTTGAATTCTACTGCGCCTTGCTGGCGGGTTTCTGCGATACCGGTGTTAAGGGCTTCCCGGATGAATTTTATCACCGCAGGTGTGGTGAGGGGAATCCCATCGAGTTCTGCTTTGATGGGAGCGTCGTCAAAGTGAAATGCGGTCTGATTGTACTGATAATCGAAAATCCAGTTGACTTCCGGACTGCCGATGATCAGGGTCATCAGGGTGCCCGTGATATCACCCAAAGGCATCCTATCAATATGACTGTGTTTGAATAAGACCTCGACCACTGTGCCCTGTCCAGGTTTGGAGCGGATTTGGAGGTATCCCTGGCAGGCTTCAGCCGCCGCTTTGAAGAAGGGGATTCCCAATCCAACTTTCCTGGTTGTCCGAGAGGTGACAAAAGGATCCGTCACTCGGGCCAAAGTCGCTTCATCCATGCCTTTGCCGTTATCCTCGATGGTGATTTTGAGATTGTCCTCCATCAGGTTTTCTTCGATCCTTATATGAACCCGGGTGGCTCCGGCTGAGAGACTGTTTTCAGCGATGTCGAGGATATGCAGGGCTAATTCACGCACTTCCGTCTTCCTGGCTCTTCAGGTCCTGAATAGTTTTGGGGAAACGGTTGGGCTTGACGCGACCCTGGACTTCTTCATCCACCACAATCACGGGTGCCTGGCTGCAGGCGCCAACGCAGCGGCAAAGTTCGAGGGTGATCAGTCCGTCCTCGGTGGTTTCACCCGGTTCAATCCCGAGAATTTGTTTGGCTTTTTCAATGATCTGGTCAATCCCGCTGACATAACAGGCGGTGCCAACACAGAATTTAATGGTGTGTTTGCCTCGGGGGGTGGTGGTGAAGAAGGAATAAAATGAAACAACACCGTGCACTCGGCTGACAGGTTCATCCAGACCCCGGGCAACATAAGCCTGCATGGCGGGGGTGATGAAGCCAATGGCTTCCTGCAATTGATTGAGAACAACCATGGTTGCGCCTGGCAGACTTTTATTCTTTTCGAGGATCCGGTCTATCTTCTGCCGCTGTTCAGGATCGCGAAGCGGGTCATCCGCTGGGATTTTCTCTAGGGTTTTTAGCATGAAGTTCTACTCTCCAATAATCATGTCGGGGTTAATAGGCGCGATGAGGAAGCGATTGTGAAATTAACCACAAACAGTTTAATGCCCAAGTTCGGAATGGTCAATACACAAATGTCATATTTAAGCTGGAGAATCGTCAAAATCAGGAATTGATCTCAAAATGGCGGCCCGATTGGCCGGCCAGTGCCATTTTGATCTCCGGAATGGTTGGTTTTTCAAGGGTGAAGATAGTTGCGCCGAGGAAGTCCGCCAGAAAATGCACATCACCATTTTGAATCAGGGGGTAGCCTTTCAGTTGGGGAAACGTTTTCAGCGCTTCTTTGGGGTTAATGTGTCGGGATATTTCCAGGGCGGCGATGGGGAGGTCCGGAGGGACAAAACCCAAATGTTCTATGAGGCCAAAGGCCTGCCGGTTCACATGCGCGGGAATAAACAGGCCGCCCAGGCTGGTAACGAGATGGTGGGCGTTTTCGAAGCTGATGTCTGCAGAGGTGTGCAGGAGCCGTTTCTTGCGCTGAATGAAGTCCCCCGTCTTGTCTACAATGAATTGTTCACCGAAGAAATCGGGACGATTGGGGATGTCGGGCAGGGTCGCATCAACCTTTTTCTGAAAACGCACTAATTGATCTACCCGATCAAAAAGACACAAACAATGCACTTCTTCCCGGGTCGCCAGCTCCATCCCGGGTAGGACGGTCAGGTGCGTTTCTTCAGCGGCCTGAATGACCGCTGGGGCATTCTCTCCGGCATTGTGATCGGTGATGGCAATGAGATCGAGCCCCCTGTCCACCGCCGTTCTGACAATCAGGGGCGGGATCATCTCCACCCCGGCGCAGGGTGAGAGGACGGTGTGGATGTGCAATTCTGACCGGTAAGTCTGCAACGTTTCCTTTCGACGGGCCGTCAGGAGGCCCGGACGCCAAGTTCCCACAATTGTCCGGCAATGTGGAAGTTGGACTTTTGCGTGGAAAGGATGGTCACACCTTTTTCCTTGGCTTTGTCCAGGGTGTCTTGTTCCGGCTGGGCATCCTCGGTGATAATGATCGCTGCCAGATCCAGGAGTGCCGCGACGGCCACAATGTTACCATGAGCCATCAATGTGACCCACAGCCCCCCGGGTTCCGCTCCGGTCATCACGCAGCTCAGAAGGTCGGAGCAATAGCCCTTTTCAACTGTCGTTTTTGATAAATCTCCCGAAACAGAGAGAACTTTCAAATCCAGGGAGTCAATAATATCTTGCAAGGTCATGGGAATACTCCAATGGTCATTAAAGGTGGGTTATCCAACCGTCTGTGGGTCGGCGTCTTCGTTATTCAAAAAAATGATCATGAACAGGTTGGTGCCCCGTTCCTTTGAGGAGATCAGCCGCATCTCGTCCACACAGCGTTTGATATTCACAAGGCCCATTCCAGCGCCAAAGCCCATCTCCCGCACCGCGTTGGTGGCCGTGGAATAGCCTGGTTTCATGGCCAGCTCAACGTCTTCGATGCCCGGTCCGTCATCATAGGCCTCCATGGTAATCTTGTGGGGTTCTATTTCAACTCGGATGGTGCCGCCGTGATCGGTGTGGATGATCAGATTCATTTCAGCTTCATATACCGCGATTCCGCACTGCCGGGCTATCTGAGGGGAAGCGCCGAGACGCAAAAGGGCCCGCTTGATGTTGCTGGAAGCGGTACCGCCGTGGGTGAAATCACCCTTCTTGATCTTATAGCGCAGGATCAGGCTGGTGCGGTCGGAGACAATATCTTCAAAGAGATGGCTGGCGCGGTAACGTATCAACTCTTCTGCATGGTAATCTCGCTGAAGCGCCTGCAAGAGGCCATTGCTGATGTCCCCCTTGGTGATGATGCCAACCAGGCGGCCTTTTTCATCAATGACCGGCAGCCGGCCGAACTTCGTCCGGGAGAACTTCCTCAGGGCTTCAATGACGGGGTCAAAAGCATTGACTGTGATTACATCCCGGGTCATAAAATCCTGCACTGTGGCATCCAGACGGCCTTCCCGCAGCGCGTGGATGAGGTCCTCAATGCTCAGGATGCCGTGTAACTCGGAATTGACCATTACCGGTGCCCCAGAGATGCGCTCTTTCTGGAAAAGGTCCAGAACTTCCTCCATCCGCATTTCGGGTGTGAGCTGGAAGACATTTTCCGTCATCACCTCCCGGATGCGTAATTCGTAGGCCAGTTCTTCGACCCGGGTGATGGTTTCGGCTGTTTTATCTGAGATGACAGGGTGTTTTGAGGCCATCAGATGAATCCTCTTCAGGAGGCGCAATCTTCAGTGGATTCTTGTTCAAAACTCGTCATTCCCGCCTGATACAGAGTCCCGCAGGTTTCGAACATCCCCAGCGGGGTGGTGATCAAGGGCAGCTTTTCTTCGTTGGCCAGGTCAATCGTTGTCCTGTCGGGATTCTTTCCGCGAACAAAGACGATTGCCCGCACATCGGCAATCAGGGCTGTGCGGACGACCTGGGGATTGCAGAGCCCGGTCAGCAGGACGGCTTCCGGTTGAATGGATGCCAGGACATCACTCATCAGGTCAGCGCCCATGGCCCCCCGCACCTCGCCATCAGAAATCTCTACGTCGGTCAGCACTTGGCCACCTATTAATTCCACCAGTTGTATAATTTTCATCATGACCTTCACTTTATTCTGTTTAAGTGATTGAATTTTATCTCAAAACTGTCCCTTACTATACCTTAATCTGCTTCTTTTCCGTAGAGCTGGTAAAATCAATTTTGTTGTTTAGCAGGAAATGGAATCAGATTGAGGTTAAATCATGGCAGAAATTATCAGACCGGTGAAGGGAACCCGGGATTTCTATCCCGATTCGATGGCTGTGCGCCGCTGGATGTTTGATACCATCCGGGAGGTGTCCACGCATTTTGGGTATCAGGAATATGATGGACCTTGTCTGGAATTTTTGGAACTTTATGCAGCCAAATCCGGCGAGGAGTTGGTCAAGGAGCAGTCTTTTGTTTTTTCTTCCCCAGGAGACGACTTGCTGACCCTTCGGCCGGAGCTGACGCCCACCCTGGCGCGCATGGTGGCCCAGAAACAATATGAACTGCCCCTGCCCATACGCTGGTGGTCCATTGGCCCATTCTGGCGCTATGAGCAGCCGCAGCGCGGCCGAACCCGGGAATTTTTTCAGTGGAACATTGATCTGGTGGGCACGGAGAGCATCGCAGCGGATGCGGAGATTGTGGCGGTTGCCGCCACATTTCTTCAGTCTGTGGGGCTTTCACCGGAGCAGGTCCGGATTTCGGTCAATAACCGCCGCCTGATGGATGGGGCCTTTAACCGATTGCAGATAGAAAAAGGCTTGCGTCCTATGGTTTTCCGCCTGGTGGACAAATTGGATAAATTATCCCCCAAGGCCTGGCGGGACTATGGCCTGGAGATCGGGCTATCAGATGCCCAATTGGATGGACTCCAGGACCTTTTGGAGAAAGCGGATCTATGGCACGAGTCGGATGAACTCGTTGCATTTTTTGATATGATCCGAATCTTTGGGGTGGAGGACTATGTGCGTTTCAATCCCAAGGTGATCCGCGGCCTGGACTATTATACTGGAACAGTTTTTGAGGCATTTGAATTGGGAGGGCAGTCCCGGGCGATTCTGGGAGGCGGCCGGTATGATAACCTTGTGGCGGACGTGGGCGGCAACCCCCTTCCCGGAGTGGGTTTTGCCATGGGGGACGTGGTCATTGAACTGGTGTTGCGGGATTATGACTGCATCCCTGAACGTCTGGGAAATACACCGCAGGTGGTAGTGACGCTTTTCGATAAGACCACCCGAGCAGAATCCCTGCGTGTGGCAAACGCCATTCGCCAGGCAGGTTTTCGCACTGTGCTCTATCCGGACCTGGACAAGCTGGGCAAACAATTTAAATTTGCGGACAAACTGGGGGTGCGCGTGGCAGTAATCATCGGCCCGGATGAGCTGGCGGCAGGGACAGCGGCCGTTAAGAATCTCCGCACCCGGGAGCAGGTCACCGTACCCCGGGGAGAGTTGACCTTACAGTTGGCTGATTTTCTTGCCAAGGCCGATGGGATGTGATACAATCAGTGCCTGATAGATCGTGGTGCCTGTAGCTCAATGGCTGAGCGCCTCACTGTGGATGAGGAGGTTGAGGGTTCGAGTCCCTCCAGGCACCCAGTGCGTTTAACGGATCGAAATAAAACCAATCTTTGAGACGCCCAGGGAACTACGAGGTGCGGGGGGAGAATTCAGATCAAGATGCAGGCTTTCTTCAAATTGTAGATTTTTGTGATCTGACCCCACGAGAGGCCGGGTTGATGAGTTGGGGTTGTGATTAATTTGAGAATGGCGGGTTACCCGCGATTCCTTGTACGGGCAGGATTGTTCATTTGTTCTATGCCGCTGATACGCTCTCCCAGGATTTGGATCTTCAGTAGAAGTCATTTCCCTTCTCCAAATATACCCTCCAGTAGATTTGATTTATACCAGCCTTGTGTTAATCTTGTTCCTGTATTTTAATTAAGTATGAGAACCAGCGATGATACCAGAGACCTGAGGAGGTTTTCCTTCACAGCGCAAGCTTCTCAAGGAAAAATATTTGTCTTCTGGCACGGTTCTGGCACCCCAGTTCATGTAACTGGAGAATTATCCTTTCAGGAGACGGGATTCTGTGAATGACAACCCTGCCAAACCCGATGGAACCGCAACCTAAAAAGCAGCGCTCTGTTTGGATTGTGCTGACGATCGTCGCGTTGGGGTTGATCTTCCTCATCCTGATGGGATTGACTTATCTTCAGGAGGCTCATGGCCCTTCTCTCGTGCCTGTTTCCATGCAATCCACTCTGCAGGCGGACTACAACGCGGCACGGGTCAGCACCCCTGTGGAGCTTTCCGGACTGCCATTGATTGCCCAGGCCCTCTATGATTCAGGTGCAGGGGATGTAGTCTCCCGTTTGAGCGCGTTGCAGGAAGCCCTGCAAAATCCGGTGCCCAGTGTGACACCGGGGGCCGGCGAAACAGCGCCGCCGGCTCAACTGACCCCTTCCCAACCTTCCCTCACGCCGACACCCACCCAGACTCCTGCCCAGACTCCCACCGGTGGGCCGCCTGCCCTGACGCTGACAAGGGAAAGCGAAGGAACGCCGGAAGAGGTCACAGCAACTGCGGAACCAACGGCAACGGTAATTGTCCACGACCAGGCGCCAGGATTTGTGACTTTGGTGTCCCCGGAGGGGGAGATCATAGCTAACCCCCCTGAATTTCACTGGGTTCCAGCCGAACGCGCTCTCTCTTATGCCTTCTCCCTGACCGGGCCTGATGGGAGCATCTTTAAAAACCGGTTGGAATCTGGCGATTTGGGTTGTGGAGCGGAAGATGGATTGTGTATCTATGCCCCGGGACTGAACCTGGAAGGGGATGCGAGTTACATTTTCAATGTGATTGCAGTAAATAACCAGGGATATGGACCCATCAGCCAGGGGATGATGTTCTCCTTGGTGACCGGGGAGGTTGATCCTCCCGGTCCGGTCATCCTTCTTAATCCTATGGATGGTGAATCCAGCCAGGACCTCACGCCCACTCTCTCCTGGCAAGTCTCCGAAGGGGCGCATTGGTACCGGGTCAATATTCGCACGTTGGACGGAGATGTCGTTGATAAATGGATTTCATCCGGAGAAGCCTGCGATGCGGAGGGTCTGTGCAGCATGAATGTTTCGGTCAGCTTGGATCCAGGTTCGTATAGCTGGACTGTTATGGCTTACAATCCGGGGGGATATGGTCCATTGACCCGTCCTTTCCGGCTGGACCTGGAAACCCTGGATTAGGGATTTCAATTCCCTTCATTCTGAACCCAACGGTGTAACATGGCGCGGGAAAGAGCTCGTTCGTGGAAACGTCCCTCCGGGTTGATCTTTTCAACACCCCCCGCCTGGATCAGACGCCGCATGAGCGGGGAGATCTGATTGCCATATCGCTTCATGCAGGTTTTTGGATGAATCCCGGGCCAGGAATAACAGGAAACCACCCAGCGGCGATATTCTGTGTTGATCTCTTTGGGTACCTCCTCCCAGGCAGGATCGTCGGGGGGAAAGATATACTGGTCCAGGTTTCCCTGAGGAATCCCTTCGATGCCTTTGACCTCGTAGGGGCGATGGCGGAAATCATATGGGTCTACAGATAAGTCCAGAATGACTGCATTTTGGGGCATGAGGATCAGAAATTCGTTGGGAACGATGATCTCCGAAGGGTTTTTCCGTTGGGTGGCGTCAATTAATAGGTCGGTGGTTTTGAGGATGGGTTTGATTTCATCCCGATGGCTGGTCAGGTCAAAATCAATCACGGTGACAATGTTGCCGGGAATACGGTCCTTTGCATAGGTTTGCCAGAGATTGGCATCGCCATAACGAATGGCGGCCTGAACAGCATGGATTCCCACCCCGCCCGAACCCAGCAGGGTGACTCTCACTGGGGCGCGGTTTGGGTCGGCTAACCCTGGTTCAGGAAGCAGGTTGTCCAGCAGCTTGAACGCTACTTCACAGCCATTCCAGGCTACGGCGTGGAGATTCTCAACCAGACGCTGGCGGTTATCGTCCACAATGGAATCCAGGGAAATGGCATGCAGTCCCTGTTCCATGAGGAAACGGACTCTTTCTGGGCGGGTAGGGAAGTGGCACATGGAAATCAGGCAGGCACCCTGCTGCATCCATCGCAGAAAATCATCCGGGGGATATCTGAGAACCAGAACGAAATCCTGGGCGTAAACCGTTTGAGGCGCAGCGAAGGTCACATTCAAGGGTTTCGTATAGTCGCTGTGACTGAATCCCATTTCTGCCCCATAACCCTCTTCCAAGATAATCTGTTTGAACAACTTTGCCATCTTGTGGACAAAGTTGGGCAGGAATGCACGGACTTCACCCGCTTCCGCATGAATCTTTGCCAAGCCAAGGCTGAATGGTTGTTTCATTGTGAACACCCTTTGCACTTTGTTGTTAATAAAGATACAACACTTTCTCAATAAAATCAAAATAAGGTGAGGTTCAACTCAGTAGTAGTAAGGTTCCCCCATGCCTTCGGTAGATCAAGAACACCAGAGCGGCCCGTCTCATCATGAAAAGATGTTCCGCAGGAAATTCTGGATTTCATTATTGTTAAGTTTGCCAGTACTGATTTTTAGCGAGACAATTCAGGGTTGGTTGGGTTATACCCTGCCTGATTTTTCCCTGGCGGATTGGATTGTGCCCGTGATGTCAGTGGTTGTGTTCATTGTCGGCGGCATTCCGTTTCTGCGGATGGCCCAGGATGAGTTAATGGAAAAACAACCTGGCATGATGACCCTGATCTCTTTGGCTATTCTGGTGGCTTTTCTGTACAGTCTGGCCTCCACGCTGTTTAGTTTGGGTAGTTCTTTCTATTGGGAATTGGTCACGTTGATTGATGTGATGTTGTTGGGTCATTGGATTGAGATGCGGAGCGTCCGACAGGCCAGTGGCGCGCTGGATGAGCTCTCAAAACTTTTGCCAGATACCGCAGAACGTGTCACGGATGATGGGACTGTTGAGACTGTCAAGATCTCTGAACTGAAAGAAGGGAATATCATTCTGATCCGTCCCGGGGAAAGTGCTCCGGCTGATGGGGAAGTTATTGAAGGTAACTCGACAATGGATGAATCCATGATCACAGGCGAATCCACTCCGGTTCCCAAAGAGGAAGGGGATACAGTAGTCAGCGGGACGATCAATGGGGATGGCAGCTTACGGGTTGCGGTCACAGCGGTTGGCGATGAGACAACCCTGGCCGGGATCATGGAATTGGTGAAAGAAGCTCAAAAATCAAAATCAAAGACCCAGATCCTGGCGGATCGGGCTGCAGGCTGGCTCTTTTACGCAGCCCTGGGTGTGGCGGTTCTCACCGCAGTGGGGTGGTTTCTCTCGATCGGATGGGACATTGAAATTCTCAAGCGGGTGACGACCGTGCTTGTGATTGCCTGTCCCCATGCCCTGGGATTGGCGATTCCTCTGGTGGTCGCAATTTCAACGTCCATTGGGGCATCTCAGGGAATTCTTGTGCGAGACCGGATTGCCCTCGAATCCTCCCGGAAATTGGATTATGTTATCTTTGATAAAACAGGCACCCTGACCCACGGCGCGTTCGGGCTTGAAGCAGTTGAACCCGCGGATGGTATGGAAGAGAAGGATGTTCTTGGTCTGGCTGCGGCTGTGGAAAGAGATTCAGAACATCCTCTGGCCAGGGCCCTCTGGCAGGCCGCGGAGAACAGACTGGAGGACGTCCCGGAATCCGACTCCTTTGAGGCAATCAAGGGGAAGGGGGCCAGGGCCCGGGTGGATGGCGGCAGCTACTTTGTGGGCAATGAGGGACTCCTGAGGGAGAAGGGATTCACCCTGAATCGCGCACTGAAATCATTCTCTGAAGAACAGGGAAACAATGGCCGCACGGTTGTGTATCTGCTGGGGCCTGAAACCGTGCTGGGTGCCTTTGCACTTGCAGATCAAATTCGGCAATCCAGCTATGAGACGGTGGAACAATTGCACCAGGAAGGATACAAAGTTGCTATGCTGACAGGCGACAGCGAAGAAGTCGCTCAAAGGGTTGCGGAGGAATTGGGGATTGATACGGTTTTTGCTGGGATCCTGCCAGAACACAAGGATAAAAAGGTTGCCAGTCTTCAAGAAGAGGGATTTCGGGTAGCCATGGTTGGCGATGGGGTCAATGATGCACCGGCTCTCACCCGGGCGGATGTGGGTATCGCGATTGGCAGCGGAACGGATGTGGCTGTCGAATCCGCAGGCATCATTTTGGTAGAAAACGACCCGAAGGACATTCTCAAGGTGATTCGGTTAAGCCGGGCGACCTATAAAAAAATGGTCCAGAACCTGGTCTGGGCCACAGGGTACAATGTGATCGCGTTGCCTCTGGCAGCAGGGGTTTTGGCGCGGTGGGGCATTCTTCTGCCTCCGGCTGTGGGTGCGTTGATCATGTCCCTCAGCACTGTGATTGTGGCCATCAATGCCCAGTTATTGAACCGGATTCGGGGAGACTTGTAGGAAATTCCACCGGTTTATTGACCCTGCGGCAGAGTTGTGGCATAATGTAAGCGTTAGAAATTGATCATACTGTGGTGATGGAAAAGAGTACACGGTCCAATGGTTCTCAGCGATTCCGGGAGCGGTGCAAGCCGGAAAACCACGACGGTGGAATATCCTTCCGGAGCAGCGATCTGAACTTCTTGATAAGAAAAGTAAGTGAGCCGGAGTCATTCTCCGATATCAACATGCAGCCCTGTCAATCCCTTTGATGCGGCTGACCGAGGTGTTCACAGCATTGTGAAAACCAGGGTGGTACCGCGGGTCCTGTACTCGTCCCTGAAGTGGGACGGGTTTTTTTATTTAATCATTCCGATGTGTGTGGAGGTTATATGTTTAAACCAGTATCCTCAAAGTTGGATATCCAGGCATTAGAAGAAGGGGTTTTGGCTTTCTGGAAGGCCCATGATGTCTTTCACCAGTCCATGGAAAACCGCGCCGATGGGCCGGAATTTGTCTTCTTCGAGGGGCCGCCCACGGCCAACGGCCGACCAGGGGTACACCATGTTCTGGCCCGGGTCTTCAAAGATATGTTCCCGCGCTATAAAGCGATGCAGGGATTCCATGTTTCCCGACGCGGCGGATGGGATACCCATGGGCTGCCCGTAGAAATTGAGGTGGAAAAGCGTTTGGAATTCTCCAATAAACAGGAGATTGAGGATTTTGGCATCGCAAACTTCAATGAACTCTGCCGCAAATCGGTATTCACCTATATTCAGGAATGGGAAAAATTAACAGACCGGATCGGATTCTGGGTGGATCTGGATGAGGCCTATATCACCTACAAGAATGAATATATTGAATCTGTGTGGTGGCTGCTGAAGTCCATCTGGGATAAAGGCCTGCTCTATCAGGGATTTAAAGTCGTTCCCTACTGCCCTCGTTGTGGGACCCCTCTCTCCGACCATGAAGTCGCCCAGGGATATAGCAAAGCTGTGGATCCCTCCCTGTTTGTGCGGATGCCAATGGTGGATGAAGAAAATACCTCCCTTCTGGTTTGGACGACCACCCCCTGGACCCTTCCAGGCAATGTGGCCGTCGCGGCCAATCCAGATATTGATTATGTTAAGGTGGCTGTGGGAGAGGGCGATGAAGAGGAATTTCTGATTCTTGCGCAAAGCTTGTTGGACCAGGTGCTGGGAGATCAGCCCTATTCTGTGGTCAAAACCTTCAAGGGCAAGCAGTTGAACGGTAAGAAATACCACCCCCTGTTCACTTTTCTGCCAGTTGAGAAGGATGCGCATTATATTGTCATGGCCGATTTTGTGACTACGGAGGATGGGACCGGTTTGGTGCATATTGCTCCCGCTTTTGGCGCTGATGATATGCAAATGGCGATTGATTATGATCTACCTGTCCTGATGACGGTCAATGATAGCGGCCGTTTCAAAAGCGATGTGCGCCCCTGGGCTGGCATGTGGGTGAAAGATGCCGATGCTCTCATTGTCAAGGACCTTGATCAGCGCGGTCTGATGCTTCACATTGGAACTTATGAGCACACTTACCCCTTCTGTTGGCGTTGTGATACCCCGCTGCTGTACTATGCGCGGCCAACGTGGTATATCCGCACCAGTGAGTTAAAGGATCGGCTGGTTGCTTTGAACGAAAATATCAACTGGTATCCAGAATATATCAAACACGGCAGATTTGGGAACTGGCTCGAGAACAATATTGACTGGGCCTTGGGCCGCGAACGCTATTGGGGTACACCGCTGCCAGTTTGGGAATGTGAAAATTGTCACCATCAGGTATGTGTTGGATCTGTTCAGGAACTGAGTGAACGGGCCGGCAAAGATCTTGGTGATCTGGACCTGCACCGGCCGTATGTGGATAATATCCATTTTGTCTGTGAGGACTGCCACGGACGGATGAACCGTGTGGTTGAGTTGATTGATGTTTGGTTTGATTCGGGATCCATGCCGGTTTCTCAATGGCACTATCCTTTTGAGAATGAGGATACCTTCAAAGAACAATTTCCCGCAGACTTCATCTGTGAGGCGGTTGACCAAACCCGGGGATGGTTTTATACCCTTCACGCAATCAGCACCCTGGTGTTTGACAGCCATGCTTACAAAAATGTCATCTGTCTGGGTCTGATCCTTGATGAAGCTGGACGAAAAATGTCGAAGTCCCGCGGGAATGTGGTTGAACCCTGGGATGTGTTGCGTGAGCACGGGGCTGATGCATTTCGCTGGTACCTTTACACCGCGAGCCCCCCCGGACAGGAACGCCGCTTTTCAGAGGATCTGGTGGGTGAGGTGATCCGAAATTTCACCCTGACCCTTTGGAACACATACGCATTTTTCGTGACCTATGCCAATCTGGATGCATGGACGCCAAACGATTCTGTTGCGCCTGCATTTTCAGAACTGGATAAATGGCTTCTTTCTTCCCTTCACGCGCTCATTCGCGATGTGACCGAGGCTTATGAGAATTACGATGTGTTGGGTGCCACCCGGCCGATTGAGAAATTTGTGGATCAGCTTTCCAACTGGTATTTGCGACGCTCCCGGCGGCGCTATTGGAAGACGGAGTCTGATTCTGACAAGGCCGCGGCGTATGCCACGCTTTATGAGGCGTTGAAGTCGCTGGCATTCCTGCTGGCTCCCACCATGCCCTTCCTGGCGGATCATCTGTACCAAAACCTGGTTCGCAGCACATCCTCGGATGCGCCAGTTTCTGTCCATTTGGCCGACTGGCCCGACTACGACCCGGATCGCATTGATGAAACCCTCAATTCCGACATGACCACTGTGATGAAGCTGGCTTCTCTGGGACACGCAGCCCGCAATTCAGAAAATCTGAAGGTGCGACAACCCCTTTCCGAAGCCGCCTTTGTGGTGGGGAATTTGGATGAGCAGCGGGTGGTGGATGCCTATGCATCGCTCTTGCAAGATGAGTTGAATGTGAAATCCGTCAGCCTTCTAGACAGCGCCAGTGAAGCGGTTCGCTTCAGCTTGAATCCCCTACCCAGACAGTTGGGGCAGCGGTTCCAAGCGCTTTTCCCCAAGGTTCGCAAGGTCCTGTTGGAATTGCCGCCAGACAAGTCGGCCCGAAAACTGCTGGACGGGGAATCTCTTAAGGTGACTGTGGAAGGTGAAATCTATGAAATCACACCGGATGAAGTTGAAGTCCGGGCCGAATCCAAAGAAGGCTTTGCCGTGGCTTCAGAGGGAGCCTATCTGGCTGCCCTGGTCACAGAATTGACTCCAGAACTTGTCAAAGAGGGACTTGTCCGAGAATTTGTCAGGAGGGTACAATCATTACGCAAAGATGCTGATCTTGATATTGCCGATCGCATTCGCCTGTATTACACAGCCTCTGACCAATTGGCCCAGGCGATCAACTCACATGAGGCCTATATACAAGAAGAGACTCTTACCACAGAATTGGTTGCGGGTGAAATTCCGGAGGGCTTGCCCTTCCTCCAGGATGAATTTGACGGACAATCGGTACGGATCAGCCTTGAGACAGTAGACAAGGAACCAGGAGAAGCGATTGAAGAAAATACTTAAAGAATACTGGTTGTTATTTCTGATTTCACCGCTGATTATTCTTATTGATCAGATCACAAAAGCTATTGTGCGCGCGAACATCCCCTTTGGCAGCCGCTGGATGCCATGGGAATGGCTCGCGCCGTATTTCCGGTTTGTTCACTGGCATAACACAGGCGCTGCTTTTGGTCTTTTCCAACAGGGGGGTCTTGTGTTCAGCATTCTGGCAATCCTGGTGAGTCTGTTTATCATTTTCTACTTTCCCCAGATTCCCAGGAATGAAATCATGATGCGCGCTGCCCTGGCGTTACAGTTGGGTGGGGCGATTGGGAACTTGATTGACCGGATTCGTTTTGGCCCTGTGACAGATTTTATCTCCTTTGGCGACTTCCCTGTGTTCAATGTCGCAGACGCCAGCATATCCATTGGTGTGGCGATTTTGATCTTGGGATTGTGGATCAGCGAAAGAAAGGCAAAGGACGAAGCTTTGCTGGCTGAGGATGATGAGAGCGTTGATTCAGGGACTGGAGAAGGTCCCTTACAATCCGGCTTTGATATCTGATGGCTGCAGAACAGCACGTCTTTGACGTTGGGTCTGTTGAGGAAACCCGGCTGGACAAGTATCTGGCGGGGAAGCTGCCCTCGCTATCCCGCTCCAAAATTCAACGTCTGATAAAGAATGGCCAGGTCCGGTTGAACGACCGGGTTGTGAGCAAAACCGGGGAACAAATCGCCTCGGGGGATCGGATCGAGATCTACATTCCACAGAAAAGAGAAACAGGTCTCATTCCGGAAATGATACCGCTGGATATTGTCTATGAAGACACCTCGGTGATTGTCGTGAACAAACCCTCTGGAATAGTCGTGCACCCCGGCGCGGGTAATCCCACCGGGACTCTTGTGAATGCACTGCTTGCTTACGATCCGGCTATTCGCAGCATTGGCGATCCTGACCGCCCCGGGGTCGTTCACCGCCTGGATAAGGAAACCAGCGGGGTGCTTATTTTCGCCCGGACCGATAAAGCCTATAGATGGCTGGTAAAACAATTCAAGACGCGGGACATTGAAAAGAAATATCTGGCACTTGTGGATGGCCGTCCCCCAACACCGACAGGTCGAATTGAAGCGCCCATCATCCGGGATCCGGTCAATCGCACTCAGATGGCAGTGGGCCTGCGCGGTCAGGGAAAACCGGCCGTTAGCGAATATTTTGTGATCCAATCCTATCAGCGGCACACCTACCTTGAAGTCCATCCGATTACGGGTCGCACCCATCAAATCCGGGTGCACCTGGCCTACCTGGATATTCCTGTCGTAGCGGATACGGTGTACGGATTCCGTAATCCAACCATTGACTTGGGAGAACGGTTCTTTTTGCATGCAAAATCCCTCTCCCTGCGCCTTCCGGGTGACAGGGCCAAAAGGACCTTTGAAGCTCCCCTCCCGTCGGATTTGCAGACCAGCCTAAGGCAGTTACAACAACAAGAAAGGTCTCTGGAATGAAGCAAGTTGACCTGCGTTCCGACACCGTCACTAAGCCAACAGACCGTATGCGGCAGGCCATGGCCAATGCCCGCCTGGGGGATGATGTCTATGGGGAGGATCCAACCGTTAACCGACTCCAGGATCTTGCGGCGGAGATGCTGGGTAAGGAAGCGGCTTTGTTTGTTCCATCGGGAACCATGGGCAATTTGGCCGCGGTCCTGGCCCACTGCGGCAGAGGTGACGAAGTGATCATGGGCGACTGCGCCCATACCTTTCTATACGAGGCCGGCGGGATCGCTGCTTTGGGGGGAGTGCATCCCCATACCGTGCCCAATGAACCGGACGGAACAATAGCGCTTGATGGGATCAAGTCTGCCATTCGTCCGGAGGATCCGCATTTCCCGCCGTCAAAGCTCCTTATCCTGGAAAATACCCATAATAAATGTGGGGGCGTATCCATCTCCCCCGAATATACCCACAAAGCAGCGGCCATTGCCCATGCAGCAGGCCTGGCGGTTCATCTGGATGGGGCCCGGCTTTTTAATGCGGCTGTAGATCAGCATGTGCCTGTTAGAATCCTGGTGGAGAAGGTGGATTCGGTGACATTTTGCTTGAGCAAAGGGCTCTGTGCACCGGTAGGGTCTGTCCTTTGTGGATCCGCTGCTTTTATTGCTGCAGCTCACCGGATCAGGAAACAATTGGGAGGCGGAATGCGGCAGGTCGGTGTTCTGGCGGCTGCTGGCATTGTTGCCCTGGAGGAAATGGTGGATCGTTTGGGGGAAGACCATTTGCGAGCCGCCAAATTGGCTCAGGGGTTATCAGAGATATCTGAAATTTCCCTTGATAAGGGATCTCCAAACACAAACATGGTCTATATTCAACTAAATCCAGATCTGTCATTGACGGCTGAGACCTTGCGCCAGCATCTTTCGGACAGGGATATCCTGGTTGGCGTCACCGGCCCGCGGCATTTTCGATTGGTCTGCCACAATTGGATTGATGATTCGGATGTAGATCGGGTTGTGACGGCGTTCAGGAAAATCCTGGAAACTGCCTGGGTTTAATCCTTCCTGATGATGGAGGACTTGATGTTACTTTGGGGCGAGCTGCTGTTGCAGGGCTTGAAAAAGGCGGTCTGCGATTACCTGATTACCCAGATGATTGACATGGATGTCATCCAGAAAAATCTCACCTGTAAACTCCCGGTGTTCAGGATTGAGCGCGTCTCTGAGATCGTACGCGATGATACCCTCAGCAGTCAGTGTGAAATGAACATCGGCCAGGACCGGGTAAGCGCTCAGATAACTTTCGTGCCATCCTTTGGCTTTAGTCCTCAGTTCCTCGATGATCTGATTTTCATACGCACTTTTCCCTGTAAGTGTGTGCAGGCTTGGTTGTAAAAAATGCAGAAAAAGGGCTCCCTGTTGGGTGGTCAATTCCTCGGCTGAGACAATCTCCTGGTAGTACCCCGCTGAAAGAGATTCAAGCTCAGGGCTTTGAAATGGAGGTAGATAGGGGGCGAGGATCGGCTTTAGAAAGAAATTGAAAAAATCAGATTTCGATAGAAGATTGAGCATCCAAAGATGATTGCGTGTCAATCCCTTGAAGATATCGTTGTAGCCATCATAAAAAATCACCACGTCTCCTGGATTGAGGGTCAGGGTTTGCAGCCGCAGGAACTGCTGGTGGGTTGTAGCGCCAATGACGCCAAAGTTTTCGACGCGATAGTTCTGGCCGTAATACGCAAGTAGCATCCTTTGAAGTTGGGATGCGATGGTCATCTTGTCGGGAACAGCCAAATTAAAGATGGTGGATCCGCCAAAGAGATAGATCCGGTGATCAAAGAAATCGGGTTGCCCGGTAGTGAAGCGTTGATGTTCGATGATGTTGATAAACTCCCCTTCAAAATTGTTGGGGAGAATGATGTTGGGGTCTTCAGAGCTGCCTTCAGTTCGCCCCTGGGTGGCCAGAACTTCATCAATGAAATCCGGTGTGGCATAAGCTGCGTCTTGATAGGGTGGGCTGTCAAGAAGGAGAGAATAGTCACCTGAGCGTCTTTTGACTGTATACCAGTAGATCTGATTGATCTGATTGGCTTGCAGATAAATCCGGGTCGTCAGTTCCAGGCCAAGAATCAGCATCATTGTGATCACAGTGATGGTCAGGATAGTGCATAATGCCCTGAGCCCGTGTTTGGAACCGAAGGGTATTCTGAGATTGTGGAGACGTTTATGGGTCAACAACAAGAGGCCTGCGATGATCAACGCGCCAGAGGTGCCATATAACCCGGCCTCAAATGTGCCGATTTCCTTCGGCGCAATCCCCTTATTCATGACCAGAACAAGAAGGGCTACCCCCAGACCGTTGCCGCCGATCAAACCTCCCAGTGTCATTACCAGGGAACGTACCTGTCTCTCCTCAACTGCAACCGCGCTCGAGAACTGTTTTATCTTGTCCATGGGTGGGGCTGATGCCATAGGCTCCTTCTTGGGTACGATTATTGTGCGCTGTTTTCAGCAGAGAGATGGGGTTCCAGATCCTCAAAAATGGCATGTGCGATGATTTGATTGCCGATGTGGTTTACATGGATGTCGTCTAAAAATATTTCGCCTGGATAATTGCGTTGATCGTGGTTGAAGATGTTTCGCAGGTCAACAGTAATGACGCCATCATCCTGAAGAGACTGATTCACTTCCTCCAGAATGCCATAGCCTCTCTGAAATCCCGCAGTCCAACCCGGAGAATGCCGTTCAATGGTATTGAGAAGTGTGGTTTCATACTCGGAAGGAACTTGAACCAGCAAGAGGCTGGGCTGAAGGAAATGGATGAACTCCACACCGTGCTGGGCGCAGAAGGCATCTGCAGCCACCAGGTTGGACTGAAACGTCAGCCGCAAATTGTCTGCGTCCTGGATTTCATAGGGCGGCAGGATGGCGGGAAAGGCTGGTTTCACAAAGGTATTGATGATATGAAATTTCATCAGAGCATTTGTGAAGGGACCGATATTCCGGTCCATGTTTTCCAGGATGTCATTGAAACCGTCGTAAAAGATTACGATATCTCCATCCTTCAGGTCAAGGCTCACCAGTCGCAGCAACTGCTGATTGGTGGTCACTCCGATCACACCGAGATTGACAACTCGGTATTCCCCGGCGCTTTTTTTGTTGATGAGCTCCTGAAGATGAGAGGATACAGTGTATTGGTCGGGCACTGCCACATTGAAGATCGTGGAACCGCCAAAAATGTAAATTGTGGGCTGGGTTTCTGAAGGCTGGTTAACGGTTATTCGTTGATGATCCACAACATTGATGTAGTCCCCGGAGAAATTCATGGGCACAATGAACCCATGTTCCGGATCGTTGGTGATTGTGTGCACCCGAGGGTCCAGACTCTCTTCAAAAAAATCTGTCGTGGCATAGGGGGCGCCCTGGTAGGCCGGGTTATTGATCAGAGTTGTGTAATCATTGGATCGAATATCCATTGTGTACCAGTAGAGTCGCTTGATTGGATTTGCCCGGGCATACAGGCGCAAACCGGCTTCCAGGCTGATAAGGATCACCAGGAGAATAGAGACCGCAATCGCTGGACCCTCTATCAATCGGGTAATTTTTTCCAGGAGGGGGTAGAGGGGTTGGATGGGGCGTGATTTCCTGACCAGAATCAGACCGACCATCAGGGACAGAATCAGAAATCCAATGATCAAGACCATCCCCTCAAGGGTTCCGATGGGGTTTTGCTCGCCGATTTTGAGAACAAAGGGAACACTGAGGACAAGAACGACCAAAATGAACACGAGAACGGTGAACCTAATCACCGGATTTCTCTTGTCTCTTTCCTCTCTTTGGTTCAACGGTGTCATGCTCCTTTACTATCTGGCTGTGGGTCAGGGTTGCCTCTTTCGAAACCTGGGATGCCCATGATCTGTTGGATATCTGATTATTCTGACAATGATGGCGAAAGATGACTGAATATTGCTTCGGCGATGATCCTGTTGCCGACATGGTTGACATGGACATCATCAAAGAAGATTTCCTGCCCCTCCCCCCGGTTTTCATGACTGAGGATAAAGCGTAAATCATAAGAGGAAAGCCCGGCTTTCAGCAGCTCCTGTTGGGCTGTCATAAGGGCATCATATCCGGTCACAATTCCGATCTCCCAACCTGGATAATCCTTTTCCAGGCTGTTGATGATGGCCTGCTCATATTCCGAGGGGTGTTCAATGAAATAGATGTTTGGCTGCAAGAAATGGAAGAAGTGTGCACCTTGTTGGCTGGCAGTTCTTTCTGCGCGTTGAATGTTGTTGGAATAATCAGCCTGTATCTGGTCCAGATTTGGAAGCTGGTATTTTGGGATCCATCGCTGGATCAATGTTTTGAGAAAAAATTTATATAGGTAAGATTTGTCCAGTGTTTTTAACAACCCGCTGCCGGAATATTCCAGATTCCGGATGATGTCATTGATGCCATCAAAAAAAATGACAATGTCCCCTTCGTGGAGGCTCAGAGTTTGCAATCGTTTCAGCTCTTCCCCTGAAGTGAGCCCCAATACGCCCATGTTTTCAACCCGGTATTCTCCTGGAAATGTCTGGTTGAAAAGAATTTGCAGATTGGAAGCGACCGTGTGTTCATCGGGGACTTCGATATTGAAAATGGTGGAGCCGCCAAAAAGATATACTATGTGTTCTGCATCCGCCGGCTGACCTGTGGTGTGCCTGCGGTGATCTTGAATATTGATATAGGTCCCTTTGAAGTTTCCGGGAAGAATGATATCGTTTTGTTCATCTTTGACAAGATAGACATTCCCCGGTTCAAAGCGTTCCAAAAAGAATCTTTCCGTGGCATAATCGGCGTTTGCATAGGCCAGGGTTTCCGTGACATACTCCGGCCGAGCATTCAGACGATGAAGCTGAAAGAAGGGATTGGATTGGATGATCAGTCTGGCTCCCAATTCAAGGCCGATCAACACCGTGATGGTCGCGATCATGGCGATGAGGGGACCGATGAGAGCCTCTACCACCTTCATTGTGCGGAGTTGGGAGGCCTTTTTTTGTGGTGTTCCACGAATGCTTAGGGTCAGAACTCCAGAGAGTATCAGAAAGCTGATGACACCATACATTGCAACTTCATATATGCCAATCTTGTCATCATTGCTGTTGATGATCAACTGGACGAACAGCAGCAACATCCCCAAGACTAACAATAGGAAGCCTAATTTTTGTAGTGGTTTTATTTTTGATTCAACTTGGCTTTTTTTCATTCTTATTCTTGTGTCCTTTGGATGGCGCTATCACATCATGTACGACTATATCACAAATAACGTTATGTCCCTGTAACAATAATCTTAATCATTTCTTTCATCCCCATGCAATTTTGGTTCCACTTTTTAATGGGATAATGAGGGCATGGATAAGGACATAGGTAAAGAAATGTATGATCGGAGAGCGTTCTTCAAGGCCGCTGGATTGTTATTGGGTTCCAGCCTGGCGGCAGGCGTGCCTGCAGTTGTTAAAGGTGCGTGGATTGACGTTTTCCGAATGGAACTGGTTTCGGTGGATCTGATCCTGCCGCGTCTCTCTGCCAATTTTGAAGGGTTTCGGATTCTCCAACTCAGTGATATTCATTTTGACCAGTATATGCTGGACAGGACAATTCTCAGGCTGATTAAGGGAGTCAATGCCCTTCGGCCAGATGTGCTTGTCATCACGGGAGATTTCATGGCGGGTACTTCCCCC
>DAOTUG010000133.1:0-17123 GCA_034437335.1 Anaerolineaceae bacterium
GGTGGATCCCCTGGCTCGGGTCTACCTGATGCCGCCCCCTTGGACTGGAGGATTCCCCATGACTCTAAATAACCAGAAAAACCGACTGATCGGCCTGGCCCTTGGTGCGGCTACCAGCCTACCCGTCACAGCACTGAGTTTCCTCGGCAACCGAGTTTTTGGGCTCCCTTTCATTGCCTTTAATCTTCTGGATTCGATCACCCGGATCTTACCGCGTCTGATGACCCTGGTGGGGATTGACCGTCTAATTCAGGGACAGGAAACCACCACCCCCAATCTGGGAGCGCTTTCCGGCCTGGCCCAACCTCTGCTGGCGGTTTTCCTGCTGGCCCTGTTCGGTGTGTTTTTTGGATTGATCCTGGCCGGGTTGGAACGGGCGGACTCCCGGGCTTCCCGGTTGGTTCTGTTTGGCCTGGCTGGCGGAGGCCTATTATGGGCGTTGTTTTCACTGCTGAATGTTTATCTGGGTTTCCCCGCTGCCGGACCTCTGTGGAGCATTGTTTTCCTGGGGGCTTTGTTGCTCTCCTGGGGTGGCCTTCTGGGCTGGATGGTCCATCAGTCCCTGACCCCCGAGTCGGACGCCGGTGGGATGGATCAGGGTCGGCGCAGATTCCTTTATCTGGTGGGGTCCGCCGCTGCAGCTCTCCTGACAGGGGGCATGGGCTGGTTGTTTTCGCGGGAGAGGGGCCACAGCCCGGAATCCGAGACAAATTTTTCGGGGGAGGCGCCTGTCTTCAAATCTGAGGCCAGCGCAGTTCCTCCTTCCCTTGAGAACCTGGGAGTGGCAGATACCTCCGGACCGGCTGCTTCACCGCCCCTGGAAACCCTCCAGACAAGGGCAGAACCCGCGCCAGAGGTCCGTTCGGAGATCACCTCTACCGCTGATTTTTACAATATTGATATCAACACCGATCCCCCGGTGCTGGATCCGGGCACATGGCGGGTTGACATCCGGGGTTTGGTGGATAATCCCATGTCCCTTTCCCTGGAGGGTTTGCGGACCTACCCCGAAGTTTCCCAGTTTGTGACCCTGTCCTGCATTTCCAACGATGTGGGGGGCTCCCTGATCAGCACTGCCAAATGGACCGGCATCCGACTGGTGGACCTGCTGGCGGATGCCGGGCTGCAGTCCGGGGTTCAGGAGCTGCATATTGAGGGAGCGGATGGTTTTTTTGAGAGCGTCAGCATGGCGGATATGATGGATCCCCGCACTCTGCTGGTGTATAGAATGAACGGAGAGCCTCTGCCCTATGAGCACGGCTATCCCCTGCGAATTTATATTCCCAATCGGTTTGGCATGAAACAGCCCAAGTGGATCGTGCGCATGGAAGCTATTGATGAACAGGGCCCCGGCTACTGGGTGGAGCGGGGTTGGAGTGCGGAAGCCATCGCGAAAACGACATCGGTGATTGATCATGTGGCCGTTGGGGCGGCGGAGGGGGAGACGGTGACCATCGGTGGGATTGCCTGGGCCGGAGCCCAGGGGATCCGCCAGGTGGAGGTTCAGGTGGATGAGGGGGATTGGGCTGAAGCGACTCTGCGTACGCCGGCCCTCAGCCCCCTAACCTGGGTCCAGTGGCGCTATGACTGGCCCCTGGAACCCGGGGAGCACACCGCCCGGGTTCGAGCCACAGACGGGGAGGGGGCTCTGCAAGCGGCGGAGGAGACAGGGCGACGGCCTGACGGGGCCACGGGCATTTATTCGATTGATTTTGAGGTGTGACCGCCGAGAAATTCCGTATAGCCACTTCCAAAATAGGATCACCGTACATTGAATCCAAGACTTCCCACTGGCAGTCTGATCCGACCTGCCTGGCTGCTTCCCTGGCGATAGGACCGGATTTGGGCCGGTGAGTCTGTGGGTTGTTGGATTATAGCCGCTTAAAATACCGCACAATGGGCATAGGGGTATAACCCGCTTTTTCATAGGCACGGCGGGCCGGGGCGTGGGCGAGGTTGCCGCCGGTCTCCACAATCGCCAGGGTCATGCCGGCTTCCCGCATTTTATCCAGCACCAGGAGATTCAGGGCGGTGGCGATGCCCTGCTGCTGCCAATCCGGATGCACCGCCAGAAACTGCACCTCACCCCGACGGCTCTCCTGGTTCAACTCATAGGCGATCAACCCTGTCAGAGTCCCCTGGTTTTCAGCTACCAGGATGCGGATCTCAGGGGATTCCCACATGGAGCGCACGCCTTCCGTCTGTTGGCGGCGCCAGTCGGGATGGAGCTGGGCATCCAGCTCCGGACCCAGAACCCGGGGGAAATCTTCAAAGATCGGCACAAAGGCCAGAAGGGTCAGGTCTATCAGGCCGGGAAGGTCTTCACTCCGGGCGGGACGGATGGTGGTTTGTGCGGTTTTCTTCATTGGTTTGTTCCATTCTTCGGTTCTTCAGGTAGGGTTGGGATCTTTTCGCGGTGTTCCATCAGCCAGTTTATAAGGGAGAGTGTTTCTCTGAATTGGGCTGGCTTTTCCTGTTCAAGCCAGTAGGCCAGAAAGAGCAGTTCCACAGCCAGCAGCATCTCAAAAAGGCGCTCCCTCTCAATCTTTGGGAGGGGTAGGCAGGACTGATAGCTCTGGATGAGGGCGCGAAACAAGCCCGGCCAGCGCGCTTCCTGTTCCCCAGAGCCGATGGCATCCACGAGGAGGCTGCTGGCGCAATAGCATAGATCAAAGCTTCGGAACCCCCGGGTGGCCAGCTCAAAATCGAGTATGCCTGTCAAATGTCCCCGATGAAAGAGAAGATTGCTGGGGTGGGCGTCCCGATGGATCAGTTGGATGTGGGCTTCCCGGGCCAGCGCCTCCATGGCCGGCTGGACGGCGCTCCGGATTTCCTCCAGGCCTGGGGTTTGCCCGGCCTCCAGCGCCGGCAGCGCCCACCCTGAGAGCTGAGTCTCAAGGGACATATCGGGGATTGTTTCCGGTATCGGGATAGTGTCAAAAATTTGGTGGAGCTGCCCAATTGCTCGACCGAGGGCGGCCGCTTGGGCTGCTGCGTTTCCCCCAAAATGGTTCTGGAAGGGGCCTCCCGGGAGGTAGGGATGCAGCCACCAGGCCTGCCCGTTGTCATCCACTACCAACCGCCGTCCATCCCTGGTTTCCAGCGGCAGGGGGACGGGGATGGGACGACCCTGCAGGGCGTCCAGAAGCTGGACCTCCTTAGCCCCTTTTGGGGGTGTGGAAACCTTGAGGACGAGGCGGGATCCTCCGGCGCAGCGGACAAACCAGGTCCGACCCCCAGCCGGGGCGATGGCTTTCACAGTCCCGATGAGCCAGTTCTGCAAGGGTTCGCTGATGTCTGTCATATCCAGCCTTTGGATTGCATCTTTTGTGGGTGGCGGGGGGCAGTCACGGCGTCGTGGGCGGGGAGTTCGCATCAGGTCTGGAGTTGCGCGCCCATCCAATCCCGGATGGCCGTTCCAGTATGGTCCTCCAAGAGGTCCAGAAAGGCTGCAGTCTCCGCAATCTGCTTTTCCCTCATTGCCTGACAAAGAGAGAGAAAGGTTTCAAAACCAATTTTCTCCGCCAGTTGGTGGAGCAGTATGGGGCCCTTATCATAAAAAAGATGTTGAATGATGGCCAACTTTTCCTCTGTGTCACAATCCCCCGGGTTGAAGCCCTGGATGGGGGGCAGCCCAGGGAGGGCTTCGGCCTTGTTGGCAAGGCGTTTTTCAAAGGAAGCCTGGCCGCACTGTTCCTTAACGATGCGCAGGGCGCTGTATTCCGCAAAACTTTCATTGAGCCAGTCTTGCCAGGTGGCGGTGTCGGCGCGCCACCACCAGAGGTGGGCCAGCTCGTGCCCGAGGTACCGGGCGTAGGGCTCTCGCTTTTCTGTATAGGTTTCATCATCCAGACCGGCCAGGATCACCAAGCCTCGCCGGGTGTAGCCGCCGCCTTTCTCCCTGGGGGACTGCGTCACGGTCACATCCCCACCCGGACCCGGGCCGAACCAGCGTTGCAGTGTATTGAGAATGTCGGTCAGATCCCGACCGATCCTTTTGGCGCTCTCCTCCCCCAGCGTTTGACTGTTGAGGTGAACGTTAAAATCCCCGGCGGGAAAAGTGCGCTGCGTCATGGTTTTTGAGAACGTCAGGACGATATCGGTGGTGGGGCGGTGCCAGGAAAGGCGCCGGACATCCGCATGATGGGAGATTTCTCCATAGCTTGTGATCTGATAGGCCGGGTCGCATTCTACCTCCACGTCAAAGGTGAACATCCCCAGACTGGGATGGGAGGGATACCAGGGCAGGTAGAGGCCGATTTCCGTCCATTCCGGCCCGATGGTATTGGCGGACCATTCCGCTACCTCGGTGATTCGCCCCTGATAGGCAAACTGAAATTCCAAAGGTGCCTTTGTCAGGGCAGAGGAATCCCAATTCAGGGAAAGAACGCCGGATGTTGGCAGCCAGCGGATGGGTACGGGGGTATCTGTGTCAAAATGCCAATCGGCGAGCCAGTCCCCGGTGAGGGACTCGATGGTGAACTGCCGATGGAGGTAGAAGGACAGTGGGGTGTCCGGTGCGGGCCCCTCCTCAAGGCGGGGCAGGCGCAGGGATCCCTGAATCCGCAGTAGGTGATTGGGGGGCTCAATGTGCAGGCGGATGTGGTAATGGGGGTGGTTATGGGTAGGCAGCATGAAATTTCCTGTCTTTGTGTGTGCGTGTGCCTAATGATAACCGGAGTGCGGGGTTTTGTGGGATTCCCTTTCCGCAGGGCCTGTACGTTGATGGGAATTAATCATTCTCTCATATTCAGGCGATACAATAAAAGTGGGGGAGTTTATTGGTGTGGGCCGGAGAGGCGCCCTTTATTGGAAATTGGTTTCTTATCCGCGACCTACAGGAGGCTATGATGCAGACGACTGTGCAGGATCTATTGCGTTTGAAGGGGGATGCGGTCTGGGCCGTTGAGCCGGACACGACGGTTTTGGAGGCCCTTCAGGTGATGGCCGAGAAGGGCATTGGGGCGGTCCTGGTCCTTTCAGATGGCGGGATCACCGGAATATTATCAGAGCGGGATGTGGCGCGGCGGATCGCGGCGGATGCGGCCTGTGATCTGGATGCTCCGGTTCGGGATGTGATGACCGAGAAGGTCATCACAGTGCAACCCTCCCGCAGGTTGGAGGTGTGCATGGCCCTGATGACGGGGCGGCGGATCCGCCATCTGCCGGTGGTGACTGATGATGGTGATCTTGTGGGGTTGGTCTCCATCGGGGATGTGGTCCGGGCTGTTATCACCAGCCAGGAGCGCACGATTGATCAGCTCAGCAAATACATTGAAGGCGGCGGTTATAATCAGTGAACCCTGCGCCTGACGGCGCTGTCTGGTTTCTGAAGTTCAACTGCAGCTCGTTGAGGCGGGTTCGCTCTTTCCCAGCAGGAGCAGAAACAGGACTGCCGCGGGAAGGAACAGGACGACCATCGCGCCGTAGGCAATGGGGTGCACTCTCCAGGCGCCGCTGGGGAAGGTCCCGGCGGCGAAGACAAGCGCGCCGGTGATAAAGATGGACAGGGAAAGGCGTCCCATGGCCGGATGGTATTTGTCCTGAAAGGCCCACCGAACGGCAAAGACGATTCCCAGGAGGATGCCGATCACATCCGTCCCCGCCAGGCCGTACAGAAAAGCCATGGCCTGGGGTGACCAGCCGCCAGTAGGCGGCAGGATCGGGAAGGGGGCCGGGTTTCCTCCCAGGATCAACAGCCCGGCCCGACTCAGGGTCAGCAGGTGCAGGGTTTGCAGGAGGCCGTAATACACGGCCAGGATCTTTAACCAGGATCTATTCTTCAGCATGGGTTTCTCCGATTCTCACAGCTTATATCTTAATCATACTGTACCCGGATCCCAGGGTGGTGTTGGCGTGGCGGGTGAAAGAAAAAAAGACCAAATTATGTAAAATCAACTTGACAATATGTAATATATACTGTACACTATGTTAGATAAAACAGACTTAATCAAAGGAGAATGAACCATGTCTTACCAGGAAAAACGCACCCTGACCACTTTGATCGCTACGGTCCTTGTTTATTTGGCCTACGCCCTGATCGCCTTCGGCCGGTACGGTTTGGCTGATCCCCTGCGGGATTGGGCCCGGATCATGTTGATCTTCATCGGGGTGACTGTTATCGTCATGATTCTCGTGCAGATATTGTTTCACATCTTCCTGTCCGTGGGCATTTCCGTGCGCGAGGCTCTGCGTGACCGGGATGTGGACACCGATCGGATTGATGCAGCCTTGCAGGGGGAATTTGTTGAGGACGAACGGGATAAGCTCATCGCCCTCAAATCCCGCCAGGCCGGCTTCATCATCAGCGGTCTGGGCTTCTTTGCAGGGCTGATAGCCCTCCTGTTGGGCGGGCCGGCATCCCTGATGCTCAATATCCTCTATGGGGCCTTTTTCCTCGGCGCCGTTGCTGAGGATGTGATGAACCTGGTGATCTACCGTCGGAAGGTGTCTTATGCCTAGAGAGATCCGACTCAAGAACAACATCCGGGAGCTGCGCTTCTTTGCGGGGGAGATGACCCAAAAGGAACTGGCCCATCAAGCCGGCGTCTCCCGCCAGACGATCATCGCCATTGAGGGGGGGGACTATTCTCCTTCCCTCAAGCTGGCCTTCTCAATCGCCGACGTCTTCGGGGTGCCCATCGGGGAGGTTTTCAGCTATGAGGTTGTGGAAAACAAAGAGAAGAAAAAGTAGGAAGTCCTATCGGAGGATCGGATCGCCAGACGCCCCGGACCAGCACCCGGGGCGTTTGGATTTGATCGAAATAGGAGACTGACGGGGCCTGTTCTGTGTTACAATGGAAGTGTCACAGGGTGGAAATCCTTTTGACAGATAACCCAACCAGTCCACTCCGGAAAGGGAGGAAATCCGATGAAGAAACTGCCCGTTTTTTCTGTGGTCATGTTGTCTCTGCTGGTCCTCTTGGCATCCTGCGCCCCATCCGAGGAAGCGCTGCAAAGCCATTTGGCGGACACTGTGGAAGCCTTCACCCCCGTCCCGACCCAGACGGCCTATCCCACTCAGACTGCCATGGCGACTTACACCCCCTACCCGACGGCTACGATGGCGCCCACGGTAGCGATCACCGAGATTGTGGAGGTGGAGGTGGCAGTCACCCCCACTCCTGACCTGTTGAACATTGACTGCTGGCCGATTGAGGACATGGATTATACCAATAACACCGTGGCCTTTAAAAAGCTTCAGGAGCATGTGGGATCTCTGCCTGGGGTGCGCCAGTATTCCTATACAGTCAATGAAAAACTCTACAGCAATTCCCTTTCCCACATCGTGCACGTGCTCTTTGTTGCAGAGGATGACGGCCAGGTTTATTCCAAGCGCTATATTGTCTATCTGGACGAGCTGGGCTGGTCGGAAGGGGTCTTTTCGATTGATGGACAGTGCTGGGTGGACGGCCCTCATAGATAGGATGAGCAAACACCCTTGGGCTGCTGACCGCTCCGGGACTGGCAGTCCCGGCAGGTTGACAACATGCGGGAAAACGAAGGGCAAGCCCGTTGCAGAGGCGATCACTTTGCGGGGATTCCCCATAAATGGATAAACCCATCCGTATTGGCTGCGATAAGGTGGCTGCCGGTGTGGTTCAGATCCAGGGTGGTCCATTCCGGTAAGATGCCCGTATACTGGCGGATGGACTCCGGCAGGCAAGTTGTTTCCTCGGACTCAACCAACGGGTTGAAGACCAATTCCTGCGCAAGGATATCAATGCGGACCAGGTGGGAGTCGTCATTGAGCACGACCACCTGTTGATAAACATTGGATGAAAAAAAGTTTCCATGCCATATCCCGCTGCCAAATAGGTTGAGCGTATAGAAGGCATCCATTCTCACGCCAAACGCCAGATAGCGGTTCCCAATAAAGTGTATGTAGGGCGTAACCAGGGACTCATCCTTATCCAGGCTGATCCGTCCCTGGGATGGGGAGAACAGAAACAACCGTCCTTTATCTCCCCCAACATACATGGTGAAATCCTCGGGGAAGTAGGCCACAAAGCTGATCAGAGCAGGTTCTTCCAGGGGGTAATCCTCCGCTCCGCCGTAGACCCGTTTCACCGGCTGCCCGGTGTCGGTATCCCAGCGCCACACGGTGCAGTCATTCCCACCGGAAAGGACCTCTCCGCCATCCGGGGTTATGTCCAGAGATTGGATCAGATCAGTATGCCGGTGGACGAAACGGACTTCTTCCCCTGTGTTCAGGTCAAACCGGATAATCTCACCGCTTTTGGTCCCGGCTATCAGATGCTGCCCATCCGCTGTGATGACCAGGACATTGGCGTCTGCCCGAAGGGTGTTGAGAATGGCGCCGTTCGCAAGATCCATCTGATAGATAATGCCATTATTTCCAGCCAGGACAATAAAAGAATCGTCCGGGGAAATGACGCTATCTAGGAATTGGGCTGGATGATTGAGATTCTCTTCCAGAAGGGCGCCATCCGCCACAGCGCGTTTTTCGATGGTTCCGCCTGCAGTCACCCCGATCAGATAGGTTGAATCCGGGCTGAAATCAACGGATGAATAACCGGTCTCCAGGTTCCACAGGACTCTTCCTGTGGACGCCTGCCGCATGATGGTGCGGGCCAGGTTGACCACAGACAGAAACCCCGCGCTGTCCGGCGTATGGTGGAAACTCACATTCTTAAAAAACTGGGGTTGCAGTTTGTACACCGGTTCCCCGTTATACAGGCAGGTTGGGGCGGGATAGGGCAGTGGAATGTGGAATTCATCCGATATATCCAGCGAATAAACGAATTGATCTTGCGCGATGTTATAACGATAAAGTCTTTGCCCATCGGTCACCATCACGAATGTCCCATCCGGAGAAATGGAGAAGCCTAACACGGTGTCAGCCAGTTTTCCGCTTTCCAATTCGGGCAACCGCAGCAGGGAATAGTCCGACTCGTACCGGAGGGACTCCATTTTTAGATTCGGACCGAGGGGCCGCAGAAAATGGCCTTTGTTCAGGTCAAGAAATGTGATGGTCGGTTCGCTGAGGATGATTTCGATCAGGTCTTTGCCTTCGGTGACCTCCCATGTACGGATGAACTCCCATGGCCCGGATTTCAAGTGTGCAGCCAGCACATCGTCCTGGGAAAAGCGGATCTTGAGGGTGAACTCCTCCTCGATTTTGCCTTGATGAAAATAGGTGGCGCCTAAGTTGTCCTGGCGGGTGAGGGTTTCCCGATCGTAGAGATGGATGCGGAAACTGCCGAGACCCAGGGCGATCAGATCCTGTGTGTTGGCATAATCCAGGGACAGGACTGGAACCTCGGTGGGTAAAAAACGGATCAGGGTCATTGTGTCGGTATCATAAAAGTAAATCCCGATGGTTGTGGCGATCGCAAACTCAGTCCCATCGGGGGAGATGGCCAGGTCGTGCGCCGCGCCCAGGCCCCACACGGCCAGTTCCACCAACTCGGTGAAGTTGTCGCCTGTGATCTCTGCATAGCCCTTTGGCAGCGGGGTGTTTTGCTGGACCGGCCAGCCTCCCGTGGCGGTGGGGGTTGCGCTGGGCAGTGGGGTGATGGTCGGCTGGGGCGTTTCTGTTGCCGTGCCGGATGGCGTGATTGTGGGGACTGCTGTGCCGGTTTCCTTGGCGGGATCCTCAACCTGCTTTGTTGGCAAGGCTTCCTCTGTGGGCGCTGCTGGGCTGGATTTTCCGATGGAACCTGGCAAATCCCACAGACCGCAGGAACACACCCCAATCATCATAAGGACCAAAAACAATGGAATTCTTCGCTTCATACCCTCAACCCTCCCCGGGATGAACATATCCTTCACGCTGCAGATCCCCAGGGAGCGGCCTGGTGGTGACCGCCCCGAGGTTTTCCACGATTGATCGTTGATTCAGACAGGTTGATTTCAGATGCCGCGCCTTCCCAACCTGGACAAGGATCCTGTGCAACCCTGTTCCTGATCTGCACAGGATGATGATAATTTTAACCCATTTTTCCATCCAGTTGGAAGGATGGGAGGGGTCGCTATCCTAATACTTTCCTGGATGGGGGATTGGTCCTAAGGCCTCCGAATGTCCGGGTGAAGATGGGATACATTGGATATAGGACCGGGTTATTGAAGATCGAAGGAAATTACAGGAAAATGATATTTTCCAGGAGAGTTCGCTGAACGGATGGTGTTGTGTACACAGGAGAATTGCATCTGGGCGGATGTTCCCAGGCTCGGTATGGAGACCCCGGCCCGAGAGATCGCATTGTATGAGCGTTTTGGAGCGGATTACAGCTATGGGGTTTATGCGGCGAGGCGGGGGTAAGGATTGAGTCTTTGGTGGTCATCCCAAGGCCTGTCAAGGGCCCATTTTTCGAGATCACACTGCTCGAAATCCGCTGCATTTAAGGGGCCACAGCGCCTACCCGACACTGGCCTTTGATCTTTAACCAGCGGTGTTTATATGTCGAATAATTACCCTTTTCCTCTTAGATTCAAGTATTGAGCAACTGAGCAACAGTGAGTTTATAAGAATAACACGGGTTGATCGAAGCCTAGAAATCCAGTTGTTTTCAGCATCATTTGCTCAATTAAAAATGAAGCGCTCCTGTTGTTTGGATATCACACTTGGGTCGCACCAATCCAGGTAGCGCAGCAGTAACTCTCTGCGGGAATTTACATCCAGCTTGCGATAGATATTGCTGCTGTGGGTTTTGACAGTATTGAGTGAAATAAAGAGTTTATCAGAGATCTGCGGCATGGAATAGCCCTGCATGATGTAGCCCAATACCTGGGTCTCCCGTTCGCTGAGGGATTTTAACCGGCGGACGGCTTCTTTTGCCACTGGCCCCTCCATCTGTACTGCGCCTGTGGCGGGAAAGAACTGATAGCGTGTGAAACCAACCAAAAAGATATTCCCGACAAAGAGAATGATCAGAGAAGTGATGGTCAGGATAAAAAACCCAGAAGATGCGATTTGGAACACAGAGGATGCAGAAAATGTACCCAGTAGAATCCCCAGAGCATAAGCCAGCATAAACCCCCTCAGGGCGCTCAGGCTCCAATTCCTGGATGGGTTGCTGGGTTCAAAAGCGTGTGCGGCTTCCCACAGTGCACACACTCGGGGAATCAGACACCATGACAGGATGCTGCCCAGTTCAGCGCAGCCCAGCAGAACGATCGCCGGAAAAAGGAGCGTCGGGACCAAATTCTTCATTAATATCAAGATGAATCCCAAAAAAGCAACTACCAGAAAGCCATAGAACAACAAGGGCAGTTTGGAACGCTGATAAAACAGCAGTAAAAAACTTAATACACCGGCCAGAATTTGCCCGGCATAAAAATGCACCATTCTTGCCTGCCCCCCGGTAGATTGTTCAGAGATGAAAAAGGCGTAGAGGGTAACAATGGTAATCACAAACACCATCCCATAGGCCAGCCATACCATGCGCCGTGTATGCTGGAGGGAAACACGGTGTGGTTTTTCCGGCAGACGCGGGTCAAGGGTGGACTCTGCACCTTTGGCAGGTTTAAGAAATCCAAACCAGCTCAGACCGAGCATGATCAGTAAAAGGCCGAAGCAGAGCAACCAGTAGCCGGCTGTTTCAAAGGATAGCCAACCTTGGTGAATGAGAATCGCAAACAGGGGATTGATCCCCACAATATACGATACAGAAGCCATCTGCCATTTGAAACTGAGGGTCCGGATCAGAATGAAAATGATTCCACCATAGGAGAACAACCCACAGAAGAGTCCTAAAAGGGCGATCATCACCAACCGGAAAATGCCTGCAGCTGCTAACAAGGAAACGCAGGCCAGCAGTGTCCCGGTGACACCAAAGACAGTCAGGATACGGTAATACCGCAGCGTGAACAGCTTTGGTAAAAAGAGGCCCGTCAGGATGGTAAGGGTGTAGGCGGTCACAAAGAGGTTTTGAGAGCTGAAATAACCCTCCGATTCTGCCAAAAGTCCCAGGTCTGGCGCATAAAAAACAAACAGCATCAACCAGCACATGCTGATGGTCAGGAAAAAGAAATGGGATAGCTTGGAGAATTTTGGAATGTTCCTATTCATGGGCTTCCTTTTTCCGAATTATTGCGAAATCATACGATCGTGTGATTGACCTGGGGCCGCAGTACCTTATTCTAATATAGAATTTACGTTAATCCATTCCTGTTGACAATGTGTTTATGGAGGCAAATTATGGTCAAGAAATGCATACTTGTTCTGACAAGCTTGCTGGTTGCCGGGCTGCTGCTCAGCGGCTGCAAGTTGGGCCAAAGATCGGTGGAAAACGCTACACCAGAACCCCCACCTGCTGAGACGGGTGAGGTCAACATTCCTGCCACCCAGACTGATCCGAAGGAAGGATTGGACACGGAAGGTGAATCACAGACAGAATCACTGCCCACAGTTGAACCTGAGGTTGAACTGGCGGCCGAACCACCATCACAAGCCGGATCGTGGATGGAGATTCCCGATCAATTTATTTTCTTTGACAACTTCCAAACCGGCAGCTCAGACAGGTGGGTGGTCGGCAATGGCTGGACTGTTCAGCAGTATGGTCAGTATTATACTTTTGATAGCCGCCAGAAAGGTCTTTCTTTAATTAAGGGCGGCGGACTCTGGGAAAACTACCTTCTTCGGGGTCAGGTTTTACTACATGAGGGGACGATGGCATTCAATATTGCTGTTTCTCAGTCTGGGCGCTATTTGATGCTTTATAATGCGGACGGCCTGTTTGTTATTAAGGAAGACTTCATCACAGGCGATCTGACCCCCCTGGCCAGGACGGACCCCCCGGAACTGGGGCGGTGGCATTGGTTGGGCATTGCTGTTCAGAACGGCCAGATTCAGGTGGGTGCGGATTCCATCCTGCTCATTGATATCACAGACCCTACCCCATTGATCCAGGGTACAGCGGGTGTTAGCTCTGGGGAAGACAGCCATGTACGGGTGGATAACATCGTTATCACGCAATTGGAAGCGCCTCTGTTGACACCTGGTGAATTGGATCAGACAGAAGTTTTTGAGCTGCCAGAAGAGGTCGCCCAAATGAGCGATGTACCGGTGGCGGACTTTGTTGAACCGGAAACAGACGATAATCCTGAGGAAAATGTTGAAGAAGAGGAGGAAGAGGAAGTAACCCAGGAAGAAGCAGCTCCAGCATCAGGCGCAGACCTGCTCATGAAATCTGTGTCTATCCCAAAACCTTGGATCGCCGGGGAACCCCTTAATGTGACCATGAATATCCAAAATCTTGGCCCAGAGCCTGCAGGGCCTTTCACTCTGGTCTGGTTTCCGCTGGCGGATGGTGTTGTTGGGAAGAGCTGGGACATTGATGGACTTGGCGCTGGGGAACTCTTGACGCTTGAATATACCTTTGAAGGCTATCAGAATGCTGGAACTGTGACCTGGGAAGTGCTGGTGGACAGCGAATCAGAAATCAATGATCCACGGCCACTGAACAATACACGCTCGGGCACGATGACGATTACAGACAGCTCGAACGCAAACCCATCTGCCAATATGTACATTGATTATTGGGGCGCTCCCAAAACCTCACAAGTTGGCGAGATTTATGAAGCCTATGTGGTCGTAGGAAATCTTGGCCCGGATACATCCGAGACGATGATTGCCGTCTGGTATCCTTTTGGGGATGATACCATTGGCGCCAGCTGGGAGGTCGCCCCCCTTGAACCTGGTGAAACCACTGTGCTGGAGTTCAGTTTTGATGGGTATACGGAATCCGGGGAAGTGACCTGGACCTTTGTGATGGATCCGGATCAGGTAACGAATGACCCGGATGTCATGAATAATGCCTGTTCATTCACCATTGGATTAAACCCATAATTTCAGACCAGACTAACCCCAAGGGACCGCTGTGACGTTGATTTGAAAGCCCTCAGCGGTCCACATATATTCCTTCCAAATGAAAATCAAGACAATTTTCAGGAGAAAACGATGAAACTAAAGCAGAAACTTCTGAACAATGCTTCACTCATCATTGCCCTGACAGCCTTGCTGGGGGTTGTGGGGATGATGACCGGGTGGGTGCAAGCCGGCCCCCTGCACCAAGCTGGCGGCGCACCGGAAGTGATCAGCTATCAGGGTCAGGTTCTGTTGTCCGATCAGCCCTATAACGGCACAGGGTATTTTAAATTTGCTGTTGTTGATGCTGCTGGATCAACGACCTATTGGTCCAATGACAACACATCAACTGGGGGCAGTGAGCCGGCAGCCTCTGTCAGCCTGACGGTTGTGGATGGTCTCTTCAGCTTGCTGTTGGGCGATCTGACCTTGACTGGAATAAGTCAAGCGCTGGACGAATCGGTTTTTAACGATCCGCAGACCTATTTGAGGGTTTGGTTCAGCGAGGATGACGTCACCTTTGTGCAGATGCCGGACCAAAAGATTGCAGCAGTGCCCTACTCCTTTCAATCACAAATGGCTCTTGATTCTGAAAAACTGGATGGAATCCAGGGCTCAGCCTACCAGCTTCAGGTGACCGGAAGCTGTGCCCCTGGCACCAGCATCCGGGCTGTCAACGCCGATGGGTCTGTCGCCTGTGAGATGCACGACACCTTACCGGTCCACGTTCTGCACGACACAGGGATCTCCAGCGGGCTTCACAACGTGGTGATCGGGTCGAATGGGCTGCCTTTGATTCTCTCCATCTATGTTGACCAGGTAGATTCAATCGCCTGTCATGACCCGGCATGCCAGCAGTACACCCGTTCCACCAATGTACCTTTACCTGGCGTTCATCTCAGCAGCTGGAGTCTTGAGATGGCTGTGGGGGCTGATGGCCTGGTTGTTTTTACAGTCGTTGATGGCTTTGCATCAGATGTTTATTTTGGCCACTGTGAGGACCTCATCTGCAGCACCTTCACTCTGACACCCCTTACACTGGTAACGGATGCCAACTATTCTGATATTGTCATCACCAACAGCGGCAACCCACTGATCACCGTCGCTTCCTTTGATTCATCCGTCCAGCTTGAGGCCTATTACTGTCTCAGTCCAACCTGCGGTTCAACTGGCTACCCCTGGCTGATTGATACCATTGGTAACGGTTATAACTTTGGTTATCACGTCACCATAACGGCTGATGGGCTGCCTTTGATCGCTTATGTCTCTTCCAACACACTCACCACCCATAAATGCGGTAACCGCTCCTGTACTGATCCGGGTATAAGAACGGTTCACACTAACCAGACTGGCAACTGCGGCACACCGGAGATTACCACCGCTGATAATGGGGTGGGCATGATGGCCATGCACAACTCCATTAACAACACCATAGAATTCGCGCTCTGCCAGGATCTGGACTGCACCTCTGTCATTTTCAACACAGTCAAATTCCGAATTGGCGCTGATTTTGCAGATCACGTTTCAATTATCAAAGGACAGGATGGCCTGCCGTTGATCACCTACCAGGATACGAAATCTGGTGTTGATGGGGTGTATGTTTCGCACTGTGGGAACCGGACCTGCTCAGCCTCCACGAGCAACCAGTTGATGACCGGCTATTCCGGTGAACACAATGAACTGACTATCGGCACAGATGGCATGCCTTTCATCACGTTTGATGGGGATGAATTCTCACCGACATTCTTCATGATGCACTGCAGCAATGCCTTCTGCGCACCCTTCTGGCGGGGGTGGTAGCCATGAAAGCGAAAAACCGTAAATTGGTTCTGACCTTCATGACAGCTTTGTTGCTGGTAGGTCTCTTGGGGAACTCCACTTCAGCATTTGCTGAGCGCAATACCTTCTCCCTGAGTCCCCGTGTGATCGCTTCTGGCGGCATGGGGGCGGTTCAGGGGAGCGTGATCCTGCGGTCTTCACTGGGCCAGCCGATGGTGGGGACAGCCGTGAACAGTTCGGTTGCGGTCCAATCCGGGTTCTGGACTGCCTCGGGGATGGCCCTCTTTTCTGTGTTTTTACCAATGGTAGTCCGTTGATAAGGGATATGACAAAGATCAATTGAAGCAGATTTTTAGATTATCTGGTGTTGCAAACCATCATTTGTTTCTGCCTGAGCGGATGTTCCATGGTTGAATTCTGCAGATTGCCCCCCATTTTTTCGAGGGCGTCATAAAGGCATTCAGAACAATAATTGACCTGTCAAGGAGAACCGGCGAGCCCTGGACCTGATCTATCCCGCAGCCAATGTTCGCTGTGGAAAACATTGGCTGCAGGACGGGAATTATCAATCCAGTGCAGGCATGGCAGCTATCAAACACCCTCATCATGGCGGCGCGGCCCCGGGAGATCCAGGATTATTGGACGGCGGCCTACCCTGAAATTGACACGGCCGGGGCTACAATCCGGATCCTGATGGAGAGCGGCTATACCGTGATGGGCTTTTTCACCCTGCCGGCGGGCTGCTGAATGGGGCGATTTTTCCACAAAACGGCATGCTTGAAGATGATCAGGACCTGGCGCTCTCTGAGAAGCGTTTCATTAAAATGGGAAAAAATTGATGTTCAGCAATCCGGGATGGATTGAGTCCTTGGAAAATGACGGCAGTCTGCAGCTTGCAGATTTCATCCGACCAATCCTGACCTACAGCAGCACAACAAAAGTCGTTGAAGCCGCGACCTAAAAGGGGCGCCTAAATCTCTCGATCTCCCATAACACACATAGCGTACTGGCAGAACCGGTCGGAAAAATCTTCAGCCTGGTCAGTAACTCCATCGTTCTGCTTGGCAAATAAACCGAAATCCTCCGTTCACGAGGCGCTCGTGCATCTATCAGGGGATGACCAGGGTGAAAGAAAGGCGCACTGCAAAAGAAAAAGAAAGCAGTTGGCAGTCGGTATTCCACACCATTATCATCCTTCTGGCCGCTGTGGTTCAGGACTCGCTGCAGAAGGTGGGGTAATCCGGCTTCATAAAAAACGATGACGGCCGGTTTCATGTGTTTGTCAGAAAATCTGAGTTCCACAGCGCGCACAGAACGCTTTTCACCGACCCCAAACAGTTGGAAATCTTCAATGGCAACCCGCATTGAGCCAGCCGTCAACTTTACACCGGCTATGCGGCGCTAGCCCGTTGATTGCGATCTGAAAAAGATGGGCCAATACCGGGCTGCGAACTCTCAGCTCAGGTTGCCTGGGGCATTTACCTGTGGGCAGAATGTCTGATCCATTCCCAAT
>DAOTUG010000134.1:0-12321 GCA_034437335.1 Anaerolineaceae bacterium
GTCCGGAAAAGCCCCACCCCTTCTGCGCCGTTGCGGGGGCCCAGGGGAGCATCCAAAACACCGCCGATATTTGCCACCACCTCCACCCGATCACCCTCAGCCGTCACAGCAGGCTCCTGGGCGGCTTTCCGGGCCTTCTCCTGCGCCGCCTCAGCGGTTTTCTCCGCCTCAATGAAATTTTGCTTCTGATCATCGGTGGGATTTACCACCACTTCCCCCTTGTCGCCATTGATCAGGACAGAAACGCCCTCATCTACATCCATAATGGCATCTCCCAACCCCACAACAGCCGGAAGCCCAAAGGCCTTCGCCAAAATGGCGGCATGGGATGTTGGCCCGCCAGCAGCGGTGCAGAAACCAAGCACGAGATCCTTGTCCAGGCTGACGGTATCCGAAGGCGTCAGATCATATCCCACCACTACAGCGGGTTCCTTCAACACCGTGCCCCCCACCGTAACACCCAGAAGATGACCAAGAACCCGGCGGCCGACATCGCGGATATCTACTGCCCGGCTGCTGAGGGTTTCATCTTTAATATTTTCCATCATCGTGGCAAAATGTTCAATGGCATTTATCCAGGCTTTTTCAGCATTGATGCCATTCCGAATGGCTTTTTTGGCCCGATCCAGCAGGGCCACATCCTCCAAAATCATCCGATGGGCTTCAAAAATCTGGGCCTCATCATGGACAGAGCGCTCGCTGACATTATCCTTCAGCGCAATGATTTCCTTCTCACTCTCCTTGCAGGCGCTCATCAGACGGTCAACTTCCCCATCCACATCTTCAACAGCAAATTCAGGAACATCCAGCTTCTCCTGAGTGACGATGATCACCGGTCCGTGAGCCAATCCTTGGGCTGCTGGAATGCCTTTCAATGTGAACGTTTCTCTTCCAGTCAAGGGCGTACCTCCTCCATTGTGATTCTGTGTAACAAGTATAATACGGTCTGCAATGAAAAACGTCTTCCCGGAACCGATTCCAGGTGCGCAAATATTTGCACTCTGCGTGCATTATTGCAGACTCTCCATAGTATACCAAAAAATCATCCCTGCGCGATACCGCAGGGTCACGGCCAGGGCAATCGCATTTGAGAAATTATTCGCCTTGAATGCAATCGCGACATCCTGGATCATCGTTGCGGATGAATCAAGCGCAACACCGCTTTCCAGGAAAACCCCACCCACCCGCAGGCTGAGCGCCCTCACAAGCTGAGGGGCGTCACAAGCTGAGCGCCCTCAAGGCGCTTCAGCGCTGTGCAAAGGGCCAAGAGGCCCGTGCTGCCCCATCAGCGCAGTGCAAAGGGCCAGGAGGCCCGTGCTGCCACATCAGCGCAGTGCAAAGGGCCAGGAGGCCCGTGCTCACCGCGCTTGCAGCCATCTGACGCAGTCATCTGCGCAAGCCCAACATGCGTTGGGCCGCCATCCTCCCGGCAGCCCTTTGTGTTTCCCTTCGCCTTTGCCGCTTCCGGCAAAAATCACCCCCTCTTAGCCGCTTTTAACGGCTTGAACCCTCGCCCCCAATCGCTTATCCTCATATCACACGAGGAAATCAGTGCCATATGATCGCGTCCGAAAGGAGCGCTTCTCATGACCGCAGAATCAAAACGTTCTGATCAGGTGAAAAAACCGTCCGCCAGCAGCGCCTTCACCCAGCGCCTCAACCTCGTCCTTGCAGATATGACCGAACAGGAAACCAGCGCAGTGGCCTGACCTTTGCCGCTATTCGTTTCGGTTCGTTTTTTCCAAAAACGAATACCCGCACACCGGTGTAAGGACACGTTCGACTCGCACCTTAACAACATCATCCGCCGGAGATAAGCCCTCAGCGTGGGAGCATGTCTGGAACAAATAAAAAAAGCCCTCCTCCTGCAACTTCAGCGCTGTGCAAAGGGCCAGGAGGACCGTGCTGCCCCATCAGCGCTGTGCAAAGGCCCACGAGGATGGGGTCAGTCATTGGACAAATAGCTTGATGAGTCCATATGCGATTGCCTTGGGGTCACGGCGATTGCGGATAAACTCCAGCGTATCCAGATTTGAGCTAACCAAAACAAAAAATCAACCACCAGCGGCCGTTTATTCAGACGCGGCAGGCAGTGTTTATTTAAGGTTAAAATACCGGCGTCAAGCAAATATTTTAAGAAAGATATACGAACATTTGTCTTGATTCAATAACGCATCTGTGCTAGAATGGAAACCTACCGAACGGGTAGGGGGGACGATACTGATTACCCCTATATATGGGGGGTCGTTACTCGCTGCAACCAGATCAATAGGAAAAGGGTGTTTTTGTCTATGCAATGTCCTTATTGTCAGGGTACAAGGTCTAAGGTTGTTGACACAACCAAAGAAGCCAGAGGCGGGATCCGCCGACGGCGAGAATGTCTGGATTGTGGAGAGCGATTCAGCACCCTGGAACGCCCCATCCTCGCAACCCCCATGCTGGTCAAACAGGATGGCACCCGCGAAGAGTTCAACCGGGACAAACTGCTTCATGGCATCCGCATCGCCTGCGCCAAACGCCCGGTGCCTGCTGCTGGCATCGAACGTCTGGTCGGGGAAATCGAATCCAACCTCCAGCGCATGGGCAAGGCCGAAGTTTCCTCCCGGGTGGTGGGTGACATGGTCATCGAAGGATTAAAGGAACTGGACTATATCGCCTACATCCGCTATGCCATTGTCTACTTGCAGTTGGACGACCTGAACGCAATTCGCAGCGAGATTGACCGTTTATTGACAGAAAGCAATTGATCACAACCAATCACCAGCATCATACTGTATTAAAGGAGTCACCAATGACCAAGAACACTGGTCCCAACCCCAAGGGTCTTCTTCCCACCCCACCCCTCCCGGAAGACTTGCCCACCATTGAACTCAGCGAAAACTCAAGGCAGGTTCTCAGCCGCCGTTATCTGCGCCGTGACGAAGAGGGTAACCCAATTGAAACCGCAGAGGAAATGTTCTGGCGTGTGGCCTACCATGTCGCCAAAGCAGAAGAGAACAGGGACCAGGACGTTCAAGAACGAGCCGGACAATTCTATACCCTCCTTACAGAGAAAAAATTTTTCCCCAACTCCCCCACCTTTACCGGAGCCGGAACGCCCCTGGGCCAATTAGCCGCCTGCTTTGTCCTGCCCATTTCCGATGATATGGGCCGCCGGGAGGACGGCATTTTCTCCACCCTGCGCAATGCAGCCCTGATCCAGCAGACCGGGGGCGGAAACGGGTTCAGCTTCTCACGTCTGCGACCCTGCGGTGATCTGGTGAAATCCTCCGCTGGTGAGGCGACGGGGCCGGTTGGTTTCCTGCGCGTCTACAACGAAGCCTTTGGCGAAATTGCCCAGGGAGGAACACGACGCGGCGCCAACATGGGCGTCCTCCGGGTGGACCATCCCGATATTGAGGATTTCATCACCTGCAAGACGGATGAGAATGCCATCACCAATTTCAACATCTCGGTGGGTATCACCGACGATTTCATGGAAGCGGTCAAATCCGACTCGGATTGGCCCCTACGCTTTCCGAATGTGGAAACCCCGGCGTATCAGGATTTCAACGGGGACCTGGAAGCCGCTATCGAGGAAAACTTGCCCATCAAGACCCACAAGGTCATCAACGCGCGGGAACTTTTTGATAAAATCGTCTCGCAGGCCCATCACAATGGAGAACCCGGGGTCTTATTCCTGGACGCAGCCAACCGCCATAACCCGGTCCCCAATCTCTACCGTCTGGAAGCAACCAATCCCTGCGGTGAACAATGGCTCGGGCCTTATGAGAACTGCTGCCTTGGTTCTGTCAATCTGGCTGTTCATCTCGGCCCAGACCACACCGTGGACTGGGAGGCATTGCGTGAAACGGTGGTCCTGTCAACCATCTTCCTGGATGATGTGGTGGATGCCAACGCCTACGTTCCGGCAGTGCCCCAACTGAAGGAGGCCGCCATGAAGGCCCGGCGGATTGGGCTGGGCATCATGGGATTGGCCGATTTGCTGTACCATGCCCGCATTCGCTATGGCAGCCCGGAAGGGCAGGCCTTTGCCGCTCGGGTGATGGAGTTCATCCGCTATCATGCCATGCAAACCAGCATCCAACTGGCCGCAGAGCGGGGACCTTTTCCGGCTATCACAGGCAGTATCTATGACCCCGAAAACCTGCAGTGGCAACCGCCCCAATCCATCGTGGATCTGGATCTCCCGGATGACCGGCCGGATCTCAATTGGTCTGAGATCACAGAAGGAATTTTGCAACATGGCATCCGCAACGCTGCCCAAACCACCATCGCCCCCACCGGCACGATTGCCACAGTTGCCGGCTGCGAGGGCTATGGATGCGAACCGGTCTTCGCCCTGGCCTATGTTCGCCATGTCAATGATAATGGCAACGATCTGGAGCTGGAATATATCAGCCCCAGTTTCCATGCCGCCTTGCGGGAAGCCGACTTGAATGAGTACACTCGTCAGGAGATCATTGATGCGGTGATGGAGACCGGCTCCTGCCAGGGTGTGAAAATGGTGCCGGAGGATCTGAAAGCGGTTTTTGTCGTTTCCGGAGACATCCCCGCCCAAGAGCACGTCCGCATGCAGGCTGCTCTGCAGGCCTTTGTGGATAACAGCCTGAGCAAAACAATCAATTTCCCCCCTTCGGCAACCCCTGAAGATGTGGCCGAAGCCTACCTTCTGGCCTGGGAGCTGAAATGCAAAGGGATCACCGTGTATGTGACAGGATCCCGTGAGAAGGTGGTTTTGGAAACCAAGGAGACCGCCGGCGAAACCCAACCGGTTGAAACTGCCGATTCAGCCTCCCGCGCCATCCAAAGCGAGGAGCAATTGCCCTTCTGGCACGATGCAAAGAAACCCCGTCCAAGATTCCTGCGGGGCTACACCTATTCCATCGAAACCCCCATGGGCAAGACCTTTGTGACAATTAACGAAAACGGCCACAACCAACCCTTTGAGGTTTTTGTCAACACAGCCAAAGCGGGCTCAGAGACCGCTGCCCATTCTGAGGCCATCGGCCGTATGATTTCCTATCTCCTGCGCATTTCCTCTCCCCTGGAGCCCAGAAAACGCCTGAAAACCATCATGGACCAGCTTGCAGGCATCGGCGGCGGACGGTCTCTGGGTTTCGGCCCTAACCGCGTCCGTTCCCTCCCGGACGGCATCGCAAAAGCCCTGGATGAGTACCTGTATATTCGTCATTGGGAAAACGAGGTCCCCGATTCAGAGCTTGAAAACCAGGCCCAAACCACCCTGCCCCTGCCCGACCTTGATCAGGAGAAGAAACAACGGGAACGGAAGGTTGGAGAACTTTGCCCGGAATGCGGACAGGCCACCGTCGTCAATGAAGAAGCCTGCCGCAAGTGCTACAGTTGCGGCTACAGCGAATGCTGACGATCCAGGTCTGACATTTCCGGGCGCTCATACTGCGGATGTCCGGATTGCAAAAAGGGCGCCCTGTCGGCGCCCTTTTGCTATACGAATGGTCCCACAGCCAGGTGTCAACGCCCCAGGAATGGGAGATATACCCAATCTGTCGCCGCAAAATTATAGACCTCATCCGCGCCAACATCCGGTCCATCCCCAACAGGGCGCGGGTCCCCCTCAAAATCCTCCCATACCGAAGAGACCGTCACACCCTGATCAATTGCCTGGGTTGCAGACAGCGCCAGGTGAAAATCGTATGCACTCGGGTTCACAAACCACAGAGCAGCCGCCTGGCTGAGATTGCCCTCCAAAACGGCCGATGCGCCTTCCCGTTCCCTCAAAATCGCATTCGACAGGTTGTTATTAACCAGTGCTTGGGTGTTGAAAAACCGCCATTCCATTCCGGAAAACGTGTTCCCCGGATCGTCAGTATAGATCGTATTGTGATAGGCCTTCGAATCGCAGGCGTTCCAGAAACAGATCCCACAGTCAAACCCAAACTGCGAAGAAAATAAATCGGGCTCAAAGGCGGAGATGATATTGTTCGTCACCAGACCGCCAAAATCATCCACATAGCCGATGGTCTCATTCGGACAGGTGAATCCCGGGTAGGTGCGATAGCCCGTCCCACTTTCTACCAAGCCCAGGCCGATACCCCGGGCATTGTTACGCAGATCGTTCCGGGTGATAAGGGTATCCTTGCACCCCCGCCACATGTGGATTCCATGCTCCGAAAGCCCAAAATCACACCAAAAACCCTCGATCAGATTATCGCGTATGGTCCAACCCTGCGCTTGATGAGCGTCCACCCCGCCAGTGTAGCAATTCCCACGGATCCGCTCCCTGCCTGCATCCGTCAGAGCAATGTGGGAGCAGGCGATCACCCCATCATCAACAAAATAGGTCGCAGATTGCCCTGGGTCGGGATTGATCTTGATGGCCTGCTGCCCGGGATCAATGATGTGTAAGTTGTACAGCAGCGTGCCGGTCACATCCCCCGGCACTGCTCCCGGATCGGTATTGTTGGAGACATGAATGGGATGATTATACGCCCGCTGTAGGGTCAAATCCGCCACTGTCACGTCAGAGGCAACAATTTGAATAATCTCCATGGTGAGATAGCCCCCATCCAGGATCACATTTTCCCGGTTCCCGCTTGTGCTCCGAAGGCTCAGGCCGGGGACATCCAATCGAAGATGAGCGCCATTTAACGCGTAATAACCATCCGCCAGGGAAATGGTCTCTCCACCGGTGGCATGATTGACCGCACTCACCAATTCCCCTACCGTGGACACATACAGGATCTCCCCGGTGGGCGGAGAGAGGGCGGGACAATGATCCGTCAGCCGCTCCAGTAAGACACCATCTTCCGGCCGATCCAGCCGTTCCCCGGACGCCCATACCGGCTGGACAGCAATGTAAATCAGAGCGCCCCCCAACAACCACAGGGATGCGATTTTCCATCGGTCTTTCCAGATCATAATTACTCCTTGTTGTGCTGATTGTCCCATTATATATCGAGAGCCCCCTCACAACACCCGCATTCCTGTCATCCATCTGCCGGTTTTGCATCACAACCTCCTTTCCGAAAAAAACCGAAGGCCTGGAGAGAACCAACCGCATTTTCCCTGCAGAGACCTCCCGCCTCTATAATGAATATCATTGGGACACAATACCAAGCGCATCGGTGGGTTCATTTCCATTCCGAATATGCTTTCGTAGGAGATACGATTGATTTTAGTAGAATTCATCACAGGTTTGCAGGAACTTTAAGTATAATAATCAGGAAAATCACTATGCGTGGAGGAGACCAATGCAAAAGGACTGGACACAAGGCGCTATCACAACATCTGCAGATGTTGACCTGTTTTATACACGCACCGGGGGCGACAAGCCTCAGATCGTCTTGGCCCACGGTATCACGGATAATGGGCTTTGCTGGAGCCAGCTTGCCGAAGATCTGGCAGGGGACTATGATCTGATCCTGTACGATGCCTATGGTCACGGCCAATCCGACCGGATAGACCCAAACAAACGCTTTGATCTGGCAGCCGATCTGCACGACCTCATCGAAGCCCTGTCGTTGGAGAAACCCATCCTCATCGGCCATTCCATGGGAGCTTCAACTGCAGCCGAGTTTGCTGCCCGATTCCCCGATATGCTCTCCCTGCTCATTCTGGAAGATCCTGTCTGGTCTGATGAAAACCTGAAGGAAGAAGATATCAAAACCACCCTGCAGGAATGGAAAAAACGCAACCTGGCAGCGAAGGAAAAATCCATCAAGAAACTGATCAGCCTGAAGAAAAAGGAAACACCCCCCTGGGAAGAAGCCATCCTGAAACCCTGGGCGGAATCAAAGCACCAATTTGATCCGGCGGTTTTTGACCAGTACCCGGTTAAACAACAGGACTGGCGCACCCTAGCCAGAAAGATCACAGTTCCCACCTTGATCATCACCGGGGACAAAGCCCTGGATGCCATCGTAACCCCCGAAATTGGTGTGGAAGCGGTGGAAATCCTCGAGGATGGCGAATTTGGCCACATCAGCAATGCCGGCCATTGCGTCCGCTACGAGCAATACGACCCTTATCTGACGATGGTCCAGTTATTCATCCAACAGAATCTGCCCCAGGCAGTCTGACCAACCAAATACCATTGGATATCCCATGCCCAAACGATTGATCTTCCTTGCCGGAAACATCGGCGCCGGAAAAACATCCCTCACAGAACGGATCGGCGAACGACTGGGGTGGAAAACCGCCTACGAATCTGTTGCGGACAATCCCTACCTGCCGGATTTTTATCAAGATATGCTGAGCTGGTCCTTTCACCTCCAGATTTACTTCCTGGGCCATCGTGCGGAACAACACATCCACCTGGCCAATCTAAAGGAATCCGCCATCCTCGACCGGAGCATTTACGAGGATGCCCACATTTTCGCCCGGGCCTTGCATCACATGGGGAATCTTAACACCCGGGATTACCACGCCTATTTACGGCTTTTCAATCTGGTGGTGGATCAACTTCCCAAACCAGACCTGTTGATCCACCTGCAGGCCCCGGTGTCAGTTTTGATGGAACGAATCCGCCGCCGCGCCAGGGACATTGAAACAAGCATTTCAGAGGACTATCTCAGTCTTCTGGACCGGTTCTACACGGAATGGATCCAGGATTTTGATCTTTGCCCCGTCCTCACCATCCGCAGCGATGATCTGGATTTCGTCCATAAAAGTCAGCATCTGGATATCGTCGTCCAGCGCATCAGGGACAAACTAGCCGGAAAGGAAGAAATGGTCTTCTGAGACCAGCCATCATCAAGGACGCAGCATCATCTTGGAGCGGGTTGCCGGAGGGCTTGCTGGCAACCCCTTCTCCTTTCCCCAGGATCATAATACCATTCAGACTACCATCAGGAGCTGCATTGGGGCAGGGATTTAACCAAACCACACAGGACAATTCATCCCTATTTGCAACTTTTAATGCCAATTCTCGTATATCACTATAGAAGAACATCGAGGAGCATACGTGGAAGAAGATAAAGAAGCCCTTTGGATCCAAAAAGCCTTGAAAGGCGACGATCTGGCCTTTGCCAATCTCGTAGACCGCTACCAGACACCGGTTTATCATCTTTGCTACCGGATGCTGGGCAACAGCAATGACGCAGAGGATGCCGCCCAGGAGAGCTTCATCCGGGCATATCGCTATTTGAAGAAATACGATCCAAACCGGTCCTTTGCCACCTGGCTTCTCTCCATTGCATCGCATCACTGCATTGATCGCATGCGAAAGAAACAGCTCTCCACCGTCTCCACGGCTGTCCTGCCAGCAGAGATTGTCCCGGACCGCCACGCTCCCAATCCGGAGAAAGAATTTCGAGATAAGGAGAAAGAAGCTCTGGTCCAGAAGCTCTTACAGGACCTCAGCCCCACAGACCGGGCAGCGATCATCCTGCGGTACTGGCACGAATATTCCGAAGTGGAAATTTCCGAAGCCCTTGATCTGACCGTGAGCGCGGTAAAAAGCCGTCTCTACCGAGCCAGACGGGCACTGGCCAGTTCCTGGCAGTCGCAGAACACACAGGTTTTTATGGAAAGGAGGCCCCATGAATCACCAGCCTTTTGAAACCTGGCTTCTCTCTGAAGAACCTCTCGATGAAAATCGGGAAAATGAACTCAAGGCCCATCTGGAAATCTGCACATCCTGCGGAGATCTATCTGCTGCCTGGCTGCACGTACGGGAGACCTTTGAAGAAACGGCCCCTCCCAATCCCGCACCGGGATTCACAACACGCTGGCAGACCCGTCTGTCCGTGTTCCGCCTTCAGCAGCAGCAACGGCGGATGTGGCTTCTGGCCATCGGCATTTTCACCCTGGCCACAATGATCCTCATCCTTCTGGCCGCTCTGAACCTCCTCAGCACACCGTGGCATCTCATCCTCGGAAAAGGAATCGCCACCATCGGATTGGCTGCCAACCGGATCAGACAGGTGATCAATGTCCTTGAATCTCTGACGGCATCTTTTCCCCTGCTGATCCCGATCAGCTTTGTCTTTGGCTTCGGGATCCTCACCGCAATGCTAACACTGATCGTGACATGGTTGCTTTCAGTGATCAAGCTATACCAACCAAACAATGAAGGAGTGTCTGTAAGATGAAAAAAATAAAAAAAGTCTTTTTTGTACTGCTGGCCGTCATCGTTCTAGCCCTGGCCCTTCCCTTCAGCGTTTCCGCTGAAAGCCTGGAGGATGGAAAAACCGTATTCGGGGAGAACTTCACCCTGGAAAGCGGTAAGATCCTGGATGGGGATTTAAACGTTGTGGGCGGTGTGGTGACCATTGAGTCCCGGGCCGTTGTCAACGGAAGCGTTTTTGTCCTGGGGGGCGTTGTGGACATTGACGGCACGGTGCAGGGCGATCTGACCGTCATCGGCGGAACTGTCACCCTTGAAAACAACGCGGTCATCGAAGGGGATTTGTTTTCACCCGCTGGTTTTATTGACCAGGAAGAAGGCTCCGTAATCCAGGGAACCACCAATCGAAGCTGGGACATTCCCTGGACGGATGTTGATTTTCCCGAAATATATCAACCCAGGGTTCTGCCAATGCCGGGGATGCGTTTCTTTCCCCTGCTGAAAATTGCGGAAAAATTTGCCAAGACCTTGGTCTTTGTGGGACTGGCGGCCATTATGCTGCTGATCATGCCCAAAGCCACCGAGGAAATGACCCTGGCCCTCGTCCGGAAACCCTGGCACATCCTGGGATACGGCGCACTGACGGCCCTGGTGATGGTGGTCGGCGGGATTCTTCTTTCCCTGACGATCTGCCTGATCCCCGTAGTGGTCCTGGTGGGTCTGGCCTTTGGCCTCGCAATGTTGGCTGGCTGGCTGGCCCTGGGTTATGAAATTGGCAAGCGGATGGCCGGTATTTTCAAGACCACCTGGCATCCGGTCGTCTCCGCCACCCTGGGCAATCTGGTCCTCTATCTTCTGGCCATCAGCCTGGATCTGATTCCCTGTCTGGGCGGGTTCCTGGTCTTCATGGCAACCCTGTTTGGTCTTGGCATGACTGTGGTCACCCTCTTTGGATCAAAGCCATATCCCCGGCCGGAACAGACTCCCGCTGAGGAAGAGACCGTCCTCCTGGTGGACCGCACAGAAGCCGAAAGCCTGGAGCCTGAACCGGCTCAAACTGATGAACCTGCCAGCGGGGATGTGGACACGGATGAGATGGATATTGGGAAAGAGGATCAGAAAGACCAATAACCTGTCCCATAGTACACAACTTTCAGATGGCCTTCCCGGTTTGTACATTCCCTGGAAGGCCATCCCGCCCCTCCTCAGTCAGGTTCTGGTATCATTCTTACTTAGAAAAATTTCGTAAGCTCAACCAAGGAGCCCATATGAAGAAGCCGCTCTTTCTAGTCATTCTGACTCTGCTGGCAGCCACCCTGGCCTGCCAGATTGAAAACGTGAACTTTTCCATCGAAACCGGAGAAACCCGGGTCGTTGAGATCACCGAAGCCCTGCCTGAAAACAACCAGGAATCAGAGATCAAATTCAACATAACTGGGGGCGAATTTTATCTCAATCCCGGCTCGGAAGTCCTTGCTAATGGGACGATCACCTATAATGTCGAGAAATGGGAGCCGGAATTCACCCGCAGGCAGAATTATTATCAGATCCGGCAACTGAATCCTTTTTCAGTGACCGGAATACCCACAAATGAGGTTGAAAACACCTGGGACCTTGCCCTCACCAGCGCCCTCCCCCTTGACCTGAGCATCGAAGGGGGCGCCAGCAAGAATGTGTTTAACTTCAGTGGGATGCAGTTGACCAATCTCAGCATCATCCAGGGCGCCAGCGACACAATGATCAACTTTGACGTGCCCAACCCACAAATCATGGATGAATTCACCTTCACCACAGGGGCATCCTCAGCGGAGATCTACGGCCTCGGTCATGCAAATTTCAAGACCATGATCTTCCAGGCCGGTGCGGGAGATTATACTCTGGACTTCAGCGGCATCCTCCGGCAGGATGCCATCGTGAACATTCAGGCAACGGTCAGTAATATCACCCTCATCATCCCCGCTGGCATGATGGCGGAGGTCATCAACGAAGGCACGGTCAGCAATATCAACACCGAAGGTACCTGGCTTCTGCGGGATGATAATTACGCCACCCTGACCGAGGGTGAATTCGGGTTGACAATAAATCTGGATATGGCTGTGGGAAATGTCAACCTGATTCACGAAGAATAGCAATTCTCAATAAAACCTGTCAAGGCAAAGTTAAAATGTCCTACTCCCTAGCAAAGTAGAAATGTCCTATCAGGGAGTAGGCACTGGTTGTCCATTGATCTTTTTCCCATAGGTACGCCAGGGGTGATCTTTGGCTGGTCTATA
>DAOTUG010000135.1:0-1926 GCA_034437335.1 Anaerolineaceae bacterium
GATATGTACTGGTCCACCAGCGACGGCATGAACCACACCCGCACAACCGTCGGCTCCGGCCTGTTCGATTTTTCCACCTGGACCTGGTGCGGCCAGGCCAGCACCTACAGCGAATCCCAGATCAACGCCTACCTCACCAACCTGGCCACCCTGGATGGCGAATATCCCGGGACCGAGTTCATCTACTTCACCGGCCACACGGACGGAAACGACTCCGGGACTCTCGTGCACAACAACAATCTGATCAGGTCCTATGTGACCACCAACAACAACATCCTGTTCGACTTTGCCGACATGGAACGCTATGATCTGGACGGCAATTGCGTCCCCGGCGCAAATGATGACTGCACCTGGTGCAGCGATTGGTGTGACGACCATCCCGAAGACTGCCAGAACCTGCCCTCCTGCGCCCACTCCCACGGACTCCTGTGCGTGGTCAAAGGGAAGGCCTGGTGGTGGCTCATGGCCCGTCTGGCCGGCTGGCCCGGGCCGGACGCCCCTGTCCTGGATCATTTCCTGTATTTACCCCTGATATCCGATTGAGCCCCCCGTGCAAGGACCCCACCTCTCACAACCCCTTCACCAATGCCGGTGATTGTGGGTAAAATGCAGGGGTATGAACACAGAAAGCTGGCAGAAGAAACGCGAATATTCCCCAGAAGAAATGGAACAGGCCCGGGCCATCCTCAGGGACCTGCTGGAGGGCCTGGATCTGCAGACGGCCCAACGCCGGCACCCCAAACCCGGACCGGACGGAGGCTTCATCCCCAAGCACGCCCTGGTGCGGGCCTATTACCAGTTGATCCGGAGCGGTCAATGGGAAGAAGACGAAGCCCTCCTGGCCAAAATCCGCATGAAACCCACCCGCACCCTTTCCGGGGTCACCACGGTCACCGTCCTGACCCGCTACCACCCCTGTCCGGGGGAGTGCATCTTTTGCCCATCCGAATCCCGGATGCCGAAGAGCTACCTCAGCGATGAACCGGGGGCCCGGCGCGGTCTGGAAAACCGTTTTGACCCTTATGACCAGGTGCACAACCGCATCCGCGCCCTGCGGGCCGTGGGCCATCCCACCGACAAGATTGAGCTGCTGATCCTGGGGGGCAGCTTCAGCGCCTATCCCCGGGATTATCAGGCGTGGTTCGTCCGGCGCTGCTTTGAGGCCATGAACGGGACCAACCCCGAAGACAGCCCGGGCTTCGGCAGCCTGCAGAAGGCCCAGGCGCAGAATGTCCACGCAGAACAGCGCAATGTGGGCCTGGTGATCGAAACCCGTCCCGATTACATCACCCCAGAAGAGCTGGCCTGGTACCGCACCCTGGGAGTCACCAAGGTGCAGATGGGCGCCCAGAGCATGGACAACCGCATCCTCCGCCGCAACCGGCGGGGACACACCGCGCAGGACACCCGGCAGGCCGTTGCCCTCCTGCGGGCAGGCGGATTCAAGATCGTCCTGCACTGGATGCCAAACCTTCTGGGGGCCACGCCCCAATCGGACCGGGAGGACTTCCAGCGCTTGTGGGGTGAAGACGCGCCCTGTCCGGATGAGCTCAAGATCTATCCCTGCCAGTTGCTGGAAAACACCGAGCTGTACCGTTTTTGGCAGCAGGGGGAATACACTCCCTATTCCGAAGCGATCCTCCTGGACTTGATTGCAGACCTCAAGACCACAGTCCCGCGCTACTGCCGCATCAACCGCATCATCCGCGATATCCCTTCCAATAATGTGGTGGCCGGGAACAGGAACACCAGCCTCCGCCAGGACGTCCAGGCTGAGATGCAGCGGCGCGGCACCCGCTGCGTATGCGTCCGCTGCCGCGAAGTGCGGCGGCAGAAGGTGAAGGCCGAGATGGTTCATCTGCACGATTTGATCTACCATCCGGCAAATGCTGAGGAACACTTTCTCTCCTTTGACACCCCGGATGA
>DAOTUG010000136.1:0-35023 GCA_034437335.1 Anaerolineaceae bacterium
TGTGGCCCTTTTTTGTTTTGAAGTAAACCATTCGTGCTGTTATATGTAAGGAAACCGCAATTATGTTAGATTTCATATCACAGAGTCTCTGGCTCATTATCCTAGCTGGTGTTGGCTCTATCGCCGTTCTGGTGTTTGCATCCAACGTTGCAGTGAAAAAACTTACAGGACTGGCCGGCTTTTTTCGTCTCTCAACAACCTTTATGGGGGTCACTGTGGTTTCCCTGGCCACAAGCATCCCAGAAATTGCCGCACACTACACAGCCTCAATTGGTATTCTGAGCGGTTCGCTGGATTTCAAGGTCAGCTCCGCGGTGGTGCTGGGAGCGAATATCGGATCGGATGTAATTCAGCAGACCCTTATCATGGCCATTGTGGTGCTTATGGCGGGGGGGTTGCGTTTTCGAAGGTATTTTCTATGGAAAAGCATGATCCCCATGATTGCCACCACAATAATGTGTATCGTGTTGGGTGTGGATGGCGTGTATTCTCGTGTGGATGGGTTGATCCTGTTCTTCTCCTTTTTGATCTACATGTATTACTTATTCATTGACGAACGAAAACATTATCGGGAGGAAGATCATGGCTTTGTCGAAGGAGAAACCCCGGAAGGTGTTCCGGCGAATGCCCGGGAGGCCTGGCGGGATGCTATTCTTGCCCTTCTTTCATTGGTTTTTACCGTGGGCAGTGCTATGGTGGCATTGCAAGTTACAGAAGTGATTGTTGTCAGAACCGGTATTGGTGGTTCCTTAATTGGTGTGATCACTCTGGGAGTCGCTTCCGCGCTGCCTGAATTGATCACCGCTGTGTCCGGCGTGCGCCATGGCGATGACGGCATCTCCCTTGGTACGCTGGTGGGGAGCAACATCACCAATCCCCTGGTTGCAATTGGCGGCGGTGCGCTCATCAGCCGCTATTGGGTGCCTTCTCCGCTGGTGTTGTGGGATCTTCCCTGGGAAACGGTCACCGGTGCAATTCTTTGGGTTATCTTGTGGCTCAATAAAGGGAAGCTTGGAAAATGGGGGGCAGTTTATCTTATCGGATTGTATATTGTGTATATCACTTTTCGCATGCTCTATTTTGCGGGGGATTAACTTCCGGACTCCGTTGACTGAACTGGAAAAAAGCAAACACCCCGCAATTTTCAGCGGGGTGTTTGCTTGCGGTCATCCTCGTGGTTCCTTTGGAACGATAATCCACAGGATAAGGTAGGGAATCAATCCTGGTAAACCTCCTGGTAGAAGGAGGAGAAAAAACAGCAGCCGAAACCAAAATGCGCTGATGCCGAAGAATGCTCCCAGGCCGCCGCATACACCGGCAATGATCCGGTTACGGCGGGAACGACGCAGTTTATGTGATTTCTCAGTCATTGTGTTGTCTCCTTTGTTATCTCTATTATATGATACGTACAACTCGGGGTTTAGTCGCGATGGAAAATTTGTTTTCGCCTTGTTATGGGTTTGTATCTTTTTAAGAGAGCTTTGTGAATATCATGTTGATCATAACCTGTTATTTCTTACCCTATGACACTAGGAATGTTCTCCCATGGCAAAAAAAGATCTCTATGAAGATTTGTTGAAAGGATTTGAGTTCATGTTGGGACGTTTGCCCAATAGAGAACAATTCAAATCTGCTCTGCAGGCAACGATCAGTGAAGAAGAAATCCGGGTGGTTCTTCTATTGCCCATGCAGGGTTTGATCGAGATGGAAGAATTTGAGAGAAGGGCATCAAGGATTGGCATTTCGAAGGCCGAATTGCATGGGATTCTCAAACGCCTGGTCCCTGAAGGCTTTATCCTGTCCTATCTTGCGCCTGAGGGCGAAGTGGAAAATGCTATCGTGTATCCAACACCATCCCCATTGCGCAAACTGGACCATCAACAACGGATTGTTCAACGAGGTGATATTGTCATCTTCTGCGAATTGCAGGTTCGAAAAAAAGAGAATGACCCCATGCGCCAGGCTGCTACACAGTGGATGAATGCTATGTCTGAGGATGCCGGGCGTTCAATCCCCACAAAGACCCCCTATTTCCGAGTAATTCCGTATGAAAATGCCGTAAAGGAGCAGCCGGAATACGGCCGGATAAATATCAATGCATCTGTCCCGGACAATACCAGAGTACTTCCCTTTGATGTGGTTTCTGAGATGGTTCGGAAGGAAACGATGATTGCCCTGGCAGATTGTTACTGTCGCAGCACAAAGAGGAATTTGGGTGAAGGCTGTGATCACCCTTTGGAGGTGTGTCTGTATTTTAATCGCTTAGCTGTGATACAAATTGAGACCGGGAGAGCACGACAGATTACGGCTGACGAGGCAATTGAAGTTCTGCGGATCAGTGAAGAAGCCGGATTAATTCACAATATCAGCAATGTGGGAGATGGGATCAGCACGATTTGTAATTGCTGCATCCATGCATGCGGGGCAGTGAAATCTCTGGCGATTGGAGGTAGAAATGCTGCGGAAGTATCCCGTTTTGTGGTTCATTGGGATTCCAATAAATGCATTGGGTGTGGCATCTGCGTGGAAAGTTGTCCGATTGACGCACTGACAATGCAGGGTGAGCATATCATCATCAGTGAAAGATGTGTTGGATGTGGTTTGTGTGTCAATCGTTGTCCAAAATTATGTCTTCACTTGGATTTCCGCGAAGATCAACCAAAGGTTTTTCATAGCCCGGAAAGGCTTTCAAAGAGAATTGCCAGAGAGGCTTTATCTGGATTCATTAAGAAAAAGCTTATTCGTTTATTTCACTGGGCAAAATCCAAATGATTGGCTATCTTCTCAGTCTGTGCGGAAAAGGACGTGCTTCTTTAACGGAACAGGCTCTTGTAATTGCAGTATAATACTTATACTTATTGGTTTTCCGGTAAAGGTGAGAAACGATGACACAAACCAACATTGCATATCCATTTGAACACATTGAAACAGGAATGTCCACAGAGGACCTTGAGCATTTCAAGCGCCACGTGCGAGAATTGCTCAAGAATCCCAATCAACTTGAGGATCAAAAACGACAGGGATTGGTGGATGCTGCTTTCAAAACACTTTCCTATCCCAGGGTTTCTGATCGCGCTGTAGAGGCAATTGGCAATGGGGTGATTTGCCTACTTGGTGAAGGGCCTGCGCCCTTTCATCCACGCTATGTTGCTCCAGATTTTGGCAGGCTTCTTGAACAGGGTTCAGACTTTTTTGATTTATCACCTGCAACAACCCTACATGAAGCGATAACGAATTTATTAACCCTGTATAATTATTCCCCCACATCCGGCCCGCCTCCCTTTATTGGGAAATTGGATGAATTATTGGAACCTTACCTGGACGGGATTTCCGCTGATGCAGCTTACTCTCTGCTGACCCATTTTTGGACATTGATTGACCGTCTTCACCCGGATGCCTTTGTTCATGGGGTCCTTGGGCCAACTGCGTCCCGGGTTGGAAAAATGCTTCTGGATATTGATTACGAAGTGCAAACAATCACCAATTTGACTCTCCGATATGATCCAGACAAGACCCCCAGAGAGTTTGCTTTGAAGGCGGTTCGGAATGCGCTTCGCTTATCAAAACCATATTTCTTGAATCATCCCCTGCATCTGGCAGAGTGGGGTTCAGATTACATCGTGGCGAGTTGTTATAATATTATGCGCCATAGGGGCGGTATTTTCACCCTGGTCCGACTGAACCTTGCAGAATTGGCTAAGCGATTTGACGGGTCTTTGGACTCCTTGCTGGGGGAAGTACTGCCCGAAGTGGCTGAGTATCAGGTTGAGGTCATCAACAGCCGGATTCGTTATCTGATTGAAGAAGTCGGATGGTTTGACCAATCGGTTTTCATTAAAGAAGGCTTCTTGGAGCCGGAAAAATTTTCTGCCTACGCAGGCGTCGTTGGATTGAATGAGCTGGTCAATAAAGTGATGCGCTTAGAGGGCAATCCTGAGGCCCGGTTTGGCCATGATGCAGAGGCGAACTCAATTGGACAACAAATTGTTGTCAGTCTCAAAGAAGCCCTGATGAGTCATTCTGCTCCCTATTGTGAGGGTACAGATGGGCATGTCACTTTTCATGCCCAGGTTGGAATCTCGGAAGACAAAGGCGCCACGCCCGGATTGCGGATCCCCGCTGGTCAGGAACCAGAATTATATGCTCATCTTCAGGCAGCCGCGCCCATTCAGAGCCTGGTTGAAGGGGGCATCAGTGATATTCTTGAGTTTGATCAGACCGCGAAGGATAATCCGGAGGCGATTCTGGATATCATTGATGGAGCTATGAAAATAGGCGTTCGGGATTTATCCATTGGTAGTGTTGATTCAGAGTATGTCCGTGTATCCGGTTACCTTGTCAGGCGCTGCGACCTGGAGAATCGTCAGGAAGAAAAACTGCTTCGGCATGCCACATCGCATCTTGCCAGAGATTTCTTTGATGAGCAGCCGAACACTCTCCACCGGAGAGAACGTCAGGTCTGACGATGCCCGAAGTATTTGGAAAAATAAATAAAATACTTTCCCACAGTTTTGTTGATGGACCGGGTAATAGATGTGTGGTCTTTCTGCAGGGGTGCAATTTTCAGTGTATCTATTGTCATAATCCCTATACGATAAATGTCTGCAGCCACTGCGGCGTGTGCGTTTCACATTGTCCGGTTGGTGCATTGAAAAAATCAGGTGAACTTGTGTTATGGGATCCAGATGCCTGTGTTGACTGCGATAGTTGCCTGAAGGTTTGCCCGGAATGGAGTTCGCCCAAAGTTATTCCCATGTCGCCCCTGGAGACATGGCGCGCGGTGCAGGAATTTCTTCCCTTTATCTGTGGGGTGACTGTCACAGGAGGCGAACCTACTCAGCAACCAGAATTCTTACGCCAGTTTTTTGCGCATGTCCACGAATTATCAGATCTGACAACCTGTGTGGAAACAAATGGAGACTTTTCTCCCGATTATCTGTCGCGGCTGCTGCCTGTTCTGGATTTTGCTATGGTGGATTTGAAAGCCTTTGATCTGCAGTTGCACCAGAGAATCACAGGAAAGGGAAATGCCCGTACCCTGAAAAACATCCAGCGCCTTGGAGAAGAAGAAAAATTGCACATGGTTCGGGTAACCATTGTGCCGGGTTTGAGCGATACTGTCACCAATGTTCAGTCCACTGCTTCTTTCCTGGCCAACATTGATCCGGCCATTCATCTGCGTTTGTTGCGTTTTCGTTCCCATGGTGTGCGTGGGCCAGCAGCCGACTGGGAATCCCCTGATGAGCCACTACTCGATTCTCTGGTAGAAGCAGCGAAGGCTTGTGGTCTCCAGCATGTAGATCGTTCAATATAATTTGCACGCTTCATGATTGAGCCGAGTATAAATTTTCAGTGATCCATATTCTCATTCTCATTGTCATTCTCATTCCTTTCTCCATATCGTGGCTCAGTAAACTTTATTAAAATGGTGAACTCCGGCTAAAGACTAACCGGAGTTCACTTGACATGAAGGAGAAATGAAATGAAGACAGAGAATTATTCAGCGATAATGAGGACCTTTGGTGTATCCCTGCTGTTTTCCCGGAAGGATTCCCAACAATTGGGCTTTGCACACTGCCTGATTTCTATTATTGACATTCAGCTTACGGTAAATATTAATGTTATGGGATTTTATCGTGTTTTTTGAAAGGAAAAGGGTATTGGCGATTTCCTGGTTGCTCATGCCCTTGGAGATCAGGGATAACACATCCATTTCCCTTGGCGAGAGGGGGTCCATCATTGGCAATTGACCGGCTCCAGTTTTCTGTTGTGTGTCAAATTGGTTTGAAAGCGAGAGTATTTTGCCGATGAAATCCGGTGCAATTCCACTGGCCATTGCTTTGTAGAGGAGTTCTGTGATGAGGTGGCGGAAGTATAGAAAATCACCCAGATTGTCTTCCGGCTCTGCAAATTGAATTGATTTGTCAATTGCATGCAGGGCTCTTTCTTTTTCTCCTTTGAGATAATAGGCGATAGCCAAGGCGTTGAGCGCCCGGATGAGAAAAGCATGGGCGCCTTGGTGGATGTATTGGGGAATAACCGGTTCAATCATGGTAATTGTTTGGTCATAAAAACCCTTGGTGATCAAGATTCGTGCTGTGATTGGGAGGATAAAGCCAAGCTCGAAGCCAAATTGAACATCAGAAGAACCCATATTACCATTCATGAGGTCTTTCGAGAGAACCCAGGCGTAGGCCCTTTCAATACGACCCGCTTCCAAGTGGATTCTGGCTTCGGCGGCTTCTGAGTGGTCCTGATGAATCTGGAAATAGAGATCGTTTTTTCCTTGCGTGAGCTGCCTCGCCTCGTGAATGACGGCCAGAGCATTTCGGAAGTCATTCTCCAATGCAAGGGCTCGACTGAGATTGTGATAAGCTGTAAAGGCATAGAGAATGTCGGATTTCTTGGCCAGAGAAATTGCTTTTTTGAAATATGTTTTCGCTTCATCAACCCTGTGCCAGTTCAACAGTAATTGTCCAAAACCAGCGATGATTTTGATGCTGTGTGGCATCAGATCAAGGCGTTTTTCATCAATAAAATTCAACGCCTTCTTATAGATGATGCTCGCTTCATGTAAACGACCCTGGACTTTTCGAATATAGGTGAGGTAGTTGTATGCTGCAAGGACTCCACCCCAATCGCCCAGTTCATGGCTGGAGAGGAGTAGATTTTCAAACCAGATGTTCGCATTCTTGAGATCATTTTGGAGGGTATAGGCAACCCCCAGGTTTCGTTCAACAATATTCCGGAAAAAGGTTTGATTCCGGTTTAGACGGACCATGGCTTTCTTGCTAAGGTCAATTCCACGCTGTGGTGAATTGGTGTAATTCTTAATAATGGCGCGAACAGCCATGATTTCTCCGCTCAGTGAGGCGGCAGAATGGCTTCTCTCAATTCTTTTTAGCAACGACTCAATTTCCTGTTTTGGATATTCGCGAAAGAGCATGGCGGTCGCCATGAACAGAGCAATTTTGGGATACTCCGAAAGGTGTTCCTCTGGGATCTGTTTTGCATATCGCAAGAACAGGTCATATTTTCCTGAAAGGAGCATTTTTTCTGCATTAGCCTGAATCAAACCTAAAGTTCGCTCGTCATCCCCGGAAGCCGCGCAGTATTGAATTGCTTTTTCATTCAATCCTTGGTCTTCAAACCACCTGCTTGCTCTAAGTTGAAGTTCCGCAATTTTCTCCGGGGGAGTGGTCTCCCGCAGTCTTGCCTGCAGGATATCGGAAAACAGGGGATGATACCGGTACCACTCCCGATTCTGATCTACGGGATAAATGAAAAGATTTTTTCTTTCCAATGTTGAGATCAGAAGCTGCGCTTTCCTGGGGGAGATATTGAGAAGAGATGCGCTTAATCCCGCATTGAATTTGTCTAATAGGACAGTTTGGAAAAGGAAAGACTTAAGGTTTGGCGGTTGCTCCTCCAGAACTTCGTCAAGTAAATATCCCAAGATCAACCTAGAATTGCCATTGAGGTGCCTGATAAAGGCTTCCATGTCCGAGGAGTTTTCATTGAACCGCAAAGCGGCCAATTGTAATCCTACGACCCACCCTTCGGTTTTTTTATCCAGATCAACCATCAGGTCCTTAGGCAGGGCAATTCCGGAGGTTTTCAAAAAGAATTCCTCTGATTCTTCCAGGTTGAATCGAAGATCAGTTGTGCGTATTTCAGTGATTTGATTGCGTGCTCTCATCCTGGAAAGGGGCAATTCCGGTTCAACCCGGGTGGTAATCACGAGGGAGGCTTTCTTAGGGAGATGGAAAATCAGTTCACTTATCAATGTATGGATGTCTTTGTTTTTTATATTGTGGAGATCATCCAGCACCAATAGGAGGGGCTGATCATATTCAGTAATTTGGTTCAAGCAAAGTGCTAAAAGAACATCTGTAGACAGGGTTGAAAAAGAATCACCAAACTCCGCATCGGTCCCAATTTCCCCATCTAGAGCATATTGCAGTGCATTTATCAGGTAGATCAGAAATTGTTGGGGGTTGTCGTCACCATGCTCCAGGGAATACCAGGCGACTGGTGCGCTGCTTGTTTCCAACCAGGACCTGACCAGAGTGGTTTTTCCATAACCGGCCGGTGCGCAGACTAAAATGAGGGAATGACGTTCTGAAAAACCTTGGTCAAGTTTCTTAAACAGACGATCCCGACTGACCAATTCCCGACGCAGAAAGGGTATGAAGAGTTTGGACTTGATATATGAGAGCTGCATGATAAATCTTATCATGGCGTCCAAATTAACACACCCTACTGTGGTAGGGTATTTACCCCCATTTTTGAGGAATCAGTATTATTGATAAGATTGGTGTCCGTCCATCAGCCCTTGATATTGGTGTTTTGCGATGTCTGAAAAATGAATTTTATGCAATATATTATTGAGATGTGCTTTGATCATCTCCTGAGAAAAGTTATTTTCAAAATGCAAATCAGAAAAGCTGAGGCCCTTTGAGATGCCTTGCAGAATCACTTTCTCCTGTTTCGTCAAATCCAGGGCGAACAATCCTTGGGATGCATTTACCTGATGGCAGGCCTGCATAAGGCTTTCAGCGACAAACGGAGGGAGTACAATTTCATCTCTTAGGGCGGCAATGAGATAACGGGGAAGATCTTCTATTTCCAGGGTTTCCGGCATGAAAAAGGACACGCCGGCTTTGATGGCTTCAACAATTTGGCCATGATTGCAGGCGCGCTGCAGGAAGAGAATTTTCGATCGTGGGCTGGTCTTTTTTAGATGGTGAATGATATCTCTGGTCTGTTGGCAGCGTTCATTAATTTGCAGAATAATCACATCCGGCGCCGAATGAATTAATAAAACATACGCTTCAGCCAGGTTTTGTGCGCTCCCTATGACCGAGAACGTTGTACCTTGAAGCGTTTTGATGATGGAATTTCGCAACTCCATTTCCTGACAAAAAAGGATGGCTGTCGTTTTCTGCGACATAGGACCTCTTGTTCCGGAGAGTTTGTTTCTTGAGTATAATATTTTCTTGTCGAAAATAAGTAAACCCCAGGATGTGTTTTGCGTAATTCTAGAGAGTGGTTTTGGAACAGCCCGATGACCAGGTGAACTTCTATCCATACGGCTTAATATTTGGCGGAATGGAAGAATGCCTGTGCATTGTAACAGCAACGGCACAGGCATTTGAAAACAAAATCCCTTCTATTTATTTGACATTATTTGACAGAGCGGATGAATTCATGCAAATCCTGGGAGAGTTTTTCAAGCGAGTCTTTGTGCAGGTACATCATATGACCGGCAGCATAATAGGTCATGGAGATATTCTTCTGTTGTTTCTCCGGTATTTGCAGGTGCTTGAAGGTGTATTCAGTAGCCAGAAAAGGGGTTGCCAGATCAAAATAGCCATTGCATACAATAACCTTCAGATCCGGATGAAGTTGAAAACCCCGCCGTAAATCTTTGGCGGTGTTAACATAATGGTTCTGGTAATTCTCGAATTTCCATGATTGATAGAGAGATTTAAGAATTTCATAAGGAATGTCTGTTTCATATTCAAGGTCCCTCCTCAAATAATCGTACATTGTTGCGGTATAAGGCCCCAGAATGGCCGCATAACTGGGGTCCAGCTCATGGGTTTCTCCAACAGCGTCTTTGTCAAATCCCGTGAAGCGGCTGTCGAGGCGTCCAACCGTCTTGCCTTCGTCTCGTAGAAGCTCTTTGCAAAACCGGTGAATGTTGATTCGTAAATCTGTACCTTTAATATACGCTTCTGAAAGGCCAGTCAGCCGGCTGAGCTGTTTAACAATTGTGTTTCTTTCCTCGCCTTGAAGATCATTGCCCTTCATCAGCGCCAGTGTATATTCATTAAGTGAGAAGCTACGGGCTTCCTCCAGTGCGCTCTCCAAATCTTCTTGTAGATCCTCTGAAAGGCGGTTATGATACCAGGCGGTGGCAGTGTAGCTGGGCAGGAAAAGAATGAAGGGTAGATCGTTGCCCTCATCAAACCGCGCGGTGATGAAATTCAGAATCGAAGAGATAAACATGATCCCATTAAGGTACATGCCGTGGCGTTGATGAAGATATCCCGCCAAACCGGCAGCCCGGGTGGTTCCATAACTTTCGCCAATGATGAATTTCGGTGAAGTCCAGCGTTTATTGCGGGTTGTCCACACACGAATAAAATCACCAACCGATTCCACATCTTTTTTTACGGTATGAAATTGCTCCGGTTTCTCTTTGGGGACGGTCCGGCTGTAGCCAGTGCTGACCGGGTCAATAAAGACCAGATCCGTCTCGTCCAGCAGGGAAAAACCATTGTCAACCAGAGTGAAGGGGGGCTTAGGGGGATTTCCCTCATCGTCCATGGCGACTCTTTTTGGGCCCAACAAACCCAGATGCATCCAAACAGATGATGATCCTGGGCCACCGTTAAAAGAAAAGGTGACAGGCCGTTCATTCCCGTCCTGGGTTTCTTCTTTCGTATAGGCAATATAGAAGATGCTCGCCTTTTGTTTTTCCCCTTCATCAACATCCTCTGTGGTCAGAACAATTGTTCCGGTTGTCACTGTGTAATTGATCTCTTGCCCATTGAGTGTGATTGTGTGTTGTGTTTGAACTGTGGTTTCTTCAACAGGTGGGCTGGTTTCTTTTGATTTCTTTTCTGCTCCATTCATTTTGTTTTCTGCTTCAGGCATCGTGTTCCTCCAAGGGTATTTGAGTTGGTAATTATTATTGGAAGACAATGTGCTTTCAGATTGTTTTCCAGTCAATCGCGTTCAAATCGGGAATAATGGCATCCGCGATTGGCACAAGGGCTTGAATTTTTTTGGAATTTCGCGTTACTCCGAATTTCTTCAATTCGACAGGAATTTCATTTGCCTGAAGGAGCGCTTGCGCTCTTTCTCCGGAGATAAGCCCTTTGGCTGCATCTTCAAAGATAATGATTTGGCTTCCATGAAATGGACTCCATTTGTCTTGAACTGAGTTTTCCTTCCAAAGCGCTACTGCGATCCGGATGCTTTCTATAGCTGGACGACCCAGACACATTTGCAATAAAGCAAGGGTATGCACCGGATTTGGTTTAATGAGGGAGAAGTCCGGGAGGTTCAATTGCGTCCGAGCATACCAAGCGAGAAGTCCAGAGCCAAGTATAGGAAGGTCCTCGAGAGCGACCCGTTTAGCCCCCAGTTCCGCTTCAGGGGAGCTTTGATAGCCCTTTGGCGTTCTGCTTGGACGATTTGTCATAATTCCAGCCTTGTGGGCTGGCATACGCAACCAGCTTTGAAATGCGTGATATCGTTCATGATGTATCACGGGTTGGTCATGGAGCAGTAGATAGCTCTCACTGTTCAATGCAGGACGTAAGCCATAGTTTTTTTCAAACAAGGCACTACCTAATACAGTTTCCTGATATGTAGCAAGAATGGGGGATTTAGTTAAATCTCTGCTGTTGAGCAAGATCTTTTCCAGAACGGTTCGTTGCTTGTTGGTAATGTGATCGTATGAATCAAAAATAAATTCTGCGGCCTCTTGGCAGGGCAGATCTCCTTGGAGATTGAAATTCTCAATAAAGGAATCAAAATCTGGACGTTCTTCAGACAGGATGCGAGTGTCGCGGGATAATGATTTTAGGGATAAGTGGGGGTCAAATTTCCAAAGAAAAAGAAATGTAAGGGCGCTGCAAATTGCCAGGGAATCCCATTCATTAGTGATCCCCAGGGCTTCGAGCCGGGCAATTTGTTTACTAGAGAGTTCCGTATTTGGCGCACCAAGGGATTGGCCAATGCGTTTCACATTGGTTTGGAGGGATTGGTGATAGCCTTGCGGATTAAGGAGAACCCCATCCATATCAAATAGAGCGAATTTTCTGATCATTTCCGGCCCATGTGGCGCTTCTGTAATTCATCTTCGACCTGAGCAAGGGTCAGACCCTTGCTTGCCAGCAATACAAACAGGTGATACATTAAATCTGCGCTTTCTTCTATCAGACGTTGGTCCCCTTCGTTTGAGGAAGCCATGATCACTTCGAAACTCTCCTCATTGATTTTTCGCAGAATCTTCTCCTCTCCAGCCCGCATCAATGACCAGGTGTAGGAATTGGAGGGTTGTTGTTCCTTGCGTTCTTCTATAATTTTAAATAATTTGTCTAGCATTTCAACTCCAGGTTTTGGTAAAAACAGGAAATGTGACCGGTGTGGCAGGTGGGTCCTGCAGGTTCAGCAATCACCAACAAGGTGTCGGCATCACAGTCCACTCGGATTTCCTTGACTGAGAGATAGTTCCCGGATGTTTCACCCTTTTGCCAGAGTTCCTTTCGGCTGCGGCTCCAAAAATGGGCGAGCTTTGTTTCCCTAGATCGGCGCAGGGCCAGTTTGTTCATCCAAGCTACCATCAGGACCCGTTTGGTATGACAGTCCTGGACTACTGCCGGGATCAGCCCTTCTGAATTATAGGTGAGTTCGTCTTCATTGACCATAGATTATCATCTCAGCAATCCGAATTGGTAAACCCTGCTTTTTAAGGAAGCGTTTCAGTTCCGGCAGGGCGAGTTGTTTATCATGAAACAGGGAAGCGGCCAGGGCAGCGTCAGCTCCGCCCGATGTGAGCACTTCAGCGAAGTGTTCCTTTTTCCCTGCCCCGCCACTGGCTATCACCGGCACGTTGACGGACTCGGTGATGGTGCGGGTCAGGGGAATGTCATAACCTGCGAGGGTGCCATCAGCATCCATGCTGGTCAGAAGGATTTCACCCGCGCCCAAGGAGACCGCTTTCTTCGCCCATTCAACCACATCCAACCCCGTTGGCTGCCGCCCGCCGTGGGTGACAACCTTCCAGTTTTGCGGACTACTTCTTTGCGCATCAATGGCAATCACGATGCACTGACTTCCAAATCGCCGTGCACCTTCTGTGAGAATTTCTGGCCTGTCAACCGCGGCGGTGTTGATGCTCACTTTATCCGCCCCAGCCAGGAGCAATTGGCGAATGTCGGTCACCGAACGTATTCCACCACCGACAGTTAATGGCAAAAAGACTTTATCAGCCACGGATCGAACAACTTTCTGGGTTGTTTTTCTGCCCTCAATGGTTGCCGAAATATCCAGGAACACCAGTTCATCCGCCCCGGCTTGATCGTAGATGACAGCTTGTTTCACCGGGTCACCGGCGTCGCGCAGATTAATGAAATTGATTCCTTTTACAACCCGTCCGTCTTTAATGTCCAAACAGGGGATAATTCTTTTTGCTAACATGCCATAGCCTCCGCAAGGGTGAAATTTCCTTCATACAGCGCTTTGCCCACAACCACTCCGTCCAAATCGGCCTGTCGAATTGCCAGGATATGGGATAATTTCGCCACACCACCGCTGGCAATCACCCGGACGCCTGTTTCTTCTGCCAGGGATTTCGCCGTCGCAATATCCGGTCCACTTTGCATGCCATCTCGGTGAATATCCGTGTAAATTACTCGCTCCAAATTGTCAGGTAAAAATTCCCTGATAAGTGATTGTGGCGTCCGGTGAGAATCTTCCTGCCAGCCGGAGACCCTCACCAGTCCATCCTTTGCGTCCACACCGAGGATAATTGCGTCTGGGCCAAAGGTTTTCAGCGCACCATGCATAAAATCCGGGTTCTTGATGGCTCCTGTGCCAATGATGACACGGGCCACACCCATCTCGAGGATATAGGCGATGCTGGCCAGATTTCGGAGACCGCCCCCAAATTGAATCAGTGCATCGCCATTGGCGATCTCCAGAATTTGTTTCAGACTCTGGATATTTTTTCCCTGATCTTTTCCAAAAGCCCCATCGAGGTTGACTACATGCAGCCATTGTGCGCCTTGATCAATCCAAGCCTGGGCTGCTACTGCTGGATTTTCAAAGTATTGGGTTTCCTGGCTAAGATTTCCTTGCTTCAGCCGAACCACGTTTCCTTGATGTAAATCAATCGCCGGGAAAACTTCAAATTCACACATTATCCTGACTCCACAAAATTCTTGAGGATCTGCAAACCGATATTTTGACTCTTCTCTGGATGAAACTGAACACCGTACAGTCTGCCGCGCTGGACAATGGCGGTGTACTTCAAGCCATAGGTTGTCGTGGCAGCGGTTTCATCGGGTTTTTCTGCCACACAGTAAAAGCTGTGGTTAAAATACACATAGGCACCACTCTCGATACCCTTCAACAAAGGGCTTTCGTGCTGGATGCACAATTGGTTCCAACCGGTTTGGGGGATTTTTAGGTTTTTTTGAGGAAATTTCTCCACATGTCCCTTGATGAAACCCAATCCTTTTGTCAAACCCAACTCAGTGCTCGACTCAAACAGAAGCTGCATTCCAAGGCAGATACCCAGTATGGGTCGTCCTTTGGCTGCAGCATTTTTTAGCGCGGGGATCAGCTCCCGTTCCTCCAAACCACGCATTCCGTCACCAAAAGCGCCCACTCCGGGCAGCACGATTTTTCTCACCTGTGGTAAATCAGCGGGGTTAGCGGTGCGCACGATAACCGCACCAACGGCTTCCAGGGCTTTTTGGACAGAACGCAAATTACCAATTCCATAATCTAATAAAGCGATGGTCATATGACCCCCTTCGTCGAGGGAATCGCCTCTTCTCGGCGGGGGTCAATTCTCGTCGCCGCTGATAACGATCTGGCCAGAGCTTTGAAAAGGGCTTCGGCTTTATGGTGATCATCCCGACCGTAGAGAATCTGCGCATGCAGTGTTGCTCCCAAAGTGGTGCTGAAGGATTGCAGGAAATGTTCTATGAGTGTCACCGAGATCGAGCCTACAGTGTTTCCTGTCCATTGCCCCTTGAACACGCAGTAGGGACGCCCGGAGACATCGAGAACGACTTGACAAAGGGCTTCATCCATTGGGACCAAAGCATGAGCCATCCGCACAATGCCCTTGCGGTCCTCAAGCGCGCGGCTGACTGCTGTACCAAGGCTGAGGGCGACATCCTCCACGGTGTGATGAAAATCTACATGAAGGTCGCCAGATACCTGCAGCACGATGTCTATCAGTCCATGCAGAGCAAGTTGCGCCAGCATGTGATCAAGGAAACCAATGCCTGTGGCAACCTGATGCTCACCTGTACCATCGAGATTTATTTTCAGGTGGATGTTGGTTTCTTTTGTTTTACGGTCGAATTGTGCTGTCCTCATGGCGCTATCTCCTTAAGAGCCCGAATGAGCCTGTCTGTATTCTGGGGTGAACCCACACTGAATCGGACATGATCATGAAGCCCTGGTTTGTTGAAATAACGAATCAGAATCCCTTTTCTGAAAAGGTTCTCTTTTAACTCCTTTGCTGCAATGTTTTCTATCCTGCAGAGGATGAAATTCGCCTGAGAAGGATACGGAAACACCCAATCCAGATCCAAGAGCATCTCATAGAGCCGCTGGCGTTCCTGGATTATCCAATCACGCCGGTCGTTCAATAGGGAGAAGTCATTCAGCGCTCCCAGACCTGCTTCCGATGCTGTCACGGAAACATTGTATGGTTGTTTAATTTTCATCAATTGGGCCAGAATTATCGGAGGAAAGAAGCCATAACCGAGGCGCAGACCGGCCAGCCCGCCCCATTTGCTGAAGGTGCGCAGTACAATCAGGTTCTGTCGTGATAAAACCTGTCTGATTCGGCTGGTTTTTTCCGTTGTAAATTCGACATAGGCTTCATCTAGGACGACCAGGAGAGGCATTTTCAGGATGGCATCCAGGACCTTTGGTGGAATTGTTCCTCCATCAGGGTTATTCGGATTGGCAAGGAAGATCAATTTACCTCCCCGGGCAGATGCCCGTTTGATCCCATCCAGATCCAGGGAAAAATCCGTGTTACGCCGAACAATGATCTGTTGCAGGTTGTGCACCTGGGCGACAGCGGGATAAAATCCAAAGGTCGGTGGTGTCTGAATGATGATATCACCGGGGTCCATGGTCAGGCGCACAATGAGGTCAATAAGTTCATCCGCCCCAGCACCGACAGCAATTGTGTCATATGGCATTCCATGAGTTTCAGATAGAGCCTGCCGCAAATTTCTGGATTCAGGGTCCGGGTAGATATGCCCCAGCGTGATGGCATTCAAGCGCTCCCGGGCAGTGGGAGACATGCCATAGGGATTCTCATTGGCATCCAATTTGACAAGGTCCCCGATGGGAATCCCCAGTTCGTTCGAGAGAACATCAAGGGGCATGATCGGCTCGTAGGGTTCTAAATCAGCAATGTGTTTTCTGATAAATGAACCGGACATCTTCATTCCTCCAAAGCGGAAAGCATTTGTTTATATGCTTCCGGTTCTTCTTCAAAGATATAGGTCACCGGTGTGACAACCACCCCGCTGCCACCAATTTCGCGCAGTTCCTTAATCGCTTCGGCCAACTGTGATTTGGCAACAATGAGATGGGCTGCGTACCAATCCTGGCCCTGGTGGGTGATGACCCGTGAAATTGTCGGTCCTTGCAGCCCGCGAATCACCTTCTGGCGAAGGATCAGGCCTGCAACCGCCTCTGGCGATTCGCCGCGAATGTTGGCAAAAATAGCCACATTGTTTCTGGCCCGCAGATATCCGATGATAAATTCAAGCAGTTGCTGGGCGACATTCATGACGTCTTCTGCTTCTTGAAGGTTCTGACGATTTGCGATCAGACAAGCCTGGGATTCAAGGATTAATCCATCCTCAAGAATCTTCAGCCGGTTGTCACGGAGGGTTGTTCCGGTGGAAACAAGATCTGTTATCATGTCGGCTAGGCCAATCATGGGGAAAATTTCCAAAGCGCCTTCCGCATGGATATACTCTACATTCGTTATCCCATGGTCATCGAAAAATGCCTTTGTCAGTCGGGGAAATTTTGTCGCCACGCGGATGGTTTGCCTTCCTTTTGATAGCAGGCCGCGGACATCTCCCATGGTCTGCACTTGCCGGGCAGATTCTGGAACAATGGCACACAGCCGGCATTTCCCAAATCCCAGGGCTCTGAGTATTACCAGGATAGATTGATCTGGATCATGTTTCTCTGATACCACATCAAATCCTGTAATGCCAAAATCAACAATCCCATCGCGGACACTGACGGCGATATCTCCGGGCCTTTGAAAAAGCACTGTCACTTCGGGCAGGGCTGGAATGCTGGCCTGGTATTGGCGTGGGTTTGGTTTATAAACTTCCATCCCCGAATTTCGTAATAACATCATCGTATCATCCGAGAGACGGCCTTTGTTTGGTAAAGCAATTCGAATTGAGCGAGCCTTTGGCTGCATAAAACCTCCGTAAATACAAGAAAAGGCGCTTCCTGTCAGGAAGCGCCTTTGGGCAGACACGGTTTTTCATACCATCGGCTTAAAGCACACCTGACCGGGTTGGTGATCCGGAAATATGGTAATGCATATGCCAGGTAATGTGACGTTGTTTTTTCATGGTGGAATTTATTGTAACACGTTTTTTCTCTTCAAACAAATAAGTGTAACAAGTCCAGATGTCTTCAGCAGGACTTGAACCTCTGTAGGCAATGATACAATGAAAAAGCTTTAGATTCAATTCTGAGATGTGGAGAGATAGCATGCCTACCGCCCTTGTATCCGTGAGTGATAAAACCAGTTTAATTCCTTTTTGCCAGGGTTTGCTGAAATTAAATTGGACATTGATTGCATCCGGAGGTACAGCCCTGCATCTACGGTCAGCCGGCATCCCTGTCAGGGCGGTCTCTGATGTCACGGGCACCCCTGAGATGTTGGCAGGACGGGTCAAAACACTTCATCCCGCAATCTATGGGGGCATCCTAGCCCGGGCTGAACCCCAAGACCGGGATGAGTTATCCGCGTTTGGGTTTGATTTGATTGATATGGTGATTGTGAATCTGTACCCCTTTGAGAAGGCGCTAAATAATCCGGAGCTGAGCGTGGAGGAGGCAGTTGAACTGATTGATATCGGCGGGGCGGCCTTGATTCGTGCGGCTGCAAAGAATTTCTCACGGGTGATTCTGGCTTGCGATCCGGGGGATTACGATAGAATTCTGAACACTTTGACGCAGGGAACCCTTGATGCGGCTTTCCGCCGTGATCTGGCCGCGAAGGGATTTCGCAGAACAATGGCTTATGACCGGGCGATCGCCGCATATCTGGGAGAATCCGCATCCGAAACGTTGATTTTGTTTGAGAACCAATCCTTACGCTATGGAGAAAACCCTCACCAATCAGCCGAATTATTGAGTTTCAATCCCAGTGAAGGTCCACTGGGCGGTGAAATCCTGCATGGAAAGCCCCTGTCCTACAATAACTTGCTGGATCTGGATTCTGCCTGGCGAGCGGCGGCAGGCTTTTCTGAACCGACAGTCGTGATCGTGAAGCATCTTTCACCTTGTGGAATTGCCACCGACGACATTGTGTCCAGGGCCTACGAGAAAGCTTTGGCTAGTGACCCCGTGTCGCCCTTTGGCAGTGTGATCGCCTGTAACCGGGAGATTGACAAAGACACAGCCTTGATAATGAAATCCCTCTTTATCGAATGCATTGCTGCCCCCAATTTTTCTGATTCTGCCTATGAGATTCTGACCCGAAAAAAGAACCTCCGATTATTGCGCATGCCGAACCAGCCAATTGAACCAGGGTTTGATTATCGCTCAGTTCTGAGGGGCCTCTTGAAGCAAACTATTGATTTCGGTGATCCTTGTAATGCTTCTTGGCGGGTGGTCTCAAGAAATCATCCAGATGATGCACTTTGGCGAGACCTCCATTTCGCGTGGAAAGCGTGCCAATATGTGAAATCCAATGCAGTCGTTTTTGCCAGGGACTCTGCAACGGTTGGCATTGGTGGGGGGCAACCCAATCGTGTGGATTGTGTCAAAATTGCGTGCCAGCGTGCAGGTGTGAAAGCGAAGGGAGCTGTGATGGCTTCCGACGCTTTTTTCCCATTTCCAGATTCTATTGCGCTGGCAGCAGAAGCAGGCATTGTGGCGGCTATTCAGCCTGGGGGATCAATCCGCGATTCCTCTGTAATTGAGGCGGCAGATGAAGCCGGAATGATCCTGGTTATGACTGGAGTTCGTCATTTTAGGCACTGATGTAAGGGAGTGATTGTCAAGAAAATAGCTGGAGTTTGAAACAATGGCGAAAAATGCACCCCACCACCCCCTTCGGCTGGCAATTACCATGGGAGACCCGGCGGGAATTGGTCTGGAAATTATTCTGAAGGCTTTATCTCAACCTGAACAACTGCCCCGTGCCTGTTTTTTTTATCATCGCTGACGAAAGGATTCTTCAGCGGGCGATGAAGTTTTTTTCTATTCCCCGAGTGGACTGGTCCTTCCTTCCAGGCGATCCTGACGGGCCTTTTACTGCAGGAAGTATCTATGTAGTTGACCTACACAATGCGCCGCCGGAGGCATGCCCGGTTGGGAAAGTCCAGGCGGTCTGCGGGAGGGCTGCTGTGGCATACATCAGGAAAGCGTGCAAATGGGCTATGAAAGGGGTTGTGGATGGAATCATCACAGCACCCATTAACAAAGCAGCCTTGCACAGGGCAGGAGTCGGCCATGCGGGACATACCGAGTTCCTCAAAGAGATGACCGGGGTGGATAATGCTTTCATGCTGTTAATGGCTCCCGAGATGCGGGTAATTCATGTCAGCAGGCATATTTCTCTGCGGGAAGCCATCAACAGGCTGGATGAAAAAACGGTGTTAGATGCAATTAAATTGGGAGATCGGGCGTGTCGGTTCCTGGGAATTACTACGCCGAAAATCGGCGTTGCAGGGCTGAATCCCCATGCTGGAGAAGACGGTCTTTTTGGTGATGAAGAAAATCAAATCATCATGCCAGCGATTATGAGTGCTCGGGCGGGTGGGATCAGGGTGTCTGATCCCCAACCGCCAGATACTGTTTTTTTGAAGGCTTCTCAGGGAGATTATGATCTGGTTGTGGCCATGTATCATGATCAGGGGCATATCCCGATGAAGCTGCTGGCCTTTGATACGGGAGTCAATGTCACCGTTGGCCTGCCGATTATTCGAACCTCGGTTGATCATGGTACTGCATTCGATATTGCAGGGTCAGGAAAAGCTAAACCGGACAGCTTAATCGCAGCTCTGCGGGTTGCGGCCAAGATTGCCAGGGGGAAAATTCGGACAGGCTGAAGGTCACTCGGATTTTTTCTTTTTCTTGGCTTTTCGAACGCTTTCCTTAAGGGCTTGCCGTAATAATTTCTTTGCCTTTTTTGGGGTCATTGATTTATCTGTGATGGTCCATTCATTGATATAGAACCTGCGGACCTTTTCCAGCATTTCTTTTTCACTGAAACTCAGCTTGATAAGCTTCAAACGACCATGCAAATCTCGTAATAATTCAGCCCTTGCTTTCAGAGTTCCATTCTTCCAACGATCATTGATGCGTTTTTTTCGTGTTTTGTGGTGTTTGGCAATGGGGACGGGGGGTTTTGAAATGATGTTCAGGGCGTCCATAAATTCCTTCGGGGAACGGATTGGTTCAATGTGATCCACATCTGCTTCATCCACAGGAATCCAATAATCAATATCTTTGGTGGATACTTTGAAGAAAGTTTTTTCGTTGCCGTCTAAACCCTTTTCAACAATATCAACGACTTTCCCCACACCGTAAAAATAGTGAACAATCAGATCGCCGATCTCAAATCTTAACTTTTCTTTGCCTGCCATTTCACTCCTTTGTTCATTCAGATCAAGGGTTAAAACAATACTCATCGCGGCGGTTGGCATCCGGGCCGGGATGAAACATCAACAATGGGTATTGGTTCATGCATGGTTTGGGGTGGGTTTTTTTCTTTCACACGAAAACCAAAATTAGCATAACCTAAATTGTATAACGATTGTACCATAATGAAGGCGAAATGTTAACCCATTTTAAGGAATAAATTTTGGTGTATACTTGAATCAAATTCGTTGGATGTTGTGAGGTTGACCATTGTGATAAACGGGAAGTCGCCATCAATTATTATCATCGGTAGTTATGTTGTGGGGTTGACAATTCGGGCAGACCGGTTCCCGGTTGCAGGAGAAACCCTCATTGGCCGAGATTTTGATTTTGGCCCAGGTGGAAAAGGATCAAATCAGGCCGTTGGTGTAACCAGAATGGGAGGGAAGTGTCTATTGATGGCTATGCTGGGAAAGGATGATTTTTCCAAGACCGCAATCTCCCTCTATGAAAAGGAGGGGATGGATTTGCAGTATGTCTTGCAGACCGAAAAAGTGAACACAGGTGTGGCGTTCATCACCCTTAACGAGAATGGTGAAAACCACATTATTCTCGATGTGGGTGCAAATGCGATGTTGAAGCCGATGGACGTAAATCGGATGCGGGACGCAATCCAAAACAGCACCGTGGTGATGACTGTCCTTGAAATAAATCCAGAAACCGCACTTCGGGCCATGCGCCTTGGTCAGGAAGCGGGCTCTCTGACGATATTAAATCCTGCACCAGCACGCCTTTTGCCGGAAGATATTTATATCCATATTGATGTGATCACCCCAAATGAGACAGAGCTGCGGATCCTACTTGGATTAGATCCAGACTTTCCAGGGGATGTGGAAGAGATGGCCAGGGCTTTGCAGGCGAAGGGCGTGGCGAATGTTGTCGTCACGCAGGGTTCTCGAGGCGCGCTGATACTTGATAGACACGACCACATTATCCATGTCCCGGGAGTGTCCGTTCCGGTTGTGGACACCACCGGAGCTGGAGATGCCTTCAATGCAGGACTGGGGGTTGCGCTGTCCGAGGGGAAAACATTAGAAGAGGCGGTTCGCTTCGCTGTTCATGCTGGCGCGCTTTGCTGCACGCAATTGGGTGTGATACCAGCCATGCCGGATCGGGCGCAGGTTGATGCGCTCATGTCAGGGTAAGCCTGCGCATCTCACCTTGTCCTTCTCAAACTAAGTTCCTTTTTTATCTGTGATTTCTTATCCATTCCTCTATCGTTTCTGGTGTTTTAACGGTGAGCGATTCTGTTAAAAAGATTGTACAAAGGATTTATACCAGGATTGTTTTGGTAGATAATCATTTGTGAACAAACACCAATTACCAAAAAGGAGTGGAACCATGTCTATCAATCAGCAAGAAAAACAACAAAAAAAGCTAAAAGGCTTACGGTTGTTTAATCTGGTCATGGGCTTTTTGCATCTTGCCCAGGGTGTCTTTATGATGATCATCAGTAATGACACCACATATCCCATCTACACGAATTTTCTCACATTTGATATCGAAACCTTCTCTCTCCAGCCAGATCCTCAATTGTTTTATGAGTTACCTTTTGGTCCTGCGGTTGCGGCATTCCTGCTTCTTTCCGCTGTGGCGCATTTTTCACTGGCCACATTTGGATACGATTGGTACGTTCGGAAACTTAAAAAGGGCATGAACCCTGCCCGGTTCTATGAATATGCCCTAAGTTCTTCTTTGATGATTGTTTTGATTGGGATGCTGGTAGGCATCTGGGATCTGGGTGCGATCATCCTGATTTTCACTGTGAATGCCACCATGAATTTGTTCGGCATCATGATGGAATATCATAATCAATACACGGAAAAAACGCGCTGGACATCCTTCATTTTTGGAAGTATTGCCGGAATTGTTCCCTGGATTGTGATTATGGTGTATTTCCTCAGCGCGGTGAATTCTGCCGATGCCGAACCGCCAGGATTTGTCTATGCGATTATCCCAACAATATTCGTTTTCTTCAACATCTTCGCGGTCAACATGGTTTTACAGTACAAAAAAATTGGTCCCTGGAAAGATTATCTTTTTGGCGAGCGAGTATATATCATCCTCAGTTTGCTGGCGAAAACAGCCCTGGCCTGGCAGATTTTTGCCGGAACTCTGGCCCCGGTTTAAAATCTGCCCAGGAAATTGATTTCTAGAAAAAACCAACAGGCGCGAAATGTTTCGTGCCTGTTGGTCATCGCATGTCTCACGCAATCGCTACAAAGACTCGCATGCTGGCCTTTCCCCGGTTTCCCCAAGCAAAATACGGGGTCAGGATGATATCCTCACCAGATGTTGTCCGTCCAGTGATTTCTACTACATCCGGATTCCAAGCGGACTGCTGCGGGGACAAACTATTGAGCACGATTATGGCTTGATCCAGATCCAGATTGGGATTGTCCGTTGATTCCAGACAATAGACAACAGGGCCAAGAGAGATCGCTTTATTGCGATTTCCCAGTCCCACCCGAGGATCCACAGTCAAGGAACGGATGCTATTATGAAGTTCGATATCAACCACATCGCCGGAATGCAATGGTTGGGGGAGGGTCACTTTCCTGGCTCCAAAGGGTGAGAAACCTCCGGCTGTGTGAACAACCTTCGGTTCCGGAATGTTGATTGAAACGTCCCGACCATTTTTCTTAATGGTCATTCTTGTGGCCCAACCCGGAATGCGCAAGACGAGCTGTCCGTCAGGATGGTTGATTCTTTTGATATGGATTCTGATGCGGGTATCGAAGGGGAAGCCCGTTTGCACTTCAAAGGAAAGGGGCAATTGCGCTTCGTCTGGGAAGATTGCACTGGCATATTGATGAAGAAAGACGCGATTGCTGTCACTTGTGACAAGATAATTTTCCAATCCGGCAAATACTCTGGAGAGATTGGATGGACAGCACGGTATATGATACCAGGATTGCCTTTTAAGATCTCCATCTGAAGCCAGTGGATTATGGTAGAAATAGGATTCTCCAGACAGCCCCATGCCAACAAGAGCCGCATTATAGAGCTGCCACTCAAACAGGTCTCCGTATCTTGGATCCCCTGTCAGCATGAGCAGCTCCCAGTTCCAGAATAAACCGGCAAGGGCTGCACATGTCTCTGCATATGCCATATGGGGATTCAGTTCAAAATCACGGCCAAACCCCTCAATCAGCGGCAGGGAACCCAGTCCGCCGGTGACGAACATGCGTTTCTTAACCATTGTACACCACAGGTCTTCCATAGCAGGGAGGCCTTTGGCATCATGCTGGAGCCGCATGCGGCGTGTTTCTGCGGCCATGGTATACCCAAAGCGCACCGCATGTCCCACCGGGTCTTTTTGCTGCGAGAGCGGCTTGTGGGTTTGAAAGTACCTTCCGGATGCCAGACTGGCTGCAAATCGCAGTGCAGTGACCCCCGAAGTGTGGGTTGCATTTGCAGGAGGGATGGCAAAGGAGGAGAGCTGCGGATGGCCCTTCTTGTGGTGTTTTTTTCGCTGCTGTACCCGATGATTGCGAGATGCCGACAGCAAAGCTGAAATAAGCAGCCGCGGCAACTGCCCGGGATATCTTCGGCGGCGCTCAAGAAATTGTTGGGCCATCAGGAGATAATTTGTTGTTCCTGAAATTTCGTATAGGCATAATAGAGCCAGTTCTATTTCCTGATGTCCAGGCCTAAATTGGACCTTTTTCTCCAAAAATTCAGAGCAAACCAAATCAGCAGCCTTGTGAGCCACATGAAGCATCTCTTGACTCTCAAAACTCTGATGATGTGAGATGCAGGCCTCAATCAAATGGCCATGACAGTACAATTCATGTTCCACCTCCAATGCAACCCAACGTTTCCCCGGAAAATGGATTTGGTTATAGGTATAACAATACCCATCCCTCGTTTGAACTTTCTGAATTAGAGAGCAAAAATCATCAATATGGCCTTTGAGCTTTTCAGTGGGGTGGTGGACCATGATTCGGCAGGCGGCATCCAGCCATTTATAAGCATCCGAATCAGAAAAGAAAAAACCTGTTCGAAAGTGAGGACTCTGACCGGCTGCAATACGAAAATTCTCAATACAGCCGGTTTGCTCCAATTGATCCCATTGATGAAAAATGGCAGTTTCTGCATTAGTCCGGTGTATAGACTTCCAAAAGCCGCCTGTAATCGTTGCGTTGTAGGGTAAGACTTTGTTTGACTGCATGATTAAATCATCCTTTGGATGAAAATGCTGGTTTTCGGTCAGCTCATTGTAACAGAAAGACGTGTCGTTACCGACAGGAAGCTGTCATTTACCTCTCAATCAGTGGGGAAGTTTTGACCCTGATACTTCGTGCAATATAATCCCCTTATGAAAAACAAAAGTCCCTTCCAACTTTTCCTCCCTTTTTTGGTCTTCATTCTCTTTCTCTACGCATGTTCCCCTAACAGCAATGGAGAAAATTACCCAACACCTCCAGGAGCCATTCCCTGGACGGAGACATCAATAATTACAGAGTCTGCCTTGCCAAGCCCAACAGCCACACAAACGGCTACATTCACCATAACACCATCGCCAACTATTACAAAGACTGCAACCGAAACCCGCACACCCACTTTGACCCAAACGCCAACGATTTCACCCACACCAACCTACGATTTTCCAGATGTTGTGGTTAACAAAGTTGCAGCCCACTGCCGGTATGGACCATCAAAAGCCTATCTGCACGCTGCCGACCTGTATGAAGGGGATATCGGTACTGTTAGAGGACGCTTCCTTCATTCAGAGTGGCTGTATGTCAAATTTGACAAATTGAGTTATTTTTGCTGGGTATCCCCATATGTTGTAGATGTGAAGGAAGACATATCAAATATCCGCTTTGTCACCTTAAACCTACAAGCCATAGGGTCCAATATGTATGGCGGACCAACAGGTGTTACAGCGACTCGCCAGGGTGACACAGTATTTATCTCCTGGAACAGGGTGAATATGACCGAAGATGACGACCGGGGTTATCTGATTGAAGCCTGGGTGTGCCAAAATGGCGCTTACCTCTGGTGGACCGTGTCCTTCGAAGATAGACACACCACAAGCTATGAAATCCTTGACGAAAAGGGCTGTGCAATGCCGTCATCGGGCGTCATCTATACAGTGGAGAAACACGGTTTCTCGGAACCAGTCACAATTCCCTGGCCCCAACCATAACGCGCTATCATTTATAGATCAAAATACAGTTGGATTTCATAGGGATGGGGTCTTGATCTTACCTGAGCCGCTTCATCTCGCTTTGTTTTGATCCATTGTTCAATCAAAGTTGTCGGAAAAACGCCGTCCATCTTCAGGAAATCCAGATCCTTTTCCAAAGCGTCCAGGGCTTCGGTTAGAGATGTGGGCAGGCTTTTAATGGATTCTCTTTTTTCATCACTCCAAGAGAAAATGTTTTCGTTAATTGGACCAAAACCTGCCTTGGTGGGATCAATTTCTTTGGAAATTCCGTCTAATCCCGCCAGGAGCATGGCCGCTATTGCCAGATAGGGATTACAAGTGGCATCCGGAGGACGAAACTCAAAACGCACCTTGTCGGGTTGCGTAGCATATTTAGGAAGCCGGATGGCTGCGCTTCGGTTTCCGCTTGAGTAAAAGGCACGCACCGGTGCTTCAAATCCCGGAACCAGGCGCCGATAGGAGTTTGTACTTGGATTAGTGAAGGCCAATAGAGCAGGCGCATGGGTAAGCAGGCCGCCAATATAATACCGTGCGGTTTGACTAAGCAAATCCGGTCCATTGGGATCAAAAAACGCGTTATTACCATTCAGCCAAAGTTGTTGATGAAAATGCATTCCGTTTCCGGCTTCGCCATAAAGAGGTTTGGGCAAATAGGTCACAGTTTGGCCGTTCTCCTTCGCAGTCATTTTTGTGAAATACTTGATTTTCATGACGGCGTCCGCGGCCTGATTCATGGGCATGAGGGGGGTCTCAATTTCACATTGGCCTGGCCCACCCACTTCATGATGATGGTATTTTATCTCCAGTCCAGCCTCTTGCAGCAGGAGAATCATCTGGGTTCTCAGATTATACAACTTATCGCTGGGCGGAATGGCATGATACCCACCATGCAGGGGAATTGTGTGACCCAATCCACCCTCTGCACTATTCCAGTTAGCCTCGATTGAATCCACTTCATAGCTGGCGATGTTGACACCATTGGCCATACTCACCCGATTAAAAACATAAAACTCGAATTCCGGCCCCCATAAACTTGCGTCAGCAATTCCTGAGGATGTCATCACCCGCTCAGCGTGGCGCAAAATCTCTCTGGGATCTCCCTCAAACCGAACTTTCGACTCGGCGTCCAGGGTATTGGCAATGAAGCTGAGGGTCTCCACATCCCAAAACGGATCCATGAAGGCTGTTTCAAGATCGGGAACCAGGATCATATCCCCGCTGTGAACACTTTTGAAACCAACACTAGAGCCATCAAAACCGACGCCTTCCTCCAGAAGGCGTTCAGAAAAGGCGGTTGTGGGCACGCTGACATGATGCCACCGTCCCCAGAGATCACTGAACTTCAGATCAATCATCTGAATCTGGCGCTGCTGGATAAAAGCCTGTACGGATTGATAATCTGAGAACATGGGGATTGAATATATCCTTTTGGCTAGAGGGTTATGGGATTCTCCCTTTGCTTAATTTCCCCTATTATACTACACCCTTCGGGGGAATATCGCTAACCGTTTGCGAGCCTCCCTATCTCAAAACCGAATCTTTGTGCCTCAACTATCGCGATTCCAACTTTTTTCAAATGCCGAAGAGAGACTTGACTCGATATGATTAACATAATTGTGGTGTGTCAACAGCTGGACGCTGCAAAGTTTTCAACTGAAAAATAAATCCATCTACATGTAAGTAACCTAGGACAGGAATGTTGTTATGTTTGAAGAAAAAAAACAACAGCGCAAATCCGCGCCTCCATTCACCATGGTTATCTTTGGCGCTTCTGGAGACCTAACACAGCGCAAACTCATACCAGCGCTTTTCTCTTTATCCTGTGCCGGATGGCTTTCTTCTCACACCAGAATCATCGGAGTTGGCCGAACCCATTTTGATAATGAGGGGTTCAGGGAGCATCTTTTGGAAGGCGTCCTGTCCCATGCCAGATTGAGGCCGGAAGAAGCGTGTGAAAAATGGGATCCTTTTTCTGATCGAGTATCCTATATCATTGGGGATTATTCAGATTCAGACACTTACAGAACGATCCAGCAGAGATTATCCGATTTTGACAGTGACTTCAGAACAAAAGGTAATCGTTTGTTTCATATGGCCATTCCTCCGCACGTCAACACTGAAGTAGTACGTCAAATATTGGAAACCGGATTAAACCAGAGTGCAATGGGATGGTCCAGGATTGTGGTTGAAAAACCCTTCGGACAGGATGTGAAGAGTGCCAGGGATTTGAACCAGCATCTTCATTCGGCCTTTGAGGAAAACCAGATCTTTCGGATTGATCATTATCTGGGTAAAGAAACGGTGCAGAATGTTCTTGCCCTCAGATTTGCCAACGCAATTTTTGAACCTGTCTGGAATCGCAAATATATTGACCATGTCCAGATAACTGTTGCAGAAAGTGTCGGCGTAGGAGATCGGGGTGGTTATTATGACAAGGCAGGGGTTTTCAGGGATATGTTCCAGAACCATGTTATGCAGCTTCTGACCCTCACGGCGCTGGAACCCCCAGTGGCGTTTGAGGCCGACACCTTCCGAGATGAGAAAGTGAATATCCTGCGAGCCATACGCCCGGTTGATCGCATTATCCAGGGGCAATATGGGAGTGATGAAGAAAGAAAGGCCTATCAGGAGGAAGATGGAGTGGCATCAGACTCGCACACTGCAACATTTGGTGCATTGCGGATGTTCATTGATAACTGGCGGTGGCGTGATGTTCCTTTTTACCTCAGATCCGGTAAACGGTTGGCGACAAAATCCACCGCGATATCCATCGAATTCAATCGTGTCCCCCATCTCATGTTTCCTGTAGGGGAACGGGAGGACATCCCGCCCAATATTCTCACCCTTTGCATCCAGCCAAATGAAGGTATTCATTTTCATCTTCAAAGCAAAAAACCTGGTGCAAAGATGAAAACCCATTCGGTGGACATTCATTATGAGTATGCACAAGAATTCGATCCACAGACGCTTCCGGATGCCTATGAACGGCTGTTGCTGGATGTAACTAATGGAAATGCGACCCTCTTCTCGCGTGGAGATGAAATTGAACTGGCCTGGCTTATCATGGATCCGGTCCTTGAGGAAGTAAAAGACATCCCCTGCCCACTGTATCCTCCGGGTGGTTGGGGACCGGAGCAGGCAAATGATTTTATTAATAAAGATGGCCGGCTATGGCATTATGGTTGTCGCGAATAAAAACAATGTGAGTTGGTGCCGTTTTCGACTGAAACTTCAAACATCACCTCAGGCAGTCCTTCAGAAAGAACCTCAATCAGAGAAAAGAAATTCTTCCACAATCGCCGCCGATGCCGACCAATCTACTCATGTAAAAAGGTCTCACCAACTTGTATTTTCTTCCTGTGAAAATTATTTTCTATAGATAGACAAAAGACATGATAAGGGAAAATTGGGAAGCGCACGCTGTCAATTCTGCAAATGATTATTAACGAAAGGAAATATTCATGAATGGTTTATTTGGAACCGCCGCACCATTGAGCTCAGACCTCTCTTTAATTGTGACAATTTTGCTAGCCTGTGTGGCTGCTTTCGGTGGAATCCGGGCGCGCCAGAAACGCTTCTCAACCCATTGTTCAGTGATGGCTTCAGCCGCCTTGCTAAACTGGATCCCCGTGCTCTCCTTGATGATTCCTGTATGGCTTCGAATAATAGAAGGTCAAGATACTCTGGCCTCAGGCCCCTTCAGCACGATTCCCATCTTCCACGGCATTCTGGGAGGGGTCACCCAACTATTGATGACTTATACGGTCATTCGAATGGTTTGGATGAAATCCCTGCCGCCAGAAAAACCTCTCTGGTTGATGCGGGTAACCATCCTTTTATGGATCCTGACAGTGATCGGCGGTGTTGGCGTCTATGTGGTTTCGTTTGTGATCTGAATCTCAAATTGCAACCCATCTCACAAAAAACCCACGTATATTCAACCCGGACCATCCAGTGTCAATATGGATCTGAATGAGGATATAAAAGATGGCAGGCCGCGTTACTCCCTTTGCGTTCAATACCAGAAAACGGTTTCCGGTAAACAGAAAGTGAAGCAAATGAATATCCGCAAAAAAAATGTGAATGTTCTTATCATTGGAAGTGGCCAAGGAGGTGTCCCCTTGGCGGAAAAACTCGCCAAAACAGGGCAGTCGGTAGTTTTGTTTGAACGTGAACATCTCGGAGGCTGTTGCATCAACTTCGGCTGCACCCCATCAAAAATGCTGCTCGCCGCGGCCCATCTTGTTGGGTCAACCCAACGCGCGGAAAAACTGGGGATCCATCTGGAAGCTCAGGTGGATTTTCCCAGGATCATGAATCACATCCGGGAGACTGTTTCGACTTGGCGCGAATCCATTCATGAGCGCATAACTGCAAGCGGTGTAGCATTGGTTGAAAACGAAGCAAGATTTGTTGATGATGGCGTGGTGCAAAGCGCAGGGAAGGCGTATAAAGCGCCTTTGATTGTAATCAACACAGGGAAATCCCCCCTGATTCCACCGATTAAAGGCATCCGGGAAATAGATTTTTTAACTTATGAAAGCCTCTGGTCTTTGGAGCATCTGCCCGAATCGGTTTTGATCGTTGGTGGGGGGTATGTAGGAGTCGAAATGGGACAAGCTCTGGCTCGACTGGGAAGTCAGATCACAATTGTGGACCCAAGCGATCGCATCCTTTCTCATGAAGAGAAGAATGTCAGCACTGTTCTGCAAGACCAATTAGCACACGATGGGGTCAGTTTCAAGCTGAGAACAAGGGTTGATTCAGTTGAAAAGGCCAAAGGTGAGATCCGAGCCAGCCTCTCCAACGGAGAGAACGTGAGCAGTGAGAAGGTATTGATAGCTGCCGGGAGGAAGCCTAACACAGCCCGTCTACAAGCTTCTCAAGGTGGGGTCCAACTGGATAAATCGGGTCATATCCGGGTTGATGAAAAATTTCAAACCACAGCAGAAGGGGTTTATGCCATTGGCGATGTAACCGGTCAGCCTGCCTTTACCCATGTGTCCTGGGAGGATCACCGCCGACTGTTATCCATTGTTTCCGGTGGGGGGCGTCGTCAGGGAGATAAGCCCCGTGCGTACGCTGTCTTCACAGAGCCCCAAATCGGCCGGGCGGGCTTATCATTGAAGGAAGCTCAAGAGCAAGATTTTGATCCAGTGGAAGTCACCCTTGATTTGTCACAGATAGCCCGAGCAAGCGAAACCGGCCAGGTTCAAGGCTTCTTCCGCTTAGTAGTTGATGAGGCAACGGAGAGAATCCTGGGAGCAACCCTCGTGAGTCCCTGCGCAGCCGAATTGATTCATGTCATCATTGCTCATAAAGAAGCGGATGCACCATGGCAATTATTGGAGGAATCCATGTACATCCATCCCAGCTTTGCAGAAGGATTGCCTTCTCTTGCAAGGTTGATGAAATAAATTTACTTACAAGATGAAACTGGAGTCATGAAATGAAACAAAAAATGAAGTTTGTTTTTCTCACACTGCTGCTAAGTATCCTAATAATTTTGCCAGGATGTCAGCAGAGAAAGAGTACAGATACTCCCACACCGGAGCAGGAAGGACCTGCAGGGGAGGGAACCGCTCCATCAGAACAGCAAGGGACTCTACGGATTAGCGCATTTCCTATCTCACAAACGGATCCGGCAACCATTTCATCCGATTCTGAGGTTCTGATTGCAAACCATGTATTTGATTATCTGGTTGATGTGGATGCCAACAATGAAATTCAACCCAGATTGGCAACCGAGTGGACTCGAAGCGAGGATGGTCTCACCTACAATTTTACTTTGGCAGAGGGAGTAAGCTTTCATGATGGGAGTGACCTCACAGCCGATGATGTTGTGTATACATTCACCCGGCTGCGGGATACAGATGGGCTTCCCACGGCCGATCTATACAGTAATATCAGGGCAATTGAAGCCACAGGAGACCTGGAAGTTCAGTTTACATTATCACAGCCCAATCCATTCTTTCTTTTCGATTTAAGTGACAACCATGCCCTTATCATCATGGATGGTATGGAAGAGGCCACAGACTTCAACGGCACCGGTCCGTTCATCGTGGAAGAATATCAACCGGAAAACAGGATGATCCTGTCAGCCAATCCGGACTACTTCATCGAAGGTCAACCCAAACTTGCAGGGATAGAGATCATATTTTTTAACGACCAGGCTGCCTCAGCAGATGCTTTGCGCGGTGGTCAAATTGATCTAACGATGGACCTTTCTACCTCCCTTTATGAAAGCCTTCAGAACACCGATGGTTTGACAGCATATGACATCGCAACAAATCAGTTTGCTCTGGTGCGTCTTCGGACAGACCAATCCCCAGGTGATGATCCTCGGGTAATTGAAGCGCTGAAACTGGCAACTGATCGGGAAGAAATATTTCAGCTTGTCCAACAGGGCTATGGTGCTGTGGGGCAGGATACGCCCATTGGGCCAATTTTCGATAAATACTTCACCGAATCATATACTTTGCCAGAGTCAGACCCACAAGCGGCTAAGGACCTGCTGGCGGAAGCAGGATATCCGAATGGTCTTGACCTGGAATTGAACCTGCTTGACACGCTGAATTTCCCCGATTTGGCTGTAGTTTTGAAGGATCAATGGGCAGAAGCAGGGATTCGTGTGGAAGTCGTTACCCTGCCGGAAAGCGTGTATTACGGAGAGGGCCGCTGGCTGGAAGTCAATCTGGGGATCACCGGTTGGGGGCACAGGGCCTATCCCCAATTCTATCTGGATGTCATGTTGGCTTGCGAAGCCAAGTGGAATGAAACCCGTTTCTGCAATGAGGAACTCGATGAGCAAATTGAAGTTGCCGGCAGCAGCTTGAACGAACAGGAACGCATTGAGGCATACAAAGAAATCCAACGCATTCTCATTGAGGAAGGTCCCCTGATTGTGCCCTATTTCTTTGCAGAGTATGCAGTGATCAGGGATCAATTTGATGGTTTTGAGTTGAAGGCCTTCTCGGGTAGGACAGACTTACGAAGCGTTTTCCTGGTTGAAGAATAATAGGCGTACACAATAGATGAAAGGATACGTCAAAGAATTGTGACAGACACAAACAACCAGCAGGGTTTTCTGAAAAAAAGTTGGGGGTGGCTGAAAAAAGGGATCCGACAGCTCTATAATCGGTTTTCATCGGCCATTGGGACCTCTTTATTTTTGTTATTTCTTCTGGTCGCTCTGTTCGGTCCCCTGATAGCGCCATACGGAGCCAATCAGCAGATCGTTGAGGATGCCCGTCAGCCGCCTTCATCAAAACATCTATTTGGGACTGATCTCTTAGGCCGGGACGTATTCAGCAGAGTGGTTTTGGGTGCCAGGGATGTTCTCTCCCTCGCAGGGATGGGAACATTAGCGGCTGTTCTTCTGGGGACCACAATTGGCCTGATCAGTGGATATCGAGGTGGATGGGTGGACGAGGCCATCATGCGTTTCTTCGACAGCCTCCTGGCCCTGCCAGCCCTATTGCTTGCATTGCTGCTTCTTGGTTCCCTGGGGCATTCCAGAACCAGTGTATTGATCGTTATCACCACCGCTTACACACCCATTGTTGCCCGCGTTGTCCGCAGTGTGGTCCTTTCTGTGAAAACCAAGGGGTTTGTTGAGGTGGCCAGGGTCCAGGGAGAAAATTTCTGGTATATTCTTTTCCGTCAGATTTTCCCGTCAACATTGCCTGCATTGGCTGTTGAGGCCTCATTGCGATTTTCATATGCCATATTTTTGGTTGCCTCCCTCGGTTTTTTAGGGGTTGGGGTTCAACCGCCCAGTCCCGATTGGGGATTGATGGTCAAAGAAGGTCGAGCCAATGTGCACCAAACCCCATGGGCATTGTATTTTCCTGCTGGGGCAATTGCATTGGTTGTCATTGGGGTCAACCTTCTGAGTGATGGGTTGAAGCAAATCCTTCAGGTACCCTCACAATTTGAAAGACGCTAAGATGCAAGATGAATTGCTTGAAATCAATAACCTGACGGTCGCCTACCGTCAAAATGGAGATGCCAGACAGGCCGTACGCAACGTGTCCCTCATCTTGTCCGAGGGAGAAACCTGTGGATTGGTCGGTGAAAGCGGTTCTGGGAAAACAACCCTGGCCCTGGCTGTGATGCATTTCTTGCCCGAAGATGGGATGATCTGTGAGGGAGAAGTTCTTTTTGGAGGTCAAAACCTTCTTGAGTTGTCTAAAAGAGAAATGCGCGATATCTGGGGATCCGAGATTGCGTTAGTCCCGCAGGAAACGGAGGCAGCCTTCAATCCCGCCATTCGTCTGGGCGATCAAGCAGCAGAAGTGCTCAAACGCCATGGGGGGTTTTCCTCTAATGAAATCCGGCCGAAAGTCCTGTCACTTTTTGAGCGTGTCCAATTGGGGGATGTGGAAAGGGTTGCTAATAGTTATCCCCATCAACTCAGCGGGGGTATGCTGCAACGGGTGTTGACTGCCATGGCCATCAGCACTGAACCCAAACTGCTTGTATTGGATGAACCGACCAGCAGTCTGGACGTAACAACCCAGGCTGTCATGCTCGATCTTTACCGGAATCTTATTCACGATTTTGACACCGCGGTATTGTATATCAGTCACAATCTGGGGGTGGTTTCGCAAATAAGCAACCGGGTGGCGGTGATGTATGCAGGAGAATTAATCGAAGATGCAGCCACTGATAAGTTATTTCAACAGCCCCTGCACCCGTATACTCGGGGCCTTCTCGATTGTATTCCAACATTGGGAGACAATAAAAAGGACCTTTCCCTCAGGCCCATTACAGACCGCATTCCTGATCTGGATAACCTTCCACAAGGCTGTGTTTTCCGGCCGCGCTGTCCTTTAGCAATTGATATTTGCAAGGAGGACCCACCGCTTTATAATGCTGGGGAAACGCGGCAATCACGCTGTCATCGTTGGGAAGAGATCCTGGAAGGAGAGGTAGAAGCTAAACAACCTGTCAGAGAGCCTGCACAGAAAAAACAAGCGGATAATGGATCGGAATCGGCAGAAGTGCTTCAAATTGATCAATTGGAAGTGCACTTCAAGGACAGTCCTTCCCTTCTTGATCTGCTGAAATCTGAACAGGCCACCCAGGTCAAAGCCGTTAATGGGGTGAGTCTCACCATTTTGGCTGGGCAAACAATGGGCTTGGTGGGGGAAAGCGGAA
>DAOTUG010000137.1:0-20715 GCA_034437335.1 Anaerolineaceae bacterium
GCCGTTCAGCGGGGCGGCGGGGCAGGGGCCCTGGAAGCCTGGGCCCGGATTGTTTTCCCCCTGGGATTTGTAATCATCATTCAAAGCATCCTGGCCCTGGGATTGGTCGGCTGGCCGGGATCCCTGACAGTGGGGGTCTGGTGGCTGGGGTTGCTCAGCAACCTCCTGATTCTAGGGGCGGCCATCCTGGCCTGGCGGACGGGGATCTCCCCGCCCATCTCCCAGATGCCCGTCAACAGTGGCCTGGCCAGGACCCTGGACCGTGTTCTGCCGCGCCTTGAGGCGATCTTCCGCATGGATTGGGCCTATCAGATGGGTTGGCGGATTTTCAAGTTTTTCGGCAGTGTTCTCCGCGCTTTTTCCACCATCATTGAGGGGGATGGGGGTATCCTGTGGATGATATTGCTGCTGGTGCTGCTGATCACCCTCCTAATCGGCGGGGGAGGCGCATGAGGGATGTTTGATCTGACCACCCTGGCTTTTGTCCTGATGACCATCACCTCCATGGTTATTTTGGTCTTTCGGGACTGGCGAATCATCGCTGTGGCGTTGGGCGTGCAGTATCTGGGCGCGTTTGTTCTTGTATCCCGTTCCTGGCCCCTGGGCATGGCGGTGGTGAAGCTCATCGTTGGCTGGATGGCGGCTGCCGCTCTGGCGACGACAGCTATCCGGCAAAAGCGGTCCATGCAGGACAGAGAACAAACCGCCAGCCTTTTCTTTCGGGGCTTCCTGGGACTGCTGGCGATTCTGGTGATTTTCATTGTGGCCCCTGAATTGAAAAACAGCATGTTCCCTGATCTGGCTTTGGTGATCGTCCAGGGAGGTCTCATGCTGGCCGGGATGTCCCTGATGCAGTTGGGCACCGGAGCGGACCCCTACCTGATTGTCATCAGCTTGCTCAGTCTTCTTTCTGGTTTTGAGGTGATTCACGCTGCTCTGGAGACTTCCACCCTCCTGACGGGTTTGATGGCGGTGGTGAACCTGAGCCTGGCTTTGGTTGGAGTGTATTTCATTGCCAAAGCTGAGGAACGGGAAACCAATGAAGAAGGGGAGGAGGCGAGCGTCTGATGTTGAGCACTCCCCTGTTGTGGATCTTCCTGCCGCTGCTCCTGGGTGCTGTGGCTGGCCTGCTGCACCGGCGCACCACCCTGAGCGTGATCCTGACCAGCGGGGGCGCGCTGGCCCTGACGCTGTTGGCGGCATTTTTCCCGGAGGATCTGACATTGCGAATCGGTCCGGTGAGTCTGGCGTTTCAGGAAAGCATCCGCATCCTGGGCCGGCGGATCACCGTGGTGTCTGAAATGCTGCCCTTTGTTGCCCTGATGTTCGGGCTGACGGGGCTCTGGGCTTTGAGCAGCGTTATCCCGGGGGTTCCCGGCCTGTTCCGCCCCATCAGCCTGGCCTTTGCAGCCCTGCTGATCGCCGCCCTGGGTGTGGAGCCCTTTCTGTATGCCGCGTTGTTGATCCAAACCGCGGTTTTGGTGATGATTCCCGTTCTCTCGCCGCCGGGCCAGGAGGCGAAGCGGGGGGTCCTGCGCTATCTCAGTCTACAGACTCTGGCGATGCCTTTCATCTTGTTGGCGGGTTGGCTCCTGGCGGGGGTGGAGGTCCTGCCTGCGGAGAGTGTACTCGTTAACCAGACGGCCATCACCCTTGGCTTGGGTTTTGCCCTGTGGCTGGCGGTGTTTCCATTTCACAGTTGGGTCCCCATGATCTGTGAAGAAGCGTCCCCCCTGGTCACGAGCTTTTTGTTGTTTTTCCTGCCCACAACGATCCTGATTTTCGGCCTGAACTTCATTGACCGGTATGCCTGGCTGCGGGAATCGGAGCGGTTGACCGAGATCCTTCAGACGATGGGGGCGCTGATGGTCGTTGTGGGGGGCACCTGGACGGCATTTCAGACGAATCTCAAGCGCGCCTTTGGCTATGCTGCTTTGACAGAAACGGGGTTTTCGATCCTGGCGGTTGGCCTGCAACCTGAGAACGGCCTATCCTGGCTGTTGATGCTGATCCCCGCCCGGGCAATGGGCTTCTGGCTGTGGGGATATACCCTCAGCATTCTTGAAACCCGCAGTGATTCAATGGCGCTGCGGGGCGTGCTGGGGTTTTTCCGGCGCTATCCAATCCTTTCCAGCGGTTTGCTCCTGGCGCAGCTCAGCATAGCTGGCTTCCCTTTGCTGGCCAGTTTTCCGGTAAAAATTGCGTTGATGAGCGCTCTGTCTGAAACTGCACCCGCCACCGGACTGTGGACTTTTCTTGGGGGGCTTGGTTTGTTCCTGTTCACCATCCGGCTGCTTGGTTTTCTGGTCACGTCTCCGGCGGATCGTCCGGAGGGGTCCTGGGCTGTTCAGGAAAAACTGTATGAATCCCATCCGGTGCTCTTGATGGGGGTACTATTGCTTCTTTTGGGTCTTTTCCCCCAACCGTTTCTGACCATCCTGCAAGGCATTCTGACAGCTTTTTCATTTTTACGCTGACCATGGCGCGCGGGGGCCTCTGGCGGGGTATAATCCAGTGACTCCGGAGCAGAATGGGCACATGCAGTGAATTTTGTGTATAATTTATTGAAATGAACACCAAAAAATGACCCCCATCGCCTTTGCGGGGTTTTATTGACCTCCTCATGGATTTGTGCAAACACAGGTGACGCTTATGGACAATACCCTTGAATATGAACAGTTAGAGAAACGCGTTGAGTGGCTGGACAACGAACGTCGAACGGACAAGACCATCATCGCCTCACTGCAAAGCAAGCTGGAGAATCTGGATGACGAAAACAGCGCTCTGCGGGGGCGGATTACCGAAATGGAAAGCGAGATCACTCGCCTGACAACCCTCATGACCCGGGTGGAGCAATTTGAACTTGAAATCAACGCGATTCGCACGGAATCAAGCCAGGGAATCAAGACGGTTCAGGAATCGTTGCGGGATGAGGGCCTTCAGACGGAAAAAAACCGTCAGGAACTGGCAACTCTCAAGGACTCCATTTCCGATCTGCGCAAGAAGACCGAACCCATTGAGGAAACACAGGAAGCCCTTGCGGAACGAAAACAGGAGGATTTTCGTCTGGCCCGGCAGATCGAAACTCTGAAGGCCCAGATCCTGGAAATTGATCGCTTTGATGAGGAATATAAGCGTTCTCTGCGGTTGATTGAGGAGAACCGCCGGCAGGACAGCAAACGTCTGACGGATGTTCAGGGGGAGCTCGCTGCGCTGCGCAAGCGGCAGGAAGAGATCCGCGGCAAACAGGATCTGGCTGGAGACAATGTGCGCAAGCTGGAAAACCGAATCAAAGATCTTCTGGCGGCTGAATCGGAGCGGCGTGAGGCCCAAACGGCCTTTATTGAAAAGGTGAACCTGGCTCAGGTTGAACGGGATCGGACTTTCAGGGAGTGGCAGGACCGCTTTGAAGCCATTGAAAAGATCACCACGGGGCTGGAGAAACAACTGACGGAACTGGAAAATACCCACCGCTCTGTCAAGAAGTCCCAGGCTGCCCTGGACGAGGTCACACAGCGCTTTGACCGGCGGGTGAACGAGATCACAGAAGTCCAGCGGTTGAACGAAGATCGCTTTCGGCAGGAATGGACCACTTTCAAATCTGACGACCAGAAACGCTGGTCCAATTACACCCTGGCCCAGGAAGAGCAGCACCGGGAGATGAACCGGGAGATTGACACTCTGAATGACCGGATCGCCCAACTGGAAGACCTTTTGCAGGATCTTCAGGACAACCTCCAGCAGCTCGGGCGGGAGGATATCAACCGGATGCAAACCATGCTGAACAAACTCCGTGAATCCATCGAAACGTATAACGATATTTTTAATGAATAAGACAAAGGCAGGGACAGCAGCGTGCGAGTCATCGGGACAGCAGGCCATGTGGATCATGGCAAATCAACACTGATCACACGATTGAGCGGGATTAACCCAGACCGCTTGCAGGAAGAGCAAGAACGGGAGATGAGCATCGAGCTGGGTTTTGCCTGGTTTGATCTCCCCAACGGGGAGACGGTGGGGGTGGTGGATGTCCCCGGCCATCGCGATTTCATTGAGAATATGCTGGCAGGGATCGGCGGCATTGATTCTGCGCTTTTTGTGGTGGCTGCCGATGAGGGCGTCATGCCTCAAACCCGGGAGCATCTGGCTATCCTGGACTTGTTGCAGATCCCCGCGGGTGTGGTCGCCCTGACCAAAACGGATCTGATTGACGATCCGGAATGGCTGGGCCTGGTTGAGGAGGATCTCTCGGAGACCCTGGCCGGCACCTGCCTGGCTGACGCGCCGATTGTCCCGGTCAGCGCCCGAACTGGGGATGGAATCCCGGCCTTGAAGGAAGCTCTGGCGGAAATTCTGGCAGAACAGCCCTATCGGGCTGACCTCGGGCGGCCGAGACTGCCAGTGGACCGGGTTTTTACCTTGCCCGGTTTCGGCACCATTGTGACCGGTACCCTGCTGGATGGGCGGCTGCAGGTCGGTGAATCGGTTGAGATTCTGCCAGGCCGCAGAGAAGGGCGCATTCGCGGTCTGCAGACCCATAAGGAATCAGAGGAAAGGGCTGCTCCCGGCAGCCGCACCGCGGTGAATATTTCGGGCATCAGTGTGGATGCCATCCAGCGTGGAGATGTGCTGGTGCACCCCGGCAGCTACCAGCCCACGACCCTGGTGGATGTCTGGTTCACCCATCTTCCGGATGCGGATGCCCCCCTGAAACATAACACTGAGATGAAATTCTTCCTGGGCGCCGCAGAGATCATGGCCCGCGTACGGCTTCTCGGCCACCGTGAACTGCCCCCCGGGGAAGAAGCCTTTCTGCAGTTGATGCTGCAGGAACCGGTGGTTGCTCTGCGGAGCGACCGATTCATCCTTCGGCGCCCTTCTCCCGCAGCCACCATCGGCGGCGGCCAGGTTGTGGACCCGCACCCCAAGCGGCGGCACAAACGCTTCGACCCAAAGACCATCGAAGCCCTTGAAATGCTTCTGATGGGCAGCCCGGAGGAGGTGCTTCTGCAGACTCTGCGAAAATTGGGCACCCCCGGTGTGGCCGCCCTGGTGGAAGCCTCCGGACTGGAAGGGGACACAGCCCGCAGGGCATTGGATGCACTCCTCAAGGATGGGGCTGTGGTGGGCCTGAACGGTCAGGCCCGGTTGATCAGCACCGAGGCCTATCGGCGGCATGCGGAGGGGATTGAAGAAATCCTCTCATTCTATCACGCGGCTCACCCCCTGCGGGCCGGCATGCCCAGAGAGCGGCTGAAATCTGAAACAGGCCTGGATTCCCAGGTGTTTGACGCCATCCTGGAGCGAATGTCCAAGCAGGGCATCCTGGTGGAATCAGGGGCGATGGTTCGGCTGCAGGATCATCTGGTTGTTTTCAGCGATTCCCAAAAAGCGGCCGTTGAGGAGCTGCTGGCCGCCTTTGATGCGTCCCCTTACGGCCCGCCCTCGGTCAGACAGAGCGAGGATATCCTTGGCGAGGAATTGCTGCGGGCTTTGATTGAGACGGGCCGTCTTGTCCAGGTGGGGGAGGACGTCCTTCTGCAGCCTGAGGTGGTCCGGGAGATGCAGGAAGCGGTGGTCAGACAGATTCGTTCGGAAGGGGGCATCACCCTGGCTGAGCTGCGGGATCAGTTCGATACGAGCCGGAAATACGCCGTGGCTCTGCTTGAATATCTGGACCGGAAGGGCATCACGGTGCGGCGCGGGGACCTTCGCCAACTGCGGAAACCGTCTGAATCCTGAGGTCTTCATCCTCGGGAGATGGCGGCGATACCCGGCCTTCCGGCAGCGCGCCTGCCGGTGTATGTGCTGGCATGGTCACTGGGGTTAGACCGTTGGCCGGCGTGGGTCTGATGGGGGAATCTGCGGTAAAATAATGGCGTATGCTGCTGAATCACTCATTATCACGCGAATAAGGAGCAACCAAATCCATGGGATGGAAAATCTTACTCACCGACGGCCTCGCGCCGATTTCCGATGAGGGCTTACTTTCACAGGTTGAGCTTGTCAACCGCAAGGGCATTTCCCCCGAAGAACTGTTGGATGTCATTGGCGATTATGATGCGGTCATCGTGCGCGGCCGGACGAAGGTCACGGAAGCGGTTCTGGACGGAGGGGAAAAACTGAAGGTTGTGGGCCGGATGGGGGTTGGGGTGGACAATATTGATCTGAAAGCCGCCAGCGTCCGGGGTGTGACGGTGGTGAATTGCCCGGTGGCCACCACGGTTTCCGTGGCGGAGCTGACCCTGGGGCTGATGTTGAGCCTCATCCGGGGTATTCCGACAGCCGATGCCGGGATGAAGGGCGGGGAATGGCTCAAGAAACAGCTCGTGGGCACGGAACTGTATCATAAGACCCTGGGGGTGATTGGTTTTGGGCATATTGGCGAACAGGTTGCACGACGCGCCCTGGCCTTTGGTATGCGGGTGGTCGCTGCAGACCCGGTCCGCCCGAAAAAAGAAATCGAAGCCGCCGGGGCCGAACCGGTGGGTTTTGAGACGCTTTTGGCCCAATCGGATATGATCACCCTGCATATTCCCCACATTGATTCCACACACCATCTCCTTGATGCGGCAGCCTTTGACCTGATGAAGGATGGGGTGCGCATCATCTGCGCCGCCCGGGGCGGTGTGATTGATGAACAAGCCCTGCTGGCAGCCCTTGAAGATGGCAAGGTGGCCGGTGTGGCTCTGGATGTCTTTGAAAAGGAGCCCCCTGGGGACGCGGCTCTGCCCATGCATCCCCAGGTTGTGGCCACGCCGCACATCGGCGCCCAGACCCGGGAGGCCCAGCTTCGGGCGGGCCAGGACATCCTCTCCGAGGTAGTGGCCGCATTGGAGGGGGACAGCCTGCGCTGGAAAATTGTCTGAGCCCTGCGGGCGCGGCTTCATGCACCCATTTATTCTCTCATTTATATGCTAAAGGAAAACCAAATGCCTGAACAATCAGAAAAAATGAAAAAACTCCTTGACCTTGCGGCTGAAATGCACGATCTCGGCCATGTGACTGCTGTTTTGGGATGGGACCAGCAGGTCAACATGCCCAAGGGCGGCGCTGAAGAGCGCGGGCTGCAGTCCGCAGCCCTTGGGAAGATTATGCACGAAAAATTCACCTCGGATGCGGTGGGGCAGCTCATCGCCGACCTGGAAGATGAGGTGGGGGATCTCAATGCGGAAACGGATGAAGCCCGGGCGGTGAAGGTCGTCAAACGGCAGTATGAAAAGCAAACCAAGGTGCCCCTGTCCTTGCTGATGGAACGGATCAAGGCCACCACCATGGCCCATGAGGCCTGGGTGGAAGCCAAGGCCCAATCCGATTTTTCTATCTTTCAGCCCCATCTTGAGACGATCGTTGATCTGAGCAAACAGTATGCCGATCTTTTCAAACCCTACGATCATGTCTATGATCCCCTCCTGGACAATTATGAGCCGGGGATGAAGACTGCGGAGGTGAGGGCCATCTTTGGTGCGCTGCGCCCCCAGCAGGTGGAGCTGCTGCAAGCCATTGCTGAAAAAGAGCCGCCGGAGGATGCCTTCCTGAACACCTATTACCAAGAAGAATATCAGGAGATCATCGGCCGCTATGTGATCACCCGGTTTGGGTATGACTGGAACCGCGGACGTCTGGATGTCGCCCCCCATCCATTCACGACCGATTTTGGTCTGGGGGATGTGCGTATCACCACCCGTTATCTGAAGGATGATGGGGGATCGGCGCTCTTCAGCACCATGCATGAGGCCGGGCACGCCATGTATGGGCAGGGCGTGGCCAAGAAATATCGCCGGCACCCCTTGGAGGGGGCAGCCTCTCTGGCCATTCACGAATCCCAATCCCGGTTGTGGGAAAACCTGATCGGGCGCAGCCGGGAATTCTGGTCCTTTTTCTATCCCTCCATGCAGATGCTCTTCCCCACCCAACTGGGCAATATCAGCAGGGAAGATTTTTATCGCGGGATCAATCGGGTGGAGCCTTCCTTCATCCGGGTGGAAGCGGATGAGGCGACGTATAACATGCACATTATGCTGCGTCTGGAGATTGAGATCGGCCTGATGGAAAACACCATTGACGTCAAGGACCTGCCGGAAATCTGGAACAGCAAGATGCAGGAATATCTGGGTATCAGCCCGCCAAACGATGCAAAGGGTGTTTTGCAGGATATCCATTGGTCTGCCGGTATGATCGGTTATTTCCCGACCTATGCTCTCGGCAACCTGGCTTCCGTGCAGCTTTGGGATACGATGCTGAAAGAGCATCCCAATATCCCTGATGAGATCGCCCAGGGGAAATTTGACACCATCCTCGGTTGGATGCGGGAACACATTCATCAGTACGGGAACAAATATGAGCCGCAGGAGATTATGGTCAAGGCAACAGGGAGCAAGATCACCCCTGAGCCCTATATCAATTATCTCAAAACCAAGTATGGCGAGATTTATGGTCTCTAGTCCGGATGGGATCTCCCCTTCTGAAAACTCCAGCGACGCCCCGGGATCGGGGCGTCGCTGCTGTGTGCATCCGGCAGTATAATGGTCCCATGCGTCACTTCGCCCGGTTTGTCCTGATATTCTGCCTGATGGTGAGTCTGTCCTGTCTGGGGCCCCGGACAGGACAGGCCAGCGTGGGCCCCGTCATCCACATCCACAGCCCGGGGGAGGGTTCCATGGTCACATCGCCGGTGCACATTCTGGCCGACATCCGGCCTGGTGCGGGCGGTGTGGTGCGCCTGACCCTGACGGATGCAGATCAGGTCCTTTTGGCGCGCCGGCTGTGGCGAGAAGAGTCCGGAGGCGATGGGGCCCTGGCCCTCGATCTTCACCTTGTCTTTGAGATCCCCGGGGCAGCCAGCACAGCGCGCCTGAGCCTTTCAACTCAGGATGCATTCCAGCGGCCTATTGCGTTGCGTTCCGTGCTGCTGACTTTGCAGGGGGCGGGGCAGGCAGTCGTCATGCCCCCAATCCAGCCGGAGCCCTGGATCGCGCTGGAGAGCCCTGCGCCGGGGAGTCTTCACAGCGGGGGGGTGGTGCCCTTGACGGGCACGGTCAGCCCGGTGAACGGCAGCCCGGTCATCTTTGAGCTGATCACGGAGACCGGTGGGGTGGTTGGCGCGGCCCAACTGGCGGTGCCGGAAGGTCAGACCGGCTTCGATTTTTCGCTGGACCTTCCGTACAGCTTCATCCAGGAAACCCGGGAGGTGCGGCTGGTGATGCGCCAGAAGGGCCTGTTGATCCCTGGGGATGTGGTTCTGGACAGCCTGGTAGTCTTCCTGGGCCCCTGACACCCTGGCAGAACAATTCCATTTGATTAGTTTGCAATCGAAAAATTCGATTGTGGTTGTGGATTTTCCAATAACTTATTTTCCTTTTCTATAAAAAACCTCATCCTGCCTCAAGATGAGGGGCAACACAAGCTGAGGGGCAACACAAGCTGAGGGGCAACAGGCCCCATCAGCGCAGTGCAAAGGGCCAGGAGGCCCGTACACGCTTCGCTTGCAGGCATCTGACGCATGCATGCGCGCCCTGATTTCAGGGGAAGGAACGAGGATGGGGTCAGTCATTGAACAAAAAGCACGTTTATCCAGGGCGATAACGAAAGAAGTTAGCCACAACTTCGGGTGGTTTTCTTCTAACTTTCCCTCTCTGATGTTTTTTTCATTTGATAAGTCCATATGCGATCACCCTGGCTTTTCTGGGAGCGGTACCCTGCGCTCGGTTCACGGTATAATAGGGGGCAATGCCTGCGGGCAGAATCAAAACAACACTGTGGAGGCTGGCATGTCCGAAAACTACGATGTCATCATCATCGGAGCGGGAATCGTCGGGGGGATGGTGGCACGTTTTCTGTCGAAGTATGAACTGGATATTCTCTGGATTGAAAAGGAAAGCGATGTGGGCATGGGCACCAGCTCGGCCAACACCGCGGCCATTCACGCCGGATACAACGCCCTGCCCGGCACCAACAAGGCCAGAACCAATACCCTGGGGGTGACCATGTGGCCGAAACTGTCTCAGGAGTTGGGAATCCCCTATGACCGCTGCGGAGATTATGTTGTCGCGGTCAGCGATGCGGACATGAACATGTTAGAGATCCTGCTGGAGCGAGGTCGGCGCAACGGCGTTCCGGGGATGGAGATTATCACCGGCGAAGCGCTGCACCGCAGGGAGCCCCTGGTTCGTGCGGATGCGATCGGCGCCCTGTGGGTCCCCACCGGGGGGTTGAGCGATCCCTTCGCGGCCACGGTGGCCGTGGCGGAAAATGCGGTGATGAATGGGGTGACTCTGAAACTGAACACCGCCTTTGAGGATTTTCTCCGGGATGGCGCCCGGATCACCGGCGTGCGCACCAATCAGGGGGATTTTCGGGGAAAGTGGGTGATCAACGCCGCCGGGTTGTATGCGGATGATGTCATGCATAAGGCAGGGGTGCGGCCGGAGTTCACCATTCGGCCCCGGCGCGGGGAATACGTTATCCTGGATAAAGCCGATTTTCAGCTCACCAACCGTACAATTCTCTTCCCAACGCCCTCGGAAAAGGGCAAGGGCATTGTGGTTTCTTCCTCCTTGCACGGCAATGTGATTGTCGGGCCGAACGCCAATTTTGTTGAATCCAAGGAGAACAAAGACGTCACCAAGGCGGGGATTGAGGAGATCTGGTCTGGAGGTAAGAAACTGGTCCCGGCCATTAACCGCCGCCATATCATCGCCGAATTTGCGGGCCTGCGGGCCACGGGAAATGCCCCCACCCCCAACCCGGACATCGCCTATGATCAGGATTTTGTCATTGAAATTCCGGAGGCAGTCCAGGGCTTTGTAAATCTGGGCGGGATCGAATCCCCTGGTTTCACGGCCTCCCCGGCGATTGCGCTGTGGGTGATTGACCTGCTGCAAGAGGCGGGGGAAGAGCTGGTGGAGAAACCCGATTGGAACCCGATCCGGATGCCCCGGCCGGTCTTCCGGCATCTGAGCCGCGACGAGCAGGCTGCGCTGATTCAGAAGGACCCGGCCTATGGCCGGATCGTATGCCGGTGTGAAACGGTGACGGAAGGGGAAATTCTGGCTGAGATCCACGCGCCCATTCCCGCCACGACCTATGACGCTATCAAGCGGCGCACCTGGCTGGGCACCGGGCGGTGCCAGGGCGGGTTTGATATGCCCCGGGTTGTGGAGATCCTCTCTCAGGAACTTAACCTCCCCCCTGAAGCCATCACCAAAAAAGGCGCCGGGTCTCCCTTCCTGTATCGGAGAACCAAGGATGTTCAGGATGACCACCTGCGCATGGAGGACTTGATATGAAAGACAAATACGATGTCATCATCATTGGATCCGGCCCGGGCGGATTGGCAGCGGCCATCGCCGCCAAGGAGAAGGGCGCAAAGGATGTGCTGATCATCGAACGGGATATCGAGCTGGGGGGCATCCTTGTGCAGTGCATCCACAATGGATTTGGGCTGGAATTGTTCGATGAGGACATGCCAGGCCCCACCTATGCCCAGCATTTCATCGAAAAAGTCCGGGGGCTCGGCGTGGAAACCCTGATGGACACCATGGTGCTGGAGATCACCCCCAAAGGGACAATCTACGCGATCAACAAGGATTCCGGCTACCTTGCGCTTTCGGCCCGGGCCGTGGTTCTGGCCATGGGCTGCCGGGAACGCACCCGGGCCCAGATCATGCTGCCGGGGTCGCGGCCGGCAGGGGTCTACACCGCCGGGACCGCCCAGCGGTTTGTCAATGTGGAAGGGCACATGCCCGGAGAGCGGTTTGTTATCCTGGGTTCCGGGGATATTGGCATGATCATGGCGCGCCGGCTGACCATTGAGGGCGCCAGAGTCGAGCGGGTTTTGGAGATCATGCCCTACCTGACGGGATTGACCCGCAACTATGTGCAGTGCCTGCTGGATTACGGCCTTGTTCTGCAAAAACAGCGGACGGTCAACCGCATCATCGGCACAGACAGGGTGGAAGCGATTGAAGCCGTCAGCGTGGATGAGACGTGGTCGCCCATCCCTGGCAGCCGGGAAATCATCCCATGTGATACGCTGCTGCTTTCGGTCGGCCTGATTCCGGAGAACGAGCTTTCCCGGAGCGCAGGGGTGCTGCTGGACCCCGTCACCAACGGCCCCTTCGTGGATGACCGGTTTATGACCTCTGTGCCTGGCATCTTCGCCGCGGGAAACGTTGTTCATGTCTATGATTTGGTGGACTGGGTCACCGAGGCCGGCTATGTGGCTGGGCGGGGGGCGGCGGCCTTTGCTCAGAAAGCACAGGTTGCGGAAGCCCGCCATGTGCCCCTCAAAGCCGGGGAGAACATCCGCTATGTGGTGCCCCACAAGCTGAACCCGGAAAATCTGCAGGAAGACCTGATCCGTCTGCAGATGCGGGCCATCCAGCCCATTGAGGCGCGGGTGCTGGTGACGGTGGAAGATCAGGACGGCAATGTGGTGGCGAAAAAGGGCGAACCCTATGCCCGGCCGGGTGAGATTCTGACTCTGGCGATCAAACCCAGGGCCTATGACGCTGCCAGAAAGGCAAGTATGTTGACAGTCCACGTCCGGAAACGTTAATGTCGCCTTCCGGCGTGGTTGTGCAAAGGAAGAAAGGAAGGCAAAATGGCTGAGATCAGTGAAATTATCTGTGTAACCTGTCCCAAGGGCTGCACGTTGCGTGTTAAGCATGAAGGCAAAGAGGTGCTGGAGGTGCTGGATGGCTGCAAACGCGGAGAAGATTACGCCATCTGCGAGCTGCAGGACCCCCGGCGGATGGTCGCATCCACCGTGAAGGTCTCCGGCGGATTGCATCCCCTGGTGCCGGTGTACACCCGGAAAGCCTTCCCAAAGCCCCTCATCCCGCAACTTGCGCAGAAATTGCGGGAGGTGGAAGTCCCCGCGCCAGTGGCGATCAACCAGGTGGTTCTGGGGGATGCCCTGGGCACCGGGATTGACATCATCGCCAGCCGGGATATGCCTGTCAGGGGTTGAGGTTTAAAAAAATCAACGTGCCCAGAATGAAAAAGACGTCCTTCTGGACGTCTTTGTTTTTAATACTTTTGGTCAGAACTGCCGGTCAGGGCGCGCCGGGGCCGTAGTAATCGGAATCGGTGGGCGTTCTGCCGCTGGGATCGTGCACCCAGACGAAATCGCCCTCATTGGCCCATTCAAACAGCCAACGGGCATCCCCGGGGGAGAGGTTGACGCATCCATGGGATTGCGGATAGCCGAAGAAGGTGCGCCAGTAGGCGGCGTGCAGGGCCCGGGCCTGGTCAAAATACATGGTCCAGGGGACATCCTGGAGATAATAAAAATCCGAGCGATCGGCTTCAAAGGCGCCCTGCATGGTTTCCAGGGGCTTTTTCTCATAGATCTGGAAAACGCCCGGCTGGGTGTAAAACGGTTCCAAGCCGCTGGCGATGAGGGTGGCGAAAACAAGTTGATGGTCTTGATAGACGCTCAGGGTTTGCTGGAGGAGGTTGATCTCAATCCAGCGATCCGATCCAACGCCTTCCGGGGGGTTCGGATTGACCGCCACACGGCGGGCCCGCAAACTGTGCACCCACTCCCCCGGTGCGATCTGATACCAGGTGAGGCCCTCGGCCTCCTCGGTGCTGAAAATCTGGATCAGATCCTCGCGGTAGTAGGTGTTGCCGGTTGTTGGGGCTGCAAAGGACGGGGATTGGTAGCTATCGGTCTGATCAACGATCCAGCCAAAGTCGTTGCGGGGCGTCTCATAGAAGACCAAGCCCTGGAAATCCGTATAGGCAGCCGGTGAAGCCCGCATCCATCCCCCGCTGGCTAATTGCAGATAGGGGTTTCCGTTGTGGTCCAGGCGGTTGACATAGCTTACATAGCGCAGGGTGCCCGGATCAATCTGGCCGACGGGGTTGACGCCGGCCACAGCCGCATCGAAGGAGGCGTAGACCGGGGCCGGTTCGTTCTCCGGATAGTTGATTCTGGCCACCAGCACGGGCATCTGGGCCAGCTCCGGCGACGGGGGCGCCGCCGGCAGTTCCATGGGGGGATAGGGAAAACCCGCCGCCTTCATCTTGGACGCAGCCTGCGCGGCGCCATAGGGCAGGCAGGTGCCGTCGGCCGGCATGCCGGGAAGGCACAACGGCAGGTCCTGATCCATCCCGGTTTCCGGCGGGGTTTCATCCTGGGCGGCAGCCCCCTGGAGGGGGAACATCAGGGCGAGCAGACAAACCAGTAAAATCCATCGTTGGTGTTTCATCGGATCATTTTGCTTCCTTTCCGGCTCATTATACCCAAAGCTGGGGGATTAATCCCTTTTTTGAATGTCCCCAGGGCCATCGCATCCCAACGGTTCTTCCCCGGAATAATGGCCCGATGGCAACAACCATTGTTTTGGGAATCAATCCATCTTGTTCAATTGCGGTAACATGTCCTTCCAATCCTTCCTGTGTGGGTTTGCCTGAACCAGAAAAAACCCATCCGGCCTCAAGCTGTGGGGCATCAGGGCCCATCAAGGCCGCGCTAAGGGCCAGAAGGCCTGTGTCGCCTCAGGGCTGTGCAGCACTGCGTTGGCCAACCTCCTCCCCCTGGGTTTTCAGGGAAAGGAACGAGGCAAGGGCCGGAAATTGGCTTCTGACGGTTGAAGAACGGGAATCATTGAGATGTAAATGTCCTGAATTTTCCCTGCACACCGGGGGATGGTCGGGGACCATCTGGGGACCTGGGACGGCGCGCGGATTGGCCAATGCCATCCCATGCTCTCGCCAACCCGGGCCGGGCGCGACCAACCAAATCCAAACAGCTTTTCAACCGGGTACGCCCCTCAGGAGGCTGTATCGGGTGCGAAGATTAATCATCCTGATATGCTGGGTTACGGCTATTCTTTTCTTCATGAATTCTTCATGGTTCTGACATTCTGGGAAAAGAGAACGGGTTTATCCTGTAAGGGCTTCCAACCCAAAGCGCATTGGACATCTTGGGAGAGCTTGAGGATCAAGAGGCTAGAAAATCTCAGGGTCTGATTTCCGATATGACCTATGATTGGGATTGAAAGAGAACGAAAGAAATAAAAAAAGAAAAAGGCCTTATCCTCCGTTTAGGAAAGGTACGACTGCCTTCGACGGTCAGCGACCCTGACCGTCGAAGCGCGTTAACCCTTTGGGACCTCAACCGGCGTCTTGATGGGCAGAGACCGGATGCTCTGGCCGTGTTTTTCTCCCAGGGCCTTCAGGCGGTGAATGGATTGCCCCACGCTGAGCAGGGGCCGGGGCTCCGCGGAGAAGGGGCGCAGGAAATTATCCCAGTGGGAGAGAAACACCCGCCGGGCGCAGGATGCCAGGACTGTCTCCGTATAGAGCCGGTCAAGATAGGTTTGGGGGCGTAGCTCCAGACCGCCCACGCTGAGAATTACCGTATTGATGGAGAGTCCATCGCAGGCCCCGGGTTCGAAACCGGCGCTGCCGAAGATCAGGATGGAATTCACCTGCAGGGCGAAGGTCGCACCCGCCTGATAGGCCGTCATCCGGGCCGGAGGACGCAGGGGTCGGGCGATCTTTCCCTGAGGGGGCAGGAGCCTTTGCAGGGGCAAGGGAAATGGCAGATGACGCGCGGGATGAAACCGGAGCAGGAAAGGGCCCAGGGACAGAGAGTCCCCTGCTGCGACGGCTCGGAAATGGGATGGCTCCAAGTCTGCCCCCCGGGCCAGATTGATCGCTGAATCCGAACCGATCAGGAGTCCGCCGGTCTGGCGCGCTGTCTCGGGGGCATCCAGGGCGTGGTCGTAGTGGGTGTGGGTGAGGGCTATCCCCAGGCAGTTGTCCAGGGCGATGGCGTGCAGGGCTTCCCGGATGATGCGAGGTTTGGGGGAAAGTTTGCCGAAAAGGGCAAGGAGGCCTGGCCGGGTGAAGTGCGGATCAATCAGAAGGGCGGCATCGCCTTTGCGGAAGAGGAGGGTGTTGGTGCCGAGGTAGGTCAGGGTGGTCATGGCGCTTGCGGTTCTCCTGCTGTTGGGTGGCTGGATGGGGGCATTGGCAGACATTTCCCGGGGCCATGGCGATCTCAATGCCTTGCCCAGCGGAAGGATGGGACTTGCGGATGGATTAGTGAAGGGCCTGGCCAAGGTTGGTGGGGAGTGAAACCTTTGTCAACCTTAATCCACCCAGGACGTTGTTTATTTAATGGCAGTTTTCCTCTATAATAGAGTTATCTAAGACAACTAATTCATGTAGCCCGGCGCCGTGATTGGGTCCGGGCCAGTGCATCTGCTAGGTATGAAAATACCTGAAATGCCGTCCGTTGGACAACTGCCCAACGGACGGCATCTTTTTTGTCCGGGTGGGGGTCATTGTTTGGCAAGGTCTGCAAAGAGGTTCATATCGCTGGTGTACTGGACAATTTTCCCGGAGGGGGGCGCGGGGATGGGACGGTGGGCCATGGCGATGGGCTGTCCGGGGCCAAACAGGGTTTGGAGGGACTGACGCAGGCGCGCTGGTTCCAGGTCCACCCCGGCGAAGGTGAATTCCAGGGAGCGATCCTGATTCTGGTGCAGGGTGAATTGGGCCAGACCAAAGGGGCGCAGGGCGTGGGTGACGTCAATGTTGTTGATCAAGGCCCCGGTCCGGCTGAGGAAGAGGACCGGCGGGCGACCTTCCAGACCGATCAGATAGGGTTGGCGGCCCTCGAAGGACAGTGCGGCCCAGTCGCCGGTGCGATAACGCAGCAAGGGGAGATAGGGATTGAAACCGCCGGTGAGGGTGATCTCCCCGCGCTGCCCGGGGGGCAGGGGCTGCCCGGCCGGATCCAGGATTTCCACAAACAGTTGGTGGGGCAACAGCCTGAGCCGACCGGGGACGCCGGCGGCCACCGGACCGCTTTCGGTCAGGGAATACAGGTCAATCACCGGGGACTCAAAATGGGCTTCCAGTTTCCGGTGAAATCCGGGGGAAAGGGCCATGGCGGTGGAGACCAGGGCCAGGGGCCGGGTTGTGAGGGGCAATCCCAGAAGGGCCGCAAAGGAGATCGGATCCCCGGAGTAGGTATCCGGATTGCAGGCGTTCAGATAGGCTGCCGGATCCTCTGGATGGTGCCAGGCCCCCGGATGCAGATTAACCTTGACAAACCCGGCCTGGTCCAGGTAGGCGGACACACAGGGACAGGTGACGGTGCGCTGCTGGAAACAGACCATCACCTGGGCCACCCTGTCAGGGCCGGAGCCCATGGCCGTGCCGCGCCATCTCAGGGCGGTTTGGATCAGGGGCAGGTACATGGCGCAGATCATCGGATGCCAGAGGGTCTCAATGGGATGTCCGGTTGTGCCGGAGGTGCGGTAAACGAGGATGTCGTTCACATCCAGATCGTCCGGAACAAAATGCCAGGCCCCCCGTTCAAGATCCCCGCGGTTGATGGTGGGGATGTGGGTCAGGGGCGTCTCCGGGAACAGATCATAGTTCCGATAGTGGGGCACTTTTTCAAAACATTCCCGGATGAAGCCGGGCAGCCAGTCCGGGGGTTGGCCGGGTAGCCACCCCACTCCCTTTGCGGTGAGGCTCCGGGCAAAGGCTGCCACCCGCTGGAGCCCCTCCCCGTTGAGGAAATCGCCGCAGGAATCCGTGAAAGGGGGCGCTTGGGGATGCTCTTGCAGAAACCGGATCATTCGCCGGCCCTCATTGTTTATCAGGGGAAAGCGTTCCTCAAGGGAAAAATCGGACATGGGTCACTCCCGGGAATATTTTGCCGCCGCCCGCTGGGCCGCTTCTTTGCGCATGGCCTCCCGGACCTCCTCGGCGCGTCGGAGGGCGCTCCGGGTGGCCTCCAGGACCTGCTGATGGGCCATACTGTCCAGGGTGGTCAGACGATCTTCAGCCTGGGCCGAGGTTTCTCCGGCCGGCCGCAGGTTGAGGGCTTTCAGGGCCCGGCGGGAAAATTCCTCCCGACGATCCGGATCCGACACCGCCTGGTTGGCCCGGACGAGGGCGGCCAATTGTGCGAAGGACTCGCTTTGCAGCCAGGAGGCGACCGCGGCAGGGTTCACAGAGGCGGCCCGGAACCAGGGGTCGTGGAGCAACCAGGCTGCCAGGAGCGTCAGCCGCAATCGGTTGCGGTCCTCCGGCTCCGATACATGTGAGAAAGCCAGGGCTTCCTCCGGCGTGAGGGGCGGACCGTCCAGGGAGGTTAACAGGTCGGAGACGACCGCATCCACATGGATGATGCCTTCCCGGTCAATCCGGGGCATCTCCAGGAAGACCCGGGGCGTATTGGCCAGGCGGTTCAAGAGGGTGGGCAGCGGGGGGCCTTCGTTATGGACCATCTGATCCTCAGACCCACACTGTGGCTTTGAAGACAATGTGCGCCGCACCGGTGATCTGCACCCGGTTTTCCATCAGGGCGAGGGCGAGTTCGCCGCCCCGGGAGGAGGCCTGATAGGCCTGGAAGGTGTTTTTTTGCAGGCGTTTGGCCCAGAAGGGCGCCAGAAGACAGTGGGCTGAACCGGTCACGGGATCTTCATCCACACCTAACCGGGGAGCAAAAAAGCGTGAGATGAAGTCGTAGGGCGGCTCCGGACTTTGTGCTGTGATGATCACCTCCGGCATGGGCAGGGTTTCCAGGAGATCGAAATCCGGTTCTGCCCCCAGAACGGCCTCCGCATCCCGGGCTTCAAAGAGGTAATACGCTCCCGAACGGACCGCCCGGATCGGGCTGAAGCCGAGGGCGCTGACTACCACCGGTTCAACCGGGATGGGCTCCGGGGACATCCGGGGAAAATCCAGGCGGATGCGCCCATCGGCCCACTCGGCTCCCAGGGGGCCGCTTCGGGTCAGGAACGTGAGGGGTGAATCCCGCAACGCCGGATGGGTTTCAAAAAGGACAAAAGCGCTGGCCAGGGTCGCGTGACCGCAAAGGTCCACCTCGGTTGTGGGGGTAAACCAGCGCAAGCGCCACTTCTGACCTTCCGGCAAGAGAAAGGCGGTTTCAGAGAGGTTCATTTCGGCTGCCAGGGCCTGCATCCAGTCCTCAGATTGGGGGCCTTCCAGCAGGCACACCGCGGCCGGGTTGCCTTTGAAGGGTTCCTGGGTGAATGCATCCACCTGATACAAGTCGTGGGTCATAGAATGCCTCCATTTCTTCCTAAGTATACACCGGTCAGGATCTCCGGGGTGTGGGGATCCCGGGGGGATGTCCACGGAAAAGAAAAGCGGTGCGGGATCAACAGACCCACACCGCACATCATCTCGAGCACAGCGCCTGGCTACTGCACAAGTTCGTAGATTCGCAAATTCTCGTACTGGAGCTCCGCTCCGGGGATGATGTATCCCTCGAAAATGTTGGTGGCCACGATGATTTCCCCGGCCTCCATCCGACGAGAGATGTCAAATTCGACGACAAAGACGCCGTTCACGAAGAGCACGGCCCTGTCCCCATTGATCAGAAGCACAAGGTTGTTGGCTTCATTGGGCCCCAGACCCAGGTTGGTGATGGTTCCCTCGCTGAGGTAATTGTTTTCATCTCCCAAGCGGTCGTTGATGGAGTATTCGCCGGTGGAGTCAATCACCACCCGGTATTCATCGTTGGACCCCAGATCCCTGAAAAAGATGCCAAAATCCCACTCGGATTCATCCGGGCTGTAGGGCGGGTAGAAGTCCACGGTCACCACTGCATTCAAGAGATTGACATCTGTGAAGAAGCCGTCCACGCCGTTATCATCCGCTTGTACGATGACGCCCGATTCAGGGCCATACACGAGCATTTCCGGAATCATATTGCCCTGGATGAAGGCCCATACCTGACTGGCAGCCTGGGCGGTCGCCTCCGCCTGGGCGGTGGAGGTCCGCTGGGCCTCCTCCCAGGCAGCCTGGGCGGTTGCGGTTTGGACAGCGGATTGGGTTTGGGCCTGGGCAGTGGCTGCCATGATGTTCTCGGCCTCCGCGGTGGCGGTGCGCTGGGGCGCTTCGGTAATCGCCAGTTGGGTGTGCTGCACTGCGGCGGATTGGGTTTCCACCGCAATTTGAGTCCCTGCGGCAGCGGTTTGGCGTTCCGGGGCATTGAACAAATTGAGCAAGAACAACCCGCCGCCCCCCAGGAAAATGACCCCCAGGCAGACCACCACGAGGCCGATCAGCAGGATGACCACCCACACGGGAAATTTCTTCTTACGCTGCGGTTGCGGGTAGGGCGGTTGGGAAATCCCCTGTTCTGGCATGGGCTGCTGGGATGCGGGTTCAAAATCCGGCATTTCCTCGGGTGCGGCGACCACCGTCCGGCCGCCAAAATCCTCCGTTTCGGGTTCAAAGCGCAATTTCACCGTGGTCCCCAATTGGATCGTGTCACCCGGCTTGAGGGCAGTGCGCGTCTTCACCCGGCGTCCGTTAACAAAGGTGCCATTGGTGCTGTTCAGGTCCTCAATGAAGCGCTGTCCCTCCTGCATAAACAGATGCGCATGAGTCCCGGACACATGGGTTTCGTCAATGCGCAGATCTGCGTCCGGTCCCCGACCCAGAACGATCGAGGCAGACTCAAAGCGTGTGGACTCCCCCTCGGAAGGGGGGCTCAGGAAGATCAATCGAAATGCCATCGTATGTCCTTTTTCTGGAGGATGGAATGGGTACGTCTATATTTTAAGGGTTTTCAGAATTCTTTGCAATAACGGCAGGGGAGTGTCATTGCCGTGCGGCGTAGGTTCTGCGGCTGAAGGCCTTGGCGAATTTCACAAGTTCCCCCCAGCCGTTGACGGAGTGGATCGCGATCCCGAGGGATTCCGC
>DAOTUG010000138.1:0-15505 GCA_034437335.1 Anaerolineaceae bacterium
CTCAATATCTCAACTCGTTTAATCTCTTCTGTGCTCATTTCTAGTACCCTATTTGATTTCATGTCCTATCTACCTCCAATAGGACATTTTAACTTTGCTCAAATAGGACATTACTACTTTGCCCTGACACCCGAATTAATCCGTTTGACCCATTAAACGGCTTACGGTATAATTGGTGGCTAGTCTTAACGCCTGAACGAGCGAAAAAAGAATTGTAAATAAAGTTGATAGAGAGAAAGGACTTATTGGAAAATGCCTAAACGAACATACCAACCGAAACGCCGCCGGCGTGTCCGGGTGCACGGATTCAGGGCCCGGATGAAGTCAAAGGGCGGCCGGAAGGTTTTGAAACGACGCCGAGCCAAGGGCCGGCATGAACTGGCGAAAAAAGCAAATAATCACGTCAAGCGAAACCGCTGGTAAAAATAACAGGACAGGTTAAATTCAGCGATTTTGACAATGCCTGCTGGACAAGGATTTGATTGAAACGCAGTTCTCGATTGACCCGCAATTCGGCCATACGCCAAGTGCGTCAGCAAGGAACCTCTTTTCCGCATCCCTTACTCGTAGTTGTCGTTTTACCAAATACACTGGAAGAGAATAAAACAGCGGTCATCGCCGGACGGTCTGTTGGGGGGGCCGTCCAGCGTAACTTTGCTAAACGGCGACTGCGAGCCGCATTTCAATCAGTACAATCTGATTTGCTTCAAGGCTTTGATATCTTGTTGATTGCCCGGCGCCCTTTGCTGGACGCTTCATATCATACCCTTCTGGCAGCGCTGCAATCACTTCTTGATGCAGCAGGACTGATGAAAGAAAACGTTCATTGACTGAGAACACTGAAATCCTTGATGGTATCTCCAAAGAACCCAAGTTAAAAGATTTTCCCCTTAGTCTCCGGACGCTCCCTCGTTGGATTTTGCTTGCCCTGATACGGTTATATCAAAAAATTGTTTCCCCCCTGTTACCAGCAGATACCTGCCGTTTTTATCCCACCTGTTCCCATTATGGCTACCGAGCTGTCTATAAATATGGTGTCATTAAGGGAGGTTGGATGGCGGTAAAGCGTGTTTTGCGTTGCAACCCTTTCAATCCGGGTGGGTTTGACCCGGTGCCCTGACATGTCTTGGGAAGAGAAAAACGAATGAAGAAACAGCACATCAGCATCATGGTTTTATTTTTATTGACTCTCGTCCTGAGCGCCTGTGTTCCCGGTCCGCGGGTAACGGGCGCTCCGGGGATCACTGCTGCGGCGGATAGAACCTATGTGGGATACGGCTCTTATGTCTATGCCCTGGATAACCGCAATGGAACTATCTCCTGGCGATATCCCGACGAGCAAAATAATCAAATTGTCTTTTATTCACAACCCCTGGTCACCGGGGATAGCGTTTATATCGGAGATCTGGCGAATAATTTTTATAAGTTGGATGCGGAAACCGGGGAAATGGTCTGGACATTTTCAGGCGCCAAGGGCTATTACATTGGTAGAGCCGCTGAAAATGATGGCGTGGTTTTCGCTCCATCCAACGACGGGACCCTGTATGCATTGGATGGCAGCGGAGAATTGCTGTGGTCCTTCGAGACCGGCCACTACCTCTGGGCTCAACCCCTGATTTCTGATAACACGATCTTTTTGGGTTCCATGGATCATCATCTGTATGCCCTTAGCCTTGGGGGTGAAGAACGCTGGTCCACTGAGTTGTCTGGCGCCATTGTGAGTGCGCCCATTGCCAGTGAGGATGGCGGCACGCTGTACGTCGGCACCCTGGGGAAGGAAATTGTGGCCCTGGATGCGGCGTCCGGTGACATTCTCTGGCAATTTGAGACCGAGGCCAGCGTTTGGGGATCGCCCCTTCAGCATGCGGACGGGTTATTCTTCGCTGATTCCGCCGGTAATCTCTATTCGCTTTCAGAAGACGGCTCGGAAACACGCTGGCAGATGGAAGCCGGTGGGGCCCTGATTGGCGGCCTGGCGATGATCGAGGACGGTTTTGCCCTGGCTACGGAAGCGGGACTGGTTAAAGCCTTCGACTTTGACGGCAGCCCGATATGGGAGGCGACCCTGGAGGGTGAGGTTTACCAATCGCCCGCTGTCAGCGGTGAGAACCTGCTGGTGGGCACCATCAATGGGGATAGATTGGTGTATGCCTTCAACCTGGCCGGCGTCCAACTCTGGTCCATGAACCCTGAGGATTAAGGAATTGAACATGTGGGATACCATTGTTATTCAACCATTTGTAAATGTCTTGTTATTGATCAACTCCCTGGTGCACAATTTTGGTGTGTCCATTATCCTGTTTACCATTCTGATTCGTCTGTTGACCCATCCTTTGACGGTTCAGCAGTTCAAGGCGACCCGGGCCATGCAGAAATTGCAGGAGGACCCGCGCTACATTAAAATTCAGGAAAAATATAAGAACGATCGGGAACGGCTGGCCCAGGAACAGATGAAGCTCTATCAGGAAATGGGGGTCAAGCCCCTGGGTTCCTGCCTGCCGACTCTGATCCAGCTTCCGATCATCTTCGGACTGTATCAGAGCGTGACCCGGGCGATGGCTTCATCACCCTATGAATTGTTCCGGCTGGAACAAATTGTCTATCCTGGCCTGGTGGATCCGGCCAATCTCCTGCCATTGGAAAATCAATTCCTTTGGATGGATTTGGGGCAACCTGAGCGGATTACGGTTTTTGGCCTCTCCATTCCGCTGCTGGCGGTGATTGTGGTCCTCACCACCTTCTTGCAGTCCAGGTTGTTGCAACCGCCTTCCAGTGGCGCCAATGATCAGGGCGCAATGATCAGCAAGTCCATGAGCATTTATATGCCTGTGTTGATGGGTTTCATGGCCTACTCCCTGGCCTCCGGCTTGGCACTGTATTTTCTGACAAGCAATATCTTCGGGATCATCCAATATGCGGTCCTGGGCCGGGCGAACTGGTCCAATATTTTTCCCTTCTTGAAAGACAAAGATGGCGGCGGGGACAGCGGATCTTCACGCAAGTCGAAGCCGAAGGTAGTGGATGCTGAGGTGTCCGATGTTTCTGATGAAGATTTGCTGGTGAAAGAACCGTCGGATTCCTCCATAAAGGATCTGTCAAGCATGCCAAAAAAGAAACGGCCCAAACGAAAGAAGCGCAAAAAGTAATCATTTTAATACGCACCGGTTTTCAGAATATGTGAGGGATTTATGGCAGAAGAAAGAACAAAACTGGAAGTCATTGCTCCGACGATTGAGGAAGCGGTGGAAAAAGGATTGCGAGAACTGGGGCTGACAGAGAACGACGTGGATGTTGAGGTCCTGGATGAAGGCAAAAAAGGCCTTTTCGGACTTGGCACACGTCAGGCTCGGGTGGCGTTGATGATCAAACCTGTCTCGGAACGAGAGGCGGAGGAACCCTCGACGCAACTACAGAAAAAGGAACCAGCCCTGGCTGAACCATCTTCCGAACTGGAGGAAACAGAGGAAGAAGCGGAAGAGGTCAGCATTGCCCGGGAGACCATCAAGATTATCCTGGAAAAAATGCAGGTCCATGCGGATGTATCCGTAAAACTTGGGGAAAGCGACTCGAATCGAGTCCAACCTGTCCTGATTGATATTGAAGGCAGTGATCTCAGCTTTCTGATTGGTCGCAAGGCGGAGACGATCAATGCCCTGCAATATATCACCAGCCTGATTGTCGGTCGGGAGCTGGGACGCTGGGTTCCTTTGCAGATTGATGTCCAGCATTATCGCAAGCGGCGAGAGGAAGAACTGCGGAAATTCGCCCGCCGGGTTGCCGATCAGGTCGTCAGCACCGGTCGGCGGCAGGTGCTGGAGCCTATGCCGCCCAACGAGCGCAGGATTGTTCATATTGAACTGCGGGATAACCCCCATGTGGAAACGGAAAGCATTGGCGAGGACCCGCGCCGGAAGGTGACGGTTTTTTTGAAGGAGTAGGCAAATCCATCCCACCTGTCAGAGCCGTAAGGGTGAACTGCGCTGGATAGAAGCAGCGCATCCTTCCTTACGGCTTTTTCTGTTGGGGTAGAATTAATTTGGAGGTTTTCATGAGAGCCGTTGACATTATTCGAAGAAAGCGTGATAAGCAAACATTGACCTGGGAGGAGATTTCCTTTTTCATTCAGGGCTATGTCGAGGGTGATATTCCTGACTACCAGGCAGCCGCTTGGGCTATGGCTGTCCTCTTGAATGGTATGAATGATGAGGAAACGTCCTATCTGACCTTCGCCATGGTGGAAGGCGGCGAGATGCTGGATCTTTCCCATGTAGATGGCATCGTGGTGGATAAGCATTCCTCAGGCGGGGTGGGAGATAAAACCTCCATTGCCGTGGCGCCCATGGTGCGGGCCTGTGGTGTGCTGGTGGGGAAGATGTCCGGACGGGGTTTAGGGTTCAGCGGGGGCACCCTGGACAAGCTGGAAGCGATCCCCGGATATCGGGTGAATCTCTCAAAACGGGAATTTCTGGATCAACTGGATTCCCTTGGCTTGGTGTTGACCGGTCAGAGCGTGGACCTGGCTCCCGCAGATGGTAAACTGTATGCGCTTCGGGATGTGACTGGGACAGTGCAGTCCATTCCTCTGATTGCCTCCTCCATCATGAGCAAAAAAATTGCGGCAGGCTCACAGGGTGTGGTCCTTGATGTGAAGACTGGCAACGGGGCCTTCATGCAGGATCTGGAAGAAGCGCGCCGATTAGCAAAATTGATGGTTGCCATTGGCCATGCGGGAAAGAAGGATGTAGTTGCCTTGCTGTCGGACATGAACCAGCCTCTGGGCATCGCGGTGGGTAATGCCCTGGAGACAAAAGAGGCGATCATCACGTTGAAAGGAGAGGGTCCGGATGATTTTGTGGAACACTGCCTGGAAGTGGCCAGCCACATGATCCTTCTGGCGAAAAAGGCTGATACGAAACTGGAAGCCAGGGAGATGGCCAAGAAGTCCATTGATTCGGGACGGGGATTTGCGTACTTGGAGAAATTGGTTGCAGCTCAGGGCGGAGATGTGGATGTTCTGCATCATCCGGACAAGCTGCCCGAAGCGCCCATCAAGTCCGTTGTTGAAGCGCCTAAATCCGGGAAGATTTCTGAGGTGCATGCCCGAAGGGTGGGCGAAACCGCTGTTTTGCTGGGGGCAGGACGGAGAAAGAAAGGCGACGCGGTGGACCAGGCTGTTGGTATTTCCGTGTTGGTCAAAGTTGGCCAGGCAGTATCCGAGGGAGACCCGCTGTTCGTGATCCATGCCCGCAAGGAGTCGGATATCGAACCTGCTCAGCGCCGATTGATTTCCGCGGTGGGGATCACCGAAGAGGAAGTTCAACCGCTGCCCTTGTTCTATGGTCTGGTGACGTGAGGCGTTTCGAAAGGGTTTCGGGTGAGAACTTGTGCGTTTTCTGTAAAAAATTTCAGTCAAATCGGATAAAATAAGGCATCTTCGTGTAGCCTTTGTTTAACGATTTGTAAAGGGTCTGGCCGGGTCACGGTCGGCCCGGGAACCAATATGGTAAGATGGGATAGTCAAACAAGTTCGAAAGCGAGGAGAAATGCTGAAGAAACGCTATTATAAAGGCGGAAAAACATGCCGGGTGTGGTTCTACCTGCCTGGGGATGTGGAAGCCGAGGCCGTCCATCTTGTGGGCGATTTCAATGATTGGGATGAGGAAGCGGAACCCATGAAAAAGAAGACGGATGGCACTTTCTACACCGCTGTGACGTTGGAGACCGGTCAGACCTATGAGTTTCGCTATCGGCTGGATGGAGAGCGATGGGAAAATGACTGGGAAGCGGATGATTACGTCACCAATGAAATGGGAACAGAGAACTCCGTCGTCGCTGTCTGACGCGAATTGGTTAACTGGATGAAGGCCCCAGCGGATCTGCCGGGGCTTTTTGTTCTTAAGGACTTTCCTGACACTGTCAATAAGGCATTGATCCAATTGCATGGGTGTGTTCCTGTCAGTCCGTGATAGGATTAACCTGTGGCAAGAGTGGTTCACTCGGCATCCTGTTCCCTCAAATATTCAGAAAGCAGGCGTGAGCATGCAGCACCACATCATCTCCCAATCAGGTCATCTCTCTGCGGAAGCGATTCACGCATTTATTGACGAAGCGCTGGGTTCTCTGGATGTTTCCGGAGAACGGCTGCTGGTCATTGTGCCGGACAATACTCGTACGATGCCCATGCCTGAGGTTTTTGTCCAGCTTAAGCGGATTTTTTCCGGCCCGGCTGCAGCGTTGGATTTTCTGGTCGCCCTGGGAACTCACCCGCCCCTCACTCCTGCAGAACTGTCAGACTTGTTTGGCCAGGTGGTGGTTGGCGGGCGCATCGGAGAACATCAGATCATGAACCATCGCTGGGATGACCAAGGCATGTTGGAGGAGATCGGCGTCATTCCGGCTGATGAGATGGCCGAACTGACCGGGGGCAAAATGCGCCTGGATCTGCCCGTCCGGATCAACCGGACCATTTTTTCCTATGACCGGGTGCTCATTTGCGGCCCGGTGTTTCCCCACGAGGTGGTGGGTTTTTCGGGGGGCAATAAGTATTTCTTTCCCGGCATTGCGGGGCCTGAGATCATCAATGTGACCCACTGGTTGGGGGCCTTGCTGACCAGTTATGCGGTGATAGGCGCGGGGTATACTCCTGTGCGGGGGGTGATTGATCGCGCCGCTTCTTTCATTAACCTTCCCAAACAGTGTCTGGCTCTTGTGCTCGATCATGACGGAGTCTTCGGTCTTTTCTTTGGCAGTCCGGAAACGGCCTGGGAAGGGGCTTCGACCCTGAGCGCCAGGGTTCACATTCACACAACGGGGAGAACCTTCCAGCGGGTCCTGGCTGTGATGCCGGAAATGTATGATGATCTCTGGGTGGGGGGTAAGGGCATGTACAAACTGGAGCCCGTGGTTGTGGACGGCGGCGAGCTGGTCATTTATGCCCCGCATATCACGCGGGTCAGTTATACCCATGGGGATATTCTGAAGGAAGTCGGATATCACGTCTGCGACTTTTTTCAAGCCCATTGGGAAACCTACCGTCATTATCCCTGGAGCGTTCTGGCCCATGCCACCCATGTGAAGGGCTTGGGGCGCTATGACCCGGCGACCGACCTCGAGAAGCCCCGCATTCAGGTCAGCCTGGCCACTGGGCTTCCCCGAGCGCTGTGTGAAAAAATCAACCTGGGCTACCGCGATCCGGCTTCCATTGAGCCATCGGCATGGGAGAACCGCCAGGAGGAGGGAATTCTTGTGGTACGCCGGGCCGGGGAGCAGCTCTATCGGGTAGAATAAAATGAGAACAAATGAAAATTACTGGAGGTCATATGGTAAAAGCAGATTTTGGGGTCACAGGCCTGGGCGTCATGGGACGCAATCTGGCATTGAATATGGAGCGGAATGGCTTTCGGGTGGCTGTCCACAACCGGACGGACGCCAAAACTCGGGACCTGGTTGAAGATCGGGCCAAGGGGAAAAACCTGATCGGCACCTATTCCTATGCTGATTTTGTGGACGCCCTTGAAAAACCACGCCGGATCATGATCATGGTGAAAGCGGGAGCCCCCGTGGACGCAGTCATTGAAAAGCTGAAACCTTTGCTGGATCCAGGAGATATTCTGATTGACGGCGGCAATTCTTTTTATGAAGCAACGGAACGCCGGAATGCAGCCTTAAAGGAGGAGGGCTTGCTCTACCTTGGGGCAGGCATCTCCGGCGGTGAGGAAGGCGCGCTGTGGGGGCCCAGTATCATGCCCGGCGGAGATCGCGAGGCCTGGGAGGTTGTTGCGCCATTTTTCAACGCCGTGGCAGCGGAGGCCGAAGATGGGGTTCCCTGTGTGGACTATATGGGACCCAGGGGGGCGGGGCATTATGTCAAAATGGTTCACAATGGGATTGAGTATGCAGATATGGCGCTGATTGGGGAGATCTATGATCTTCTCGGACGGGGCTTGAAGATGTCTGAAACCGCGATGGGGGAGCTGTTTGCAGAATGGAACCAGGATATTCTGGCATCATATCTGATTGTGATCACTGCGGATATCTTGAAGACAAAGGATCCCGAAACGGATCAGCCGATTGTGCGGGTGATCCTGGATGAGGCCAAACAAAAGGGAACCGGAAAGTGGACCAGCCAGGATGCTCTGGATCTGGGTGCACCCACTCATACCATCAATGCAGCGGTCACCAGCCGGATCATCTCCAGTATGAAATCCAAGCGGGTGGAAATGAGCAAGGTCTTTGTTGGTCCCGAACCAAATTTCAAGGGCGATCAGGACCAGTTTGTCCGCGCAGCCAAGGCCGCTCTCTATGCCAGCAAGGTTATTTCCTATGCCCAGGGTTTTGGACTGCTGCGCCTTGCTTCCGATGCTTATGCGTACGACCTCGATTTGAAGGATGTGGCCAAAATTTGGCGGGCAGGCTGCATCATCCGGGCGGATCTGCTGGATGACGTGATGGCTGCCTTTGAGCAGAAGCCGGATCTTGACAATCTTCTGGAGGATGATTTTTTCCGGGAGGTGGTGGAAACCCGGCAGGGTGCCCTGCGGTATCTGATCAACGCAGGCATCCGCATGGGGATTCCTGTATATGCTCTGAGCGCATCCCTGGGCTATTTCGATGCCCTGCGCTCGGCCCGGTTGCCAGCCAACCTGACCCAGGCCCAGCGGGACTATTTTGGGGCCCATACCTATCACCGTCTGGACAAAGATGGCACCTTCCACACCGAGTGGAACGCCTGATTTCTTGGAACCAGAACCGGTCTTTCAAAAAATAGCAAAAGGCGTCTCCTCGGAGGCGTCTTTTTTTGTGGTTCTCAGGCGGCTGTGTGGATCAGGGGATCATCATCAGATACACGATGCCGGCGATCACTCCCAGGATGAGGAGGATCGCCACCACCATACATCCAATGGCCAGGGGACTGCGCAATCGGCGGCGGCGATGGTAAGGACGTTTATATTGAAAGGACCGGTCATAGTTTTCCGGATTGACCGCCCGGGTTGGCATCTGTGTCCCGGCGCGTTTTGGCGGGGCACTACTTTTTGATCTCCCCCGAGTGGTTCGGCGGTCGGCAGCGGTTGGGCGTTGGTTTGGCATGGGGCAGCTCCCTTTTCATTTAAGACTTACATTAATCATAAACAAAATGGGCCAGGCTGGCAAGCCTGACCCGGTTGTTGAATGGAACACACCAGCCTCAAAGGTAGAAGTCAACCGCTTTGTCCTCAGCGAAATCAAGCGCGGATCGGATGATCTCGGCATAGGTGGGGTGGGCGTGGACAATTTTGGTCACCTCTGCGATGGGGGTTTGCAGGGCGACCATGTTGACCAGCTCCTGCAGGATTTCAGAGACCATGTACCCAATGGCCTGGGCTGCCTGGATTTTTCCATCCCGAATCCACAGTTTGATGAACCCCTGGGTATGCCCCTCAATGTTAGCCCGCAGGTTGAAGGCAAAGGGCACTTTGACCACCCGCACATCCTTCAGATCCTCCGGCACCTGGCCAATGCTGATGATCTCAGGAAGGCTGTAGACCACGGCCGGGATGGTGTTGTAGTCCATCTTCCGCTGTCGGCCGTCCTGGGACATGATATTTTCAGCGCAGATGATTCCCTGCTGGATGCCACAATGGGCCAGGATGGATTTTCCGGTGATGTCTCCAACGGCCCAGATGTTGGGTATAGAAGTTCGCAGGGTTTCGTCCACTGTCACCCCGTGCCGGGAATAGTCCAGACCGATTTGGTCGTACATGCCCTCCTGCAGAACGGCTGAACGGCCGGTGGCGATCAGGGTCATCTCGGATTGGATTTCGACCACTTCACCGGTGTTCTGGTTTTCCGCCTTCAGGATCCCATTTTCAAGGCCGATGACTTTGTGGTTGGTGCGGACCCGGACTCCGTTTTCTTCCATGATCCCGGTTATCTCACTTGAGATATCGGGGTCAAGCTGCGCCAGGACTCTGGGCAGGAGTTCAACAATTGTGACCTCGCTTCCCAGATTGGAAAAAATGGTGGCAAATTCCAGGCCGATCACCCCGCCGCCCACAATGGTGAGGGATTCCGGGAGGGAATCTATGGTGATCAACCGGTTGCTGCTCACAATGGTGGGGTCATTTTGGTCAATGAACCCGGGGATGAGGGGTTTTGATCCTGTTGCCAGGACGATGTTGTCTGTTTGCAGGACTCTTTCGTCTCCGGTGTAGTCCATTGCGTAGGTTTCACTATTGAGCTTCCCAAAACGGATGTTGACCTCCTGAGGGCTTTGGACAACGGCTTCCCCGTGGAAGATGTCAATCTGATGGTGCTCAAGAAGCTGTGTGATGGATTCCCGGGTGTGTTCAACAACGGCGTCCCGCCTTTGGGCGATGAAGGGGAAGTCAATGTCATAATCCCTGACCTTGATGCCATACGCGCCACTGTGGGCCACCTCTTTGGCAACCTTGGCGGATTCGATCATCGCCTTGCTGGGGGTGCATCCCCAATTTGTGCAGATGCCGCCGATATAGTCTCGTTCAACAATGGCCACCTTTGCGCCCAACTCCGCCAAACGGACCGCGCAGCTCTGTCCGGCGGGTCCTGCGCCAATCACAACCGCTGTATATGTTTCCATCAAGCATTCCTTTGTCGTATATTTCAATGAATTTGTTATGGATGCTACTTGTATAAAACCTCACAATAATATGACAATTTTACTCTAAATTACCTCAGAAAATCAAGTCAAATTGCTCCCTTTTATCTTACACAGGGTATAACCTGTCCAGTTTTAACAAGAATTTCACATATTGTTAATTGGAAATTGCTTGCTCGTTAAATGGTTTCTGATAAGATTCACATTGTCGGACAATTCTTAGTTCATTCTCAAAAAGGAGAAAAAATGCGTCGAAAATTGTTAGTTTTATCCATCCTCGTTCTGGTGGGCGCTATGCTCTTCACAGCATGCCAACCCAACCTGACCGTGGAAACAGAAGAGCCTGAGCAGACGGAAGAAGCCGCTCCAACCGAAGAAATGACAGAAGAGGCTCCTGAAGCAGAAGCTGGCACCATCCAGATCGCCGGCTCCACCACCGTGCAGCCCCTTGCGGAAGCACTGGCCGAGGCCTACACCGCAATGAACCCTGACGTGACCATCGAGGTTCAGGGCGGCGGCTCAAGCGTAGGCGTCACCTCCGCAGGCGAAGGAACCGTGGACATCGGCAATGCCTCCCGCAACGTCAAGGAATCGGAATTCGAGACCTTCCCCGAGCTGCAGGTGCACACGATCGCCTTTGACGGCATCGCCATTGTAACCAACCCTGATCTGGAACTCCCCTCCCTGACAATCGAACAAGTTCAACAGCTTTTCGCTGGCGAGATTGCTAACTTCTCTGAGGTTGGCGGCCCCGACGTGGAAGTTGTGGTTGTCTCCCGTGAAGAAGGTTCCGGCACCCGGGCGGCCTTCGAAGAACTGGTCATGGAACACAATGACTCCGAAGCCCAGATCACCGAAACCGCGCTGCTCCAGCAGTCCAACGGCCAGGTTCGCACTACCGTTGCTGAAACCCCCAACACCATCGCCTACGTCTCCTTCGGTTTCCTGGATGAGAGCGTCAACACCGTGGCGATTGACGGCGTGGAACCCACCGTTGCGAACGTCAAGAACGGCTCCTACTCGATCTTCCGCCCCCTCAACATGCTGACCAACGGCGACCCCGGTGACTTGGCCCAGGCATTCCTGGACTTCATCCTGAGCGCTGACGGTCAGGCCATCGTCGCCGAAGACTACATCACCGTGACCGAAGACGAGGGCATGGAAGAAAAACCGGCAGAAGAAGAAACTGCTCTCTCCGGCACCATCCAAATCGCTGGCTCCACCACCGTGCAGCCCCTGGCTGAATCCCTTGCGGAAGCTTTCACCGGGATGTACCCCGACCTGACCATCGAGGTTCAGGGCGGCGGCTCCAGCGTGGGCGTCACCTCCGCAGGCGAAGGCACCGTGGATATCGGCAATGCCTCCCGCAACGTCAAGGAATCGGAATTTGAGACCTTCCCTGAGCTGCAGGTGCATACGATTGCCTTTGACGGCATCGCCATTGTGACCCACCCCGATATGGAACTCCCCTCCCTGACGATTGAACAGGTCCAGCAGATCTTTGCTGGCGAAATCACCAATTACTCTGACGTTGGCGGCCCCGATGCAGAAATCGTGGTTGTCTCGCGTGAGGAAGGTTCCGGCACCCGGGCGGCCTTCGAAGAACTGGTTATGGAACACAATGACTCCGAAGCCCAGATCACCGAAACTGCGCTGCTCCAGCAGTCCAACGGCCAGGTGCGCACCACCGTTGCTGAAACCCCCAACACCATCGCCTACGTCTCCTTCGGTTTCCTGGATGAGAGCGTCAACACCGTGGCAATTGACGGTGTGGAACCCAGCGTTGCGAACGTCAAGAACGGCTCCTATCCGATTTTCCGCCCCCTCAACATGCTGACCAACGGCGAACCCGGTGACTTGGCCCAGGCATTCCTGGACTTCATCCTGAGCGCTGACGGCCAGTCTATCGTCGCCGAAGACTACATCACCGTGACCGAAGAAGAGGGCATGGAAGAAGAAGCGGATGCTTACACTCCTCCGACCGATCTCTCCGGCACCATCCAAATCGCTGGCTCCACCACCGTGCAGCCCCTGGCGGAATCCCTTGCGGAAGCCTTCACCGGTTACAACCCCGATCTGACCATCGAGGTCCAGGGCGGCGGCTCCAGCGTGGGCGTCACCTCCGCAGGCGAAGGCACCGTGGATATCGGCAATGCCTCCCGCAACGTCAAGGAATCGGAATTTGAGACCTTCCCCGAGTTGCAGGTGCACACGATCGCCTTTGACGGCATCGCCATTGTGACCCACCCCGACATCGAACTCCCCTCCCTGACCATTGAACAGGTCCAGCAGATCTTTGCTGGCGAAATCACCAACTTCTCCGAGGTTGGCGGCCCCGATGAGGAAATCGTGGTTGTCTCCCGTGAAGAAGGTTCCGGCACCCGGGCGGCCTTCGAAGAACTCGTTATGGAATACAACGACTCCGAAGCCCAGATCACCGAAACCGCGCTGCTCCAGCAGTCCAACGGCCAGGTGCGCACCACCGTTGCTGAAACCCCCAACACCATTGCCTATCTCTCCTTCGGTTTCCTGGATGAGAGCACCAATGGCGTTGCTATCAACGACGTGGCCCCCACGGTTGAAAATGTTTCCAATGGCAGCTACGAGATCTTCCGACCTCTCAACATGCTGACCAACGGCGAACCCGGCGAACTGGCGCAGGCTTTCCTCGACTTCATCATGAGCGCCGAGGGCCAGGCCATCGTTGTCGAAGATTACATTGCTGTAAAATAGTCCTACCCACACAATTGATCCAGGTATGCTGATCAATTGAGACAGAAAAATGATGGAGGAGTACGATCAAGTACTCCTCCATCATTCCGGGATAAAGAACATGGCAACTGCGAAATCGAAGAAAATCCAACGACCTTCTTTTGTTGAAATCATCTCCAAGGGCCTTTCGATCATCATCGGACTTGCCGCTCTAGCAGGAATCGCTTTTGCGGTGTATTTGTTCATCAATCCGGACTTTGTCCAGGTTGATGAAGAGAGCGTCCTCAAACTCACGTCCCTGCATTATGCTATCGGGGCAATTCTGGGGGCCATTCTGCTGGGCTTTGTGGCCCGGGGAATTTGGCGATATAAAAACTGGGCCCGGACAATTCTCCTTAGCATTCTGATCGTTTATATCATTTACAATTTTGTTATTATTATCTTCGCCGTTTCCTCGAGCATTTTTGCCGGGGAGGCGGTTGTTCCGATGGGGGTCATTTTACGGATTGCTGGCAGAGGCTTGCTGTATTTTGCATTGTACACCGCCGTTCCGATCCTGCTGATTATTGCCTTGATGCGGATTGACCAGTATTACGAAGAAAGCCCCGAACAGCGGGAATTTGTGGACAACACGATCCGCTATGTCCTGCTGGGAACCGCATTGAGCTGTATCATCATCGTTTTTCTGATTTTTCTCTTCACCATGACAGAAGCCTGGCAGTCGGTGGAAGAGATTGGCCTGGATACCATGCTCTTGGGGACGATTTGGCGCCCCGGCTCCATCATTGGGACGGACGACGCCCAGTATGGGCTTGTGCCGATGATTGTTGGATCCATCCTGAGCACCTTTGGTGCGGTGGTTCTGGGTGTACCCCTCTCGGTTGGCAGCGCCATTCTTCTTTCGGAAGTGGCCCCCCGCATTGTGCGGGAAACAGTCCGCCCGGCGATCGAATTGCTGGCCGGGATCCCCTCGGTGGTATACGGCCTGTTTGGCATGGTTGTGCTGGCGCCCCTCATCCGGAATATTGAGGTCACCCGCAACACCGGTTTTGGCCTCTTGAACGCCTCGATCATCCTGGCGGTTATGATTATCCCCACGGTGACCAACATTGCTGAGGACGCCATTCGGGCCGTCCCACGGGAATATAAGGAAGGTTCCATGGCTCTGGGCGGCACCCACTGGCAGACCATTGTGCGGGTGATCCTCCCGGCGGCCCGGTCTGGGATTCTCGCTGCGGTCATCCTCGGCATTGGCCGCGCCCTGGGAGAGACCATGGCCATGATCATGGTCATCGGCAATTCCATTGCCCTTCCAAAGCCCTTGAATGACAACCCCTTGACTTTGTTCCTCAACACAGCCCGTACCCTCACGGGCAATATTGCTGTGGAAATTAACTATGCAGCCGGCGCGCACCGGTCGGCCCTGTTCTTCACCGGCGTTCTTCTTTTCATCATGATCATGGTTGTGAACAGTACTGCCCGTTTCCTGATGCGCTCAAAGCAGGAGTCCTGAAATGCTGAATGAAGAAACCATTGTCAGTCAATCAAAGACGAAGCGAAATCTCCAACGGCAAAACATAATCCAGTTCCTCGGATATGGGCTGGTGTGGTTATGTGCCATCATCGCCGTGGGCGTCGTTTTTTGGATCATCGGTTATGTTTTGGCTCAGGGCCTCCAGGTGATCAACCTGGAGTTCCTCACTACCCGACCCAAGGGAGGCGTTTCTGGAGAGGGTGGGATGTCCACAACCATTGTGACCACCCTGTATCTGGTGATTCTCACCATCGTGATTGCCACACCATTGGGGGTGGGCGCGGCCATCTATCTGGTGGAATATGCCGGCGATGCTTCCAGAGAGAGCAAGTTTATCGCCTTCCTGGTCAAGGCAGCCCGAACGGGGGTTGAGATTCTGGCGGGAGTTCCCTCAATTATTTTTGGCTTATTTGGGTTTGCCTTATTCGTGCTGTATATGAAATTTGGGTTTTCCCTGATTTCTGCCTCCCTGAGCGGAGCGGCGTTGGTGCTCCCCACCATCATCCGAACCAGTGAGGAAGCCCTTCTGACCGTTCCGCGCTCCTATCGGGAGGGAAGCCTGTCCCTGGGATCCACAAAATGGTACACGATTTTCAATGTGGTCCTCCCAACCGCCATGCCCGGCATCGTCACCGGGGTCGTGC
>DAOTUG010000139.1:0-15829 GCA_034437335.1 Anaerolineaceae bacterium
GGAGGAGATGGGCATTCCCCTGCTGGATGGGCTTTCCGGCCTGGAGCTGGTGGATTCCACCGACCGGATCGGGCAGGCGAAAAAGGCCCTGAAAGCCCTCAAACCGGGGATCACCCATTTCATCATTCACCCTTCCAAGGACACGCCAGAGCTGCGTCATATCACCGCTTCCTGGGATTGTCGTGTGGCGGATTACGAAACCTTCACCAGCAAGGCGATGCGCGATTTTATCAACAATGAGGGCATTCAGGTCATCGGTTATCGCGCTCTGAAGGATCTGATGCCGCAATTTGATGGTGCCTGAACCGTTATCTTAACCACAAAGGAGAGAGCAACATGTCAGAACAAACCGCACCTGCCCCCACCCGGCTTTCATTTGGTTATAAGTTCTTCTGGGGAGTGGCCGCCCTGGGCAATGCCCTGATTTCGGGTATCTACGGGGGTCTGTTGACCATTTTTTACCAGGACTACCTGGGTCTTTCCGCCAGTTGGATCGGCATAGCAGCCACGGTGTATGCCCTGTGGAATGCCATCAACGACCCCCTGTTCGGATATATCACCGACAACACCCGGAGCAAACACGGCCGGCGCATCCCGTACATGCGCTTTACGGCCCCCTTCCTGGCCCTGACTTTCATTCTGGTCTGGTTCGCGCCCCCCCAGGCCGGGCAGCAAGCCCTTTTCTGGTGGATGCTGGTCAGCATGCTGCTGTATGACACCTGTTATACGATCATTGGCCTGGTCTATTCCGCCTTGCTTCCGGAGGTGACCGAATCCGATGCCGAACGCAACGGTTTGCAGATTTCCAGCTCCCTGTTTGCCATGCTGGGAACACTGCTGGGTTTTCTGATCCCGGATATGGTCCGGCCGAAAACTGGCGAATCTTCCCTGGTGCCTTTGTATGTGGCCATGATCGTGGTGGGAATCGTGGCGATGATGCTGATTCTCGTCACCACATTCAAGGTCAAAGAGCGCCGGGAATTTGCTATTGTGGACAAACCTGTGCCGCCGCTTCAGGCAATCAAATTCACCTTCACCAGCCGGGCCTTTCTGGTGCTGGTGGCCGAAAACTTCATGGCCATTTTGATGAGTTCCCTCATTTTGGGGTCCATCTATTATCTGGCGGATTATGTCCTGCAGTGGCCGGCCCTGCAGCTCCTGGCTTTTTTGTTCATCCCCCTGATCATCGGCATTCCCCTGACGACCATTTTCCGCAAATGGTTTGGCGTGGTGGGGGCCCAACAGGTGCTCCTCGTGATTGCCGGGGTGGGTCTCGTGGCCATAGCCTTTGTGCCGCCGGCTCTGATCCCGGCCTGCATCGCTCTGGCGGGCCTGGGGCTGTCCGGTCCCCAAACCCTTTCCAACGTCCTCTTTGCCCAGGTGGCCGATGAGGATGAGCTTCGTTCTGGCTCCCGGCGGGAAGGGGCCTTCTTTGGGGTGAATGCCTTGATCACCAAACCGGCCCAGTCCATTGCACTGTGGGTGACTCCCTTCATCCTAGAGCGGACCGATTTTGTCACCCGGGCCTCCAATATGGGGGAGATCTTTTTGGACCAGCCTCCGGAGGCGATCTTCGGTATCAAGGTGTTCAGCGGCATTATCCCCGGCGCAGCCTGCCTTCTTGGTGCGCTGATCCTGATCTGGTATCCCCTGCGCGGAGAACGGCTGAAGGCTGTGCAGGAGAAGATCCTGGTCCTGCATGCACAAAAGAAACGGGCCCTGGAAGAAAAACTGCCGGAAGCAGGGAACTGAGCAGGAGGGTTTTCCCCTGCCAGGCAAACTGCTTCAAAGCGCCCTGCCCTTTTCCGAAAGCTCAGGGCGCTTTCATTTGCCTTCTTCATCCGGGATGGTATAAACAAGAGAAAGCAGCATCTTTACAATCCGGGAGGGTCTGTCAATGGGTTTCTTAGCAAAATATCCGTTTAAAAATCTGGTTTTTCAGGGGGGCGGGGTCAAGTCCTATGGCTATCATGGCGTCCTGCCGGTCCTTGAGGATACGGGCGTTCTGGAGGAGATTGATCGGGTGGCGGGCTCTTCTGCCGGTGCTCTGATGGCCGCCATGCTGTCCTTCCGCCTCAGCGCAGCGGACACCATTGAGCTTTATCGGACGGTGAAGTACGAGAAAATTCGGGCCCTGACCCCGGATCTGGAAGAAGACCTGAGGGAAAACCTGCGCCCTTTGGAAAACGGCTTGGCCCGAATGAAGGGCAACCTGAGCGCCCTGAGTCGTTTCGTGCGTCGCTTTGGGGTGTATTCCAACGACTATGCACAGAACTGGCTGCGGAAAACAATTGCCGAATTCTGCGGCGGGGACGGCCGGGCGACATTTGCTGATTTTCGCAGCAAGGGTTTTCGGGATCTGTACATCACTGCGGTCAATATCAGCCGACATCGGGTGGAAGTCTTTTCCGCAGACACAACCCCGCATGTGGCTGTTATGGATGCGGTGGTCATGTCCGGGACGATCCCCTTCTTTTTTGAAGCGGTGCAATTCGATGGAACATCCTTCGGCCAGGGGGATTATTACATTGATGGAGGCGCCCTGACGAACTATCCGATTTCCCTTTTTGATCATTTCCGTTTCCGGCGCAGCGATCGGCATTTTTCCTTCGGCGTCAACTGGGAGACTCTGGGTTGCCGGCTTTTCACCCCGCCGGATTGCGAGAAGAAGCCCCCGGAGATCCACAATATCTTCAGTTACGCCGAACATGTGTTTGCCACCATCCAGGAGATCCCCAAGGTCTCTGTGGATGTCCGCGGGGTGGACCGGTTTCGGTCCATTGAAATCAGCAATTGCTGCGTGTCGCCTGTGGATTTCAGCATCAAACCCGATCCTTCGGACCCGACTTACTGCAAGATGGTTGAAACAGGCCGGAAGGCGGCGGAAGCTTACCTGGAAAATTACCGTTTGCCCACCAAGCGTTTTGTCAATATGGCCAAACGCTATACCCCCTTCCATGTGATGTGGGGGGATGATCAGGCAGGGCAACAATAGCGCCTTGTTTGGGAAAACCTTTGGAAAACAGAACCCCCGCAGCCTTTGTGTCCGACTGCAGGGGTAAATGCTTTTTGTGAGCCCGGCCTTTTTCCTGCGGGATCAGCGTTCCTTGCTCCACTTGAAGAGGAATCCCAGGCCGATCAGTGTGGCCAGGCTGAGGAGAATGACCCAGGGCCGCTGCAGGATCCACAAAATGGCGGTGATGCCGGTGCGCATTGCGTGGACTTTCTGAATGCCATCCGGAAGGGTGACCGGTTTGTCCCAATCAAAGGTGGCCAGTTTGGAGAGGAACTCCTGACGGACGCAGCCTTCCAGGCTGAAGATGTGAATGGGCCTGTCCCGCACCACACACAGGCGCAGGTCCCGTGAGAACTCCTCCCAGGTCAGGGGTGGGGCATCCAGGGCGCCCTCCAGTTCCACCCCGCCGCCGGTGCTGCCGACACCGACGGAATCCGCCTGGGGGGCATAGCTCCACAGGACGGCATCTCCGTTGGGTCGCAGGAAGCTGGAGTAGAGCATCAGCACGTCCCGGTCGGTTTCCATATCCACCAGCCCCAGGGTGCGCTGCAGAATGGTTGAACGGGCCTGACGCTCTTCAAGGATGAGGGGCAGATGGTAGCTTTCCACCGGGTAGCCATCTGCCTTGATCAGCTCCACCAGGGCCTGATAGGCCCCCCGGGCCTTGCGAACCCGGGTTTTATCAAATAGTCGCTTGAAGAGTTTGGCCGCCTGGGGTTCCGCCTTTTCTTTGTCCATCAAGGCCCGCATCTCATTCATGTCCATTTCGATGTCCAGGCCGATCCCGGCCCACTGCAGGTCGTGTCGGGTGGTCCAGGTTTTAAAAAGGGTGTAGCGGGCGGCGGCTTGTTGGTAGTTGCTGGCATTGAACCAGTAGCCTTCTTCCTCGGGCAGCAAAAGCCAGGCGATGACGGGCACCCCGGCCTGGTTCAGACGCTTGACAACCGCTGCCCTATCATCAGAAAAGTCCAGGATGCCGAGGCTGACCGCCGCATCCAGGTTTCTCAAATCATCCAGCACGACACGGCCGTCGAAAAGATCCTTCAGGCTTTGCGCGTCCAGCTCGCAGAAAAATGTCAATTTGGGTTTTGGCATGCAATGACTCCTGTTTGGTAAGGTCCGGTGGAATGATCCAACCTGTTTCTCATGGGTGGGCCGTGAATGGTGTTTTCGGGATTCTCCCTACATATTCCGGCAGGTTTTTATGACCCATCTGCTGCCGGAGGGCATGGGCTTCCCCCAGATGAAACCAGTAGTGATAAATATTTCGATACAGCAGGGTGCCAATATCTTCGCCCATGGGGCTGCCATCCACCACAAAGCAGGTTTCAAGGTCCTGAGCTCCCAGGGTCTCGAGATAGGGATTGGCTGCTTGGATGATCTCTCGCCACATGGACCACATCTCCGAAATGGGCGGCGTGGTGGGGGGATTGCCATGGCCCACGCGTTGATCGAGGGTCGGATACAGGCTTTTTCCCTGAGCCCGGTGGAGCCAGAGGGTTTGCTCCTGGCTTGCCAGATGCCCGACGATCCAGCTCAGGGCATTGCTTGGGTGCAGCCGGCGGGCCGCGTCTTCCTCGGGCAGATCCCGGAAACAGCGGACAAATTCCTGTCGGGTGAACTTGAGCTGGGTGACCAGGGGGTGCGGCATGGGCGATTTCCTTTCAGTTCAATGGGTGGAGTGTGTTTTGTGTAGTGTAACACAGAATCCACAACCTCCGGCAGGGGCTATCCCGAGGTTGTTTCCGCTTCCCCAATGCGTCGGGGGGAATCGGGCAGCAACCGGACGAATATCAGGCCGAAGGGCAGCAAGCCAGCGCTGATCAGAAAGGTGAAGCGCAGGTCCACCAGATCGGCCAGGAAACCCACCAGCAGGACCACCAGGGCCCGGATCAGAAAGCTCATGCTCATATAGATCCCATTGGCAAAGGATCGGTTTTCCGGAAAGTTTTCCAGCACCACGGCCATGATCACGGGGACAACGGAGATGGCAAAGAACCCCAGCAGGATCAGGAGGGGGATCTGGAGAGCGCCTTCGCTCAGGACAAAGAGGAACAGCAGGATCGGGGAAGCGAGAAAAGAGATCACCAGGATCCGGCGCCGTCCGAAGCGGTCGCTGAGGCCTCCCGCCAGGAAAGCCCCCACCATTCCGGCGACCTGCAGGATGGTCAGAGAAGCGCCAGCCATCAACAAGCTGCTGCCCGTGGCCGTCAGGAAGGTGGGCAGGAAGGTCGTGATGGCCGTCATCATCAGGGCCCGGGTGAAGATGATGAAGGCCAGGGGCAGCATAACCTTGCGCATGCCCTTGAGGGCCTCCTTCCAGTCAATGCCGGCTTTGGGGGTGATTTGAAGCTGGGTTGAGACAGGATGCAGCTTCCAGAAGAGGAAAATTGAGGTCAGCAGGCCTGTCAGCATCAGCCAGGGCAACCCGGCTGCCCCCAGGGCGCCGATGGCGGTGACGATGACCAGAGGCCCCAGGGCCCTGCCAAGTTCCCCGCCGACCATCCAGAAGCTCATTCCCCGCCCCAATTTGTTCCCGGCAAAACGGCCTCCCAGGGCCGGGCCAACCGCGTGCAGCGAGGCTGAGCTCAGCCCAGCCAGAACCAGCAGGAAGATCAAAAACCCATAGCTGGGGGCAATTCCCAAAAGGCTCATGGCCGCTCCGGTGAGGGTGGGGGCCAGGACCACCAGTATCTTGAGGTTGTTGCGATCGGCCAGCCGTCCAAACACCGGCTGCAGCAGGGATGGTAGCTGCATGAACAGGGATAGCAGTCCCGCAGCGGTGTTGGTCAGAGAAAAGGTGTCAATCAGCACGGGAAGAAGGGCTGGAAGAAAGCCGGTGTAGGTGTCGTGCACGGCGTGGGCTGTGGATACCACAGCCACACCGCCTGTTTGGAATTCCTTGGAGGTTGTTTGGGTCTCGGTGGTCATTTTGCTCCTGTACCTTTAAGGTGGTTAAGACTCCCGACTGTAAGCGCCGGGTTCTGCATTATAACACCACTGTTCACCGGATTGGATCCGGTCGGAATTGGGCAGCGCGTTGCTATTCAGCACTCGGCAAACACGCCATGCTCCCATTCCCTGCCCGCCCGGGCAGGACTTGAACAGCGGCGCTTTCCCCCGGGCTTCGTTTTCCGGAAGGTTACCTCTGTTCCACTTGATTTTTCTTGAGAAGTATTGTTACAATACTTATGTATTTCTCATGATTTTACCCTCGTCACTTTTCATTGTGCATCAAATAGCTTCATAAGTATCTTTTACCGGTTCTGTGTCTGTTGTTTTCCCAAGCCGCGCTGCCGGATGGGATCATTCTTCTTGAATGGAAACCGGAGGACTTTGCGATGAAGAAACCTTGGCGTGTCGTTTGCCTGGTGGCCCTGCTGTCTTTTCAGTCGGGATTTGCGGGGGCGGCAGCCCAACCCCGCAGCGCCCAGATCTTTGTAACGCCAACCGGCACAGGAACCCAGTGCACCGTGAACGCTCCCTGTTCCCTGCAGGATGGTGTGAACCAGTCCGACCCGGGGGATACCGTCTATGTGGCCCCCGGCACCTACACGGCTTCTTTCCCGGCTGAGGAGGTAGTCCGCATCAACAAGGGCCTCACGATCTGGGGACGGTGTCTGTTCGGGCCAGGTCAGACCCTCTCCTGCCAGAGGGACAATCCGGAAACCGTTCTCGATGGGGAATGGAATCGGCGCGGCATCACCATCCAGGGCGGACCGGGCAATGCGGTGGATGTAACCCTTTATTATCTGAAGGTTCAGAATGGCTTTGCGGATGACAATGTGGTGAACCTGACCGCCTGTACTCCGGATTGGGTCTATGCCCCCACAGGCTGTGGGGGCGGTTTGTTTGCCGATCAGGCCGGGCAGATCATGATTGTAGGGTCCCATTTCAGAGAGAATCAGGGTTCCGGGTCTGCACCTGTGGGAAACCAGGGCGGTTATGGTGGAGCGATCTACATTCAGGATTCCCAGGATGTGCATCTCAACGCCAGCCAGGTGATTGATAATAGGGCGGTCAACAGCGGCCCGGGGTTTGGGGGTGGGATCTATGTAGAGGGCATCAGCGGGACGCTCTGGATTCAGGATGTACTCTTGCAGGCCAACGAATCCAGTCAGGACTCTGCTGTGGGGATCGGCGCTGGGTTAGCCGTGGTGGATGCCGGCCGGGTTGTGGTGGAGGGCACCTCCTTCCATGGCAACAATCAGGCCTTTCAGGTCCTGATAGATGGGAGCGCGGCTGCCTTTCGGTATGTGGATAGCCTGCAGTTCAACAAGAACCTGATCCTGGTGAATTATGGCGGATCGGCCGTGCACTTCCTCGGCCAGAGCCTGAGTCAGGAACAGATGATATATCGGAACCGGTTCTGGGATAATGCTACAACCGACAACCTGCGGTTGACAGGAAGTTACACAGCCAATATTTTTAACAACTTTTTTCACATGGCTGTCCCCATTCGGGAGGGCCGCGGCGGATCTGTGGTCAATCTGCATCTGACGGGTGTCGGCTGCACGGGTAACTCCACAGCCAGCGTGTTCCACAATTCCTTTGGGATGGGGGAGACGGGCATCTCGGTTGGCGATTATCTGAATGTGCGCATCAAGGGCAACATCATCGCCAACCAGGAAATTCTTGGAATCAGCATCTATGGCGCTATGTTTACCTCCAGCGAGATAGACTACAACCTGTTCCACAATAATGCGGATCACGGCGACACGGGAAGCCATGCCCTGTTTGGAGACCCGGCCTTTTTCAATCCCGGGATGGGTGACCTGCACATCGAAGCCGATTCGGCGGCTGTGGACGCCGCGCCGGAGTTCACCCTGCCCCTGGGCGGCGGCGATTTTGACGGCGACCCCCGGCCCATAGGCCTTGATCCCCTGCCCTGTGATCTGGGCGCCGATGAGCGGGTTCTTTGGGGGTATCTGCCCTTTGTTGGCAGGGAATGATGGCGCATTGATGGAATTGGATTCTCTCCGGTACCCGGGTACCGGCCGGCAGAAAAAGCCAGTATCGGGCGCGGATGGATTGGCGTCAAAGGCCGGTTACAGTTTAAAGAAGTCAATAGAACATTTTGGAGGTTATGATGAAACTGCTGCGATTGTGTATTGTGTTGATCCTGTTCGCCAGCGGCATTGTCCCGCGACAGATTAGGGCGGTTGCCGCGCCGACTGCGGGGGCCCTGTATGTGGCCCCCGGCGCACCGAGTACGGCTGCCTGCACACGGGCGGACCCCTGTGATTTTCGGTATGCGGCGGAGATCGTCGCCAATGATGGGGATACCATTTACGCTCGCAGCGGGACCTACACCGCCCCCACTCCCGGTTCGGTGCACCTGCTCTATATCCACAAAAGCCTGACGATTTATGGAAGCTGCACCTTCGATGCGGCCACGCCGGTGACCTGTGACCCCACCGCTCAGGATTCCTACCTGGATGGGGAAACGAACAAACGAGTCATCACCATCCAGGGTTTGGGCGCTGAGGAAGTTCATTTAGAAGGGTTCACGATCATGCGAGGAAATGCGGATGGGGTCGGGGCAGGGACCTGCGTGAGCGGGTATGTCTCCGGCCTGTCAGGCTGCGGCGGCGGCATTTTTGCCGAAAACCTGGCAAAACTGACCCTCCGGAACAATTACATCTGGGCCAACAAAGGCGGGACTTCCAGCGGCCTGGGGGGCGGCCTGTATGCCGAGACAGTGGACCGCCTGGAGCTGGTGGACAATACCCTCATCTTCAATTTTGCAGCCAACACGGGCCGGGGCATGGGCGGCGGGGCCTTTGTGGTGAGTTCAGGCGGTCCCAATGGGGTCCTGTTCACTGGGAACGAGATTCATGGCAATGAGATCAGCACGGACGACCACAACGGATTCGGCGCAGGCCTGATGCTGTCAGAAAGCATGGACGTGGTGGTCCGGGACAATCTGTTCCATCATCAAAACGTTATCGGTGAACGGGTGATGGAAGGCGTTTCGATTTTTGCTGCAGATACCAGCGGAGTATCCATCGAAAATAACCGCTTTTGGAATGAATGGGGATTTTCCATGGTTCAGATTGATGGCCGGGAGGGGGACGTTTCGGATGTTGTCATTTCCCGCAATCTCATGGTGGCGAATCCGGTCGCCCGGCATCTCAGCCTCATCGGCCCCCTCTCAGCGAAGGTGGTCAACAACTTCATTGGCGATGATCTCACCACCCGGGGCGGCGGAACTACTGCAGTTTACATCCGCGGGGATGCCATGGGTGGGGATGCGGTGGTGGATGTCCAGTTCAACACCATTGTTGGGGTAAATTTTGGCGTCCAGGTGGCCAACTACACGGAAGTTGGTGTCAACGGCAATATCCTGACGGAATGCACCACGGAGGCCATAGATCTTTCCACCTTGCCTGATGTGGATGTGACGGTGGGGAGGAACCTTTTCTATCATAATTTCACAGTTGGCGCGTCTGGCAGCGATCCGGTGTATGCTGATCCGCTCCTCGCGGATCCTCTCAACGGGGATTACCATCTGCTCCCTGGTTCGGGAGCCATTGACCAGGCCGTGGCCGTAGACATGACCATAGATATTGATGGGCTGCCCCGGCCGGTGGGTCTCAGCGTCACCCCCTACGACCTGGGCGCGGATGAATTTTCCCATTCGATTTGTCTGACGTTTGTTCTCAAATAGCATTGGTTATGGAAAGGTGTTTCAATGAAAAAGACAGTTCTGTCCAGGTTGCTTCTCTTTGCGGCCCTGATCTGCCTGGTCGGGGGCGCGCCTGCCCCGGTGCGGGCGGATGCGCCTCTGTATGTCAGCCCCTCAGGGAGCGGCACGGCCTGCTCTCCCTCAGCGCCTTGCAGCGCTGACCAGGCCATCAGTCAGATCAGCGGGGATGCCCTGCTCCTGTTTGAATCAGGAACTTACACTTCGAATGATCCGGAATGGGTCCTGCACTTTGCTCTGACGGACCCCAACGCCACGGTTAAAGTCCTGGGGAGTTGCTCCTGGGATCCGGGCGGCGCGTCGTATACTTGTGGGGGGTCCAATCCGCCCTCCATTATTGATGGAGAGGACGCCCGGGTGCCCGTCCTGGTCTTGGGAACTGACACCACCAGCTTCGAAATGAAGTTCTTTTCAATCACCAACGGCGATGCCACGGGTATTGAAACCGGATTTTGTCACAGCTATTACGGCGGGACGGTCAACGGCTGCGGCGGCGGCATGCGGGTGGGAACCCTCGGCAGCCTGGAATTGGAGAGCAATTCCTTTTATTACAACAGAGCTTCCAATGATATCAGCGCGCCGTTGGCCGTATCTATCGGCGGCGGGCTGTATGTGGACGGTGCGGCGGAGGTTCTCCTGGCCTACAATGATTTCCAGGATAATTATGCCTCAGTGTATGGGACCGGGATTGGGGGCGGGGTCTATATCTTTGGGGATGACACCACTCTGGCGACTCTGGAATTTAACACCTTCACCAACAATGAATCCAGCGTGTCCTCTCATGATGGCAGCGGCGCGGGGTTGACAGTGGAGGCAGCGAAAAGCGTCACCCTGTGGCGCAACACGTTCACCGAAAATAATGCCCTTTTCCGCATGATTAACGGTGGGGCAGCATATATCCATAATACCGCCAACCTGGTTTGGTTTTATGGCAACATCTTTTCTGGCAATGACGGGGCGGACTCCGTGGCGGTGACCCATTCTTCTATAACCAATGATGTGGTCTTCTCCTACAATCACTTCAAGGCAACCGGTTCCCTGACGGCCTGTCGGATCTTCGGTGATTTTGATCTGGAAATGTTCAACAACATGTTCGCCCCCTTTCCTCCCGGCCGCTCCCCGGATCGGGGCGTTATGACCGTCAACGTTATGCTGATTGGGGCCGGGGTCATTGTGCCCAAGGCCACGGCCAATCTTCGTTTCAATTCCTTTGCCTATGGCAGCCGGGGAATCTATCTGCGGGACAATCTGGATGCAACGGTGCAGGATAATATCATAGCCCACACGACCGGGTTTGGGATCCTGACCAGCGGTTCCAGTGTGACCGTTGACATTGCCAACAACCTCTTCCATGACAACACCGGAGCGGGCGGGATGGGACAGACGGGTACGCTCTATCATACCGGCGATCCCCTGTTCAACGATCCGGCTGCTGCGGACCTGCACATTCAGCCCGGTTCCGCAGCGGTTGGTTTGGCGCCTTATGATTTGACCTATATTTACGATTTTGACGGTCAGTTGCGCCAGGCTTTTGCCGAAGACCTGTACGTAGATCTGGGCGCGGATGAACTGTATGGAAGAGTGCATCTTCCCTTCTGTCTGAAATGAGGCGCGCCCTCAGGAAATTTCGGAAAGGTCCTGGCCTTTCTTGATGGGCAGCTTGTCAATCATCTTGCGCAGCTCGAGGGCTTTGTTGCGCCAGTTGTCACGGTCTTCCCGGGACATCTGCCGGTAATTGCGCGGCATCTCAAAAAACTCCCTGGACTTGGCCAGGATGGCCTCCACCTGCTGGACGGCCGGGGTCATCTCCAGGGATTCATAGACTGTTTTCATCCGGTCCAGGGTTTCCAGGTAGTTGTCCCGGGGGAGCTGGAGCAGGGATTTTTTCCAGATGCTGATTGCCTCCAGGGGCTGGTCCGAATCAGCCAGTTTTTGGGCCTCTTCCGCTTTGCGGACAGCCTTGGCCACCCGCCAGCGGGTGATGACCTGCCGCGCGATCTGGTAGATCAGATAGACCCCCAGGATGATGAAGAAGTATAAGAGATATTGGGTGATCTCAAATCCTGTCAGGATCAGCACCACAAATACAATGATCTCAAGCAGGAGCAGCCCTATGGGCAGGAGCAGGGGTAGATCCAGACGTCGTTTTTTGTTTTTTGCCATCATGCCTCCATAATCAATTTGGTCTGATGTATTATACGCCACGCGCCCCACTTCGGGGATCTATTCGGAACGGTCCGGGTTGGTTCTGTGCACTGCAGGGATTGGCGCAGGACCTTCAACCGATGTTCACAATGGGTTCACATCTCTGATATAGAATGGTAGGGAAGCGAAACAATGAACTGTCATGAAAGGACAATCCATGCCCCATGCGCACCATCCCCCCTATGATCCCGGCCGGGCAGCCGGTTTGCTGAATCCTCTGCGGGCCCTGGCCCACCATCCGAAGCGTCTGTTTGGCGACCTGATTCACCCTGGCGATCGTGTCCTGGATCTTGGCTGCGGCCCCGGGTTTTTCTCCCTGCGCCTGGCTGAGATGGTCCGTCCTGGCGGGGAGGTCGTGGCCGCGGATATTCAGCCGGAGATGCTGGCGATGCTGCAAGCAGAGATTGAAAAGCGCGCTTTGCAGGATTGGATCAGACCGCACTGCCAGCCCGGGGAAGATGATATTGGCCTCTCCGACCCCTTTGATGTCATTTTGGGCTTCTATATGCTGCATGAGGTGGCTGATAAAACTGCCTACCTGGCCCAGATCAGCAACTTGTTGAAGCCCGGCGGGATTTTCATCCTGGTTGAACCCAATTTTGTCCTTCGCGCGGAAGAATTCACGCAGGAGGTGGTCCTCGTCAGGGAAGCGGGATTGGCGCCCATCAAACGACCCAGGATTTTCCTCAGCCGATCGGTGGTCTTCCAGGCACCGGAAGACCCTCCCGGGGATTAATCCGCCGGTGCGGGGGGGATGCAGCGTTCTTCCATCAGTACCTCAGTGGCGGATTGGGCTGCGCCGATCATCAGCTCTGCCCGAAGGAGAAGCTTGTCCCGGCTCATTTTCACCCGGGCCAGCCCTTGCTCTTGGGCCTTCATGCCCACCGCTGCAGCCTGCATGGGATAGATGATGGCGTCGGTCATCCGGGGAAGGATGGATTCCGGTCCGGGGTCCCCTTCCACGCAGTCCGCCAGCGCTTCCGCGGCGGCATAGCACATCGCATCGGTGATCGTCCGGGCCCGCACGTCCAGAACGCCCCGGAAAATCGCCGGGAAACTCAGGGAATTGTTGACCTGGTTGGGGAAATCGGAGCGTCCGGTGGCCACAATGGCCGCGCCGGCCGCCTTGGCTTCCCAGGGCCAGATCTCCGGCACGGGATTGGCGCAGGCGAAGACAATCGGGTCCTCAGCCATGGCTTCAATCCACTCCGGCAGGATGGTGCCGGGGCCGGGAGCTGCCAGGCTGACCACCACGTCGGCGCCCTTCAGGGCTTCGGGTATGCCTCCCTGGCGGCCCTCGCCGTTGGTGATCTGGATGAGTTCCATTTTCACGGTGTCGTCCGCAATGTCGGTGCGGTGGGGCCCCAGGATCCCCCGGGAATCCAGCATGATGGCCCGGGCGGGATCAACCCCCCAGCCGAAGATCAACCGGGAGCAGGCCACCCCGGCTGCGCCGGTGCCCACAAAGACGATCCGGATCTCCTCTTTTTTCTTTCCCACCACCTTCAGGGCGTTCATCAATCCCGCCAGGGTGACCGTCGCGGTGCCCTGCTGATCGTCGTGCCAGACGGGGATCCGGGCTTCTTCCCGCAAGCGGTCCAGAATGTAGAAGCACTTGGGCTGGGCGATGTCCTCCAGATTGATGCCGCCAAAGCCGGGCTGCAGGCGCAGGACCGTCTCGATGAAATCGTCCGGATCTTCCGCATCCAGGACCAGAGGAACCGCGTCCACCCCCCCTAAGTATTTGAAAAGCAGGCTCTTTCCTTCCATCACAGGCAGGCCTGCCTCCGGGCCGATGTTGCCGAGTCCCAACACCCGGGAGCCGTCACTGACGACAGCGATGAGGTTGCCCTTGTTGGTGAGTTCAAAAACCTCTTCCGGTTCTTCTGCAATCGCCCGGCAGGGAGCGGCCACCCCGGGGGAATACCACAGGGAAAAATCATCAAAGTTCCGCACAGGGCATTTTGGCAGGGTGCTCATTTTGCCCCGGTAAAAGCGATGCAGGCGCATGGATTCCCGGGCCGGTTCTTGTGCTTTGGCCAGAAGGGTCTTGATTTCCTCTTGTGTGGGCTGGTTGTGTGCCATAGGTTTCTCTTTTCTGCAGATTATGGTGAGGTTTGTTGTTTGGTGATTGCTCGGGCCTTTTTCAAGGCCTGATGTGTGGATTTGAACAGGGTTTCTCCTGCCAGGAATATTTTATCATCCCCGAGCATATCTGAGATCCCGGCGGATTCCAGGGGTTTTTCAACCTCCGGGTGCACGCCGCAAAACAGGATATGCACGCCGTTGGCATAGGCTGATTTGATCAACTGCTCCAGGGCGCGCACCCCGGTGCTGGCCAGCAGGTGGGTCCGCCGGAAGCGCAGGATCAGCACGCGGATATCGTTTTCCAGAATATTTTCTAACTGGATCTGCAGGTCCTCCACCGCGGCGAAATACAGATCCCCTTCCAGGTTGATGATGGCGATTTTCGGGTGACGAACCTGGATCCGGTCCAGGGGCTTTTCCATGAACTTGCCCTCTTCATTCAGGGTCAGGTAGCTCATATTGACCCGGCTGCTCTCGCCCAGGAAGATCAGAATTGTGAGGAGCACACCCAGGTAGATGGCGTATTCCAGAGGCAAAATCAGGGTGGACAGGAAGGTGATCACCATCACCACCCGGCTCTGGAGGCGGCTTTGCCAGGTGAGCTTGATTAAGTTGAAGTTGATCAGACCAGCTGAGGATACAACCACCACCGCGGCCAACCCGGGGATGGGGATATAGCCAATCAGCCCGGAGAAGAGCAGCAGAAAGATGAGGACGCTCAGGCCGGAGAAGACGGCCGCCAGCCGCGTTTTTGCGCCGTTGACGACGTTGATGACCGTCCGGGAGGGGGAACCCGAAGACGGCATGCACTGGAAAAACCCGCCCACCAGGGACGCCAGGCCCTGTCCGATCATTTCCCGGGAGGGGTCCAGCCGATCCCCGGTCATCTGACTCATGGCCTTGGCGATGGAAACGGCTTCCATCAGGCCGAACAGGGCCACGGCCGCTCCGGAAAAACCCAGGGAGGCGAAATCCCCCAGGCTGATCTCTGGAAGGTGGAAACGCAGCCCGATCTGGTCGGGAAGCCCAAAATCCGCCACCAGGCGGACCCCTGCTTCAGACCATCCCAGCAGGAAGACGAAAAGGGAGGTGAGGATGATGGTGATCAGGGCAGCGGGCAGTTTGCGGTTCAGGCTCCGCACCAGGACCATGATGCCTACGGCCAGGGCGCTGACGATCAGGGAGTTGAGATTGATGCTGCCCAAGTGTTGATACAGGCTGGTGAAGATCCCCGGAATTCCTCCGGCCCGGGCGATGTTGATGCCCAGCAGGTTCCCGGACTGACCAAGGATGATCAGCACCCCTGCTGCTGAAAGGAACCCCACCAGGACCGAATTGGAGATGTAGCGGGTGATAGAACCCAGTTTGAGCAGGCCGAGGATCAGTTTGAACAATCCGGCGATGATTGCCAGGGCCAGAACAAACTGGAGGTAGTCCGGCCGGTCAGCGAAGGTTAACAGGACACTAGCGGTGACCAGAGCGGTGGGGTTTGTCGGCCCCGTGACCAGATAGGGAAAACTGCCAAAGAGGGCCCCCACAATGGTGGGGATGATGGCTGTGAACAACCCATAGATGGGATTCACCCCGGCAATGGCGGCATAGGCCATGGATTGCGGAATAACGACCATGGCCACTGTCAGACCGGCCATCAGGTCGGGTCGGAATTTCCCCCGCAGATACCGTCGGACACTGTTAATACTTATTTTCATCCCGGTTCTTTCAAACGGTAAGGCATACAACCTCATTTTACCATTCCGCTTAGGGTCGGCGGGGGGTGGTGGGTTGTAAAGACTGGGTTAACGCTGGCTGCCAGG
>DAOTUG010000140.1:0-3968 GCA_034437335.1 Anaerolineaceae bacterium
GTTTCATGGTTGAAGTTGAAGAATTGGTCGTTTCCCTGGCAAAATCTGTGTTCGGTGCGGATTTTGTCGAAATCCGGGCCACAGCCGGTCATCTGGCGGGCGTGGCCGTTTTGATGGGCCTCTGCCAGCCAGGGGACACCATTCTCGAACTGGGACGCAGCGGAGGGGGGCATCGGGAAGCCTCAAAAACCAACCTGCCCGGCCTCATCCAGCTCAATACGCAGTTTCTGCCCTTCAGCGGGGAACAGTACAATATTGATGTGGAAGCTACCGTCTCACTGATCCGAAAAACCCAACCCAGACTCGTCATTCTTGGCTCCAGTAATTTTCTCTTCCCCCACCCTATCAGGGATATCAAAGAAGCCCTTGAAACCCATTGCCCCCAGGGCCTCTTGATTTACGATGCCTCCCATGTCCTGGGATTGATTGCAGGGGGAGCTTTTCAAGACCCGCTGCGGGAAGGCGCGGACCTGGTCTTCAGCAGCACCCACAAAACCTTTCCCGGCCCCCAGGGCGGCCTCATCTTCACCAACCAGAAGGCCCTGATCCAACCCATCAGCGAGGCGATCTACCCGGCCCTGGTTACCAATCACCACAGTTTCCGCATGCCGGCTTTGGCTGCTGGGCTTCTGGAAATGCAGGTGCATGGAAAAGACTATGCGAAAAACATTATCCGGAATGCCCAGGCTCTTGGAGCAGCCCTTTCAGCAGAGCAGGTCCCCTGCGTTTGCGTCAATGGGACCTATTCCAAGTCTCACACGGTGTTGGTCAAGTCAAAATCCTTTGGAAATAACAAGACCCTGGCAAGCGCGCTAGAGGACGCCAACATCATCTGCACCGCTTCCGGCCTGCCCGAATCCCTGGGAAACGAAGCCCTCCGGTTGGGCGTCCAGGAACTCACCCATCACGGCGCGCCCCCCGAGGCGATGAAAACCGTTGCAGAATGTATTGCAGACGTCCTGCATCACCGGCTTGACAGTGAAGTCGTCCGTCGGAAAGTCACAGAATTCACAAACACCCTCGGGCCAATCTACTACACCTTGGAAAGGAAATAGAAACCATGGAAAAGGTCTTTGAAAATCGCCTGGAAAGATGCCGCCAGGCAATGGCTGCCGCCCAACTGGATGGCCTGCTCGCCATTCGACCGCACCTGGTCTATCATCTAACAGGATGGCTGCCGCCGGATTGGGCCCGGGTATTTCTGATCATTTCCGACCAGCACGCCATCCTGGTTTCACCCTTCGAACCGGAAGATCTCCCCAATCAACAAGTGAACTGCACAGTCTATGACAGTTTCTCCCTGGAGCATCCCGTCAACGCAACGAAAAATGCCCTGGAACGCCTTATTCAAGGAATTGCCGAGGCGTGCCTAGAAGGAAAAACCCTGGGTGCCGATTGCACCGTACTGCCTGCAGCATTCAGCATCGCGCTGAAAGATTTTGTGAACGCTGTTGATTCCCAGGCCTTTATGGCCCGCCTAATTGCCATTAAAGACTCCTTTGCCATCAACGCCATTCGGAAGGCAGTCCGACATTTGGACTCTGCCTTTCAACTTGCCCAAGATGTGATCCAGGAGGGCCTGATTGAGCTGGAATTGTTTGCCGCCCTGCAAAGCCACCTGTCACGGACCCTCGGAGAACCCATCGTCCTGGACTGCAACCTGGCTTCCGGCGGCAGAACCCTGACAGAAGAACCAACCGCCACCAACAAGGTCCTGGGCCGGGGGGAAACAGTTCTGATGGACCTCTTTCCTATGCTGGGCCCCTATGGAGCAGATTACACCCGGAATTTCATCGTCGGGAAAGCATCCAAGGAACAACAAAAACAGCATCAAACCCTCGAAAAGGCCCTCATCACCGTTGAAGAAGCCCTTGCTCCAGGCCTCACCGCCAGGGAGATTGATTCCCTTGTCAGGAATGTCATTGAGGAGGCCGGTTATGGGAAATGGCAGCACCCTCATCACACCGGCCACGCTTTCGGCTTGACCATTCCGGAATGGCCCTGGATCATCGCGGCTGAGGATCAGGCTCTGGAGACGGATATGGTGATTGCCATTGAGCCCGGCATTTATCATCCCCTGAATGGCGGGATGCGACTTGAGAGCAATTATCTGGTCACAGAAGACGGATTCGAACGCCTCGAGTCATTCCCCCGACAGCTCATTGAGGTGGATTAATCCCCCTGTTGGCTGAGTTTTCCTCCGGAAAACCCGCATCCGCTTGTTGTTGTCGCAAACGAGCTTCGATTTCATCCAGATGGGTTCGCATGGCCTCGCGGACGGCTGCCACATCCTGGTCTCTGATAGCATGATAAATACGCCGGTGATCGTCAATATCCTTCTCAGTTGGCAGGCCGCTATCCAGCAAGTAAAAGGCCGTAATCCAGTTAGAAACATCCACGATGGACTGGTTATGAGTCGCCTTGGCGATATTGAGGTGAAATCCAAGGTCTTCATCCGGCCGCCGGCCTTCTTCAACCGCCGTCTCCAAGGCATCCACATCCCGAGCGAGTTCCCTCAATTCTTCCGATGTGGCGCGCTGTGCAGCCAGAGCTGCGCTGCCCGTTTCAATGATCTTCCGCAGTTCCAAGAGATCCAGAAGATGTTCCGGGTCCGCAGAGTATCCAAAATGATTGGGATCCACTAAAAATGTGGGATGAATATTCTTCACAAATGTGCCCACCCCATGACGCACTTCAATCATATTCAGGATCTCAAGAACGCGGATCGCTTCCCGAACGGATGAGCGGCTGACATTCAGCGCCTCGCTAATCTCAGGTTCCGTTGGGATCTGGTCCCCCGGGCGCAGATTGCCCTGACGGATGCGCTCTAACAGCGCATCAATCACATATTCCACTAACGACTGGCGGCGTTTCGATTTTGCCATTGACCCTCACTGTGCATAAAAAATCTGGTATTTTTCCGGACGAAAAATGATGTCCGATGTCTGATGATAATTTTAACATATAATGCAGACCCCGAAGCAGACCTATCAGGGATTAACGCCTTGTAAATTTTTTTAACAATTTCCACTTGACGTTAACGGAATTTTTTGATACACTGTAGTCAATAGACATCAGACATCTGACGTCATTTGCCTGATGTTGACCAGAGAGACATGTTGAAAGGATCGCCTCTTCCATGCCGGAGAAAAAACCCACCATCCTCACCATTGACATCGGCACAACCAGTTGCAAAGCAGTCCTTTTCTCCGTGAACGGGAATACCCTGGACAGTGAGACTCACAATTATCAGAGTTACTTTCCCAAACCGCACTGGGCGATCCAAAAACCTGATGATTGGTGGCAAGCGATGACCGCCAGCGTGCAGGCTCTCAGCCAGCGCCAACCGGGAGCCATCCGTCGCCTGGCATCCATCAGCATCACAGGCCAGATGCACGGCCTCGTGCCGGTCAATTCTGAGGGGGAAGCTGTCGGCCCCTGTCTGACTTTGCGGGACCAGCGCAGCACGAAACAAGCCCAACAAATTCATCAACGGCTGGGAGACCACCAGGTCTATGAAATTACCGGTGCTCACCTGGACGGTTCCTCCCCAGCAGCCAAGATCCTCTGGTTGAAGCAGCGTCAACCAGATGTTTACCGGTCCACTTACAAGTTTTTACTTCCCAAGGATTACGTACGCTGCAAAATGGTGGGCAGTTTTGCCACCGACCTGATTGACGCCGCAGGAACACTGCTCTTTGACATCCGAGAAAGGGATTGGTCAGCAGACCTTATCTCCGCCTGCGGCGTTGACAGGGAAAAGTTACCAGAAATAATCCCACAAACTGAGATTGCCGGAACTCTCAACCCGGATCTGGCCTGCCATTTTGGCCTTCCCGCCGGGGTACCGGTGATCATTGGCGCGGGAGATGACATCGAAGCCCTGGGCGCTGGTTTAATCGTCCCCGGCACGACCCTCGAACACATTGGCACCACAGGATCACTGACCACCTGCGTGGATAATGCAA
>DAOTUG010000141.1:0-28915 GCA_034437335.1 Anaerolineaceae bacterium
GTCATCGTGAACCTGATGGATCTCGATAAAGAAGAGATGAAGTTAATCCGTCAGGAAATGTCCATGATCTTTCAGGATCCGATCAACTCACTGAATCCCCGCATGCAGGTCTTTGATATCATTGCGGAGCCGATGGTGATTCATGGAAAGAAAAATAAATCCGAGAACGAGAAAGTCGTTGGCAACCTGCTGGAACGGGTGGGCCTCCGTCCTTCCTATATGCGTCGGTATCCCCACGAATTCTCGGGCGGTCAACGTCAGCGTATCGGGATTGCCCGAGCACTGGCCCTGAATCCCAAGATCATCTTCTGTGACGAGCCTGTTTCTGCGTTGGATGTTTCCATTCAGGCCCAGACCCTGAACTTGCTGCAGAACCTGCAATCAGACTTCAACCTTTCCTTTGTCTTTGTGGCCCATGACCTGAGCGTGGTTCAGCATATTTCGGACCGTGTGGCGGTGATGTATGTTGGGAAGATCGCAGAGGTGGCGGACTCAGATACTTTGTATAACAATCCCCTCCATCCGTATACCGAAGCTTTGATGTCGTCCGTTCCCAAACCGGATCCTAAGTATCAATCAAAACGGATTCACATGCAGGGAGATGTTGCGGACCCCTCCAATCCACCCAGTGGATGTTACTTCCATCCCCGCTGTCGGTATGCCAAGGAAATTTGCAAAACAACGCCGCCGGAATACCGGGAATTGGAACCGGATCATTTTGTGTCCTGTCACCGGGCAGAGGAACTGGATTTGCGAGGCGTCTGACCACAACGGTCCGGCACGTCCGGATTGCGTGATGATGCCAATCAGGATTGCATAATTCTATTTGCATTGGTGAATCACAGTGGTGTTGGTGTTTCCGGGTGTTAGAATTAAGAAAACCACCTTCAGGGAACCGATGCGACTGGTTTCACCAATGCCGCACCGATTGATTGCCCTGCCGCTACCCGGCAATGAAACGAAGTCAGGAACTTCACTAGAATTATAATAAAGGAGTCAAAATGGCGGATACAAAATTTCATGTGCAGATATTGAGCCAGGTCCCCCTATTTTCGGGTCTCAACAATAAGCAGTTAACAGCCCTTGCCAAGCGTCTGACCACCCGCAGCTACTCTGAGGATGATGTGATTATCACACAGGGTAAGGGTGGAGAGGGCCTTTTTGTCGTCTCTGAAGGGACGGCCAAAGCTGTCAGACTGCAGCCAGATGGAGATCAGGTCACCGTCAATGAGTTTGGGGAAAAGGATTTTTTTGGAGAGTTGGCCCTTCTGGATGATGGCGTTCGAACCGCTTCGGTCATTGCCACAAGCGCAGTGAAATGCCTGGTCCTGACCCGCTGGGATTTCAAGAGTGTGCTGAAGGACGAACCGGAAATGGCGATTTTGATGCTTGAAGAAATGGCCAAAAGATTCCGGCGTGCGCTCGAAACACTTTAAAAATAGTTCAACACCCATTATAATGAAACAGGGCGCTTTGAATCCTCAGCGCCCTGTATTTCTTTGGATTGATTATGAAATGTCCGAATTGCGGTTTTGAAAATCCGTCGAATAACGAATACTGCGGTCACTGCGGCATGGTGATCTCAACAAATTGCCCTGCTTGTGGTTCTTTGAATCCCCATGATTTTTCCTTTTGTGGACATTGTGGGGAGGCCCTTGGTCTTCACTCAAATCGTTTTGGCAGGCAAGAGCCCTCGGCAACTTACTCCTATTTTCCGGCCTCAAGCTCTGCCTTCAATGTCCCCTCTGTGGCTGGGTCTCAGGACCTGCCAAAAACTCTTGATATGTTGAAGGGTGAGCGTCGTGTTGCAACGGTGATCGTGGCGGATGTGAAAAAATCCACCGATTTGCTGGAGGCGATCGGATCGGAAGCCTGGGTTGATTTGATGAGCAAACTGCTCCAGGTGATGGAAGCGCAAATCTACCGGTTTGGCGGGCATGTGGACCAATTCCGGGGGGATGGCCTGGTGGCTTTTTTCGGTGCCAGGGATGCCCACGAGGACGACCCGGAACGTGCGGTGATGGCTGCCCTTGCCATGCAGGCTGGTTTTGAACGGTATAAGAAGGATTTTCGTCCGGGGGGTTCTGAAGCGCTGAAATTGCGAATTGGAGTCAATACGGATGAGCTGATTGTGGCCCAGGTTGGTACACAGGGGATGCATCGTGAGGATACCGCCATGGGGGAGGCCATTGCCCTGGCTGCCAGGCTGGAAGCCGCGGCCGAACCGGGTACCATCCTTGTCAGTGAGACAACCTACAAACTGGTTTCAGACAAGTTCCACTGGATTGACATGGGACATATCTCTTTGAAGGGTATCACAGAGCCTGTGCATGGTTATCGGCCGGTGGCCCTTCGTTCAGACGCTGAGCTTCTCAGAGACATGCAATCATATATCCATTCCTCCCCCCTGATTGGCCGTTATCAGGAATATGAGCTCATGCGCAGAAAGGTTGATCAACTCCTTGATGGTCGGGGTGAGATCATGATGATCCAAGGTGAGCGGGGATTGGGAAAATCCTTCCTCGTGCGTCAGGTCCACCAGGATCTGGTACTCAGAAAGCAGGTCTTTGAATCATTTCCCCAACAGAAAGAAGCCTCTTCAGGGCAAGAAGAGACAGGGCGTGTTTTATGGTTGCGTGGTTGGTGCAGCTCCTATGAACAGGCCTCTCCGTTTTTCATGTGGCGCATCTTGCTTAAATCTTGGTTGGGTGTTGACCCGGAAGAAGGGGAAGAGGAAACCTTGGCCCGGTTGAAGTCGTATTGCCAGGAGCTCTGGCCTGATCGGTGCGGGGACTTTATGCCCATGCTGGCATCTCTACTTTCTCTGCCGAACCCGGAGTATGAGGAAGAATTGGCCACCCTGGATGCCCAGGGCTATCAAGGGAAATTGTTCTTCACCATCAGGGAGTGGCTGTCTGTTCTCAGCCAAAGAATTCCTTTAGTCATCTCTCTGGGGAGCGTTCAATGGGCCAATCCTGGTTCAGTGGATTTATTGCGGGAGGTGATTGCCCTCACCGAGGACCGACCGATTCTCTGGTTCATTGTGTTCCGGCCAGATCGCATGGCCCCGATCTGGCATTTCCAGCATTACCTGGAAACAGAATACCCTCATCGTTTGACGACCATCGTACTCAAACCCTTTACAAAGGAAGAAAGTGCCGCTCTCATTGAGCACATCCTCCAGCCGGATAAGGTAGATCGTGAAACTATGCGGATCATTGTGGACCGCACGGAGGGAAATCCCTTCTTTATTCGGGAGCTGGTCACAAGCCTGCTGAGCGATGGCATTTTGGTCAAGGACGACAAGGCCAAACAATGGCATCTCACAAGCACGATCACAGCTTCCGATTTACCGGAGAGTCTTCATTCTCTTTTTCTTGCCCGCATTGACAAATTGTCAGCCCCAGACCGTTTGATTCTCCAAATTGCTTCCGTAATTGGGTATGTGTTTTGGAAATTGGTTCTGGATCATATTGCTCCCGCGGAGATTGATGTTGGGGAGAGCCTCAAGAACCTTCAAAAGGTGGATTTGATTGCAGAACGCGGTAGGAATCATCAACTGGGGTTGACTTATCATTTCACCTCCACACTGATAAAGGATGTCACGTATGAAAGCATCCTCAGCACCCAGCGGCGGTCTCTTCATGCAGAAATTGGAAGTTTTCTGACGGACTATGTCAGTAACCATGAGATCACCCCGGCGTTTCTTGCCCGGCATTTTCAGGAAGCTGGGGATTTGCATCAGGAATTATTCTATCGGGTGAAGTCTGCGGAAGATGCACGGGATGTCTTTGCCAATCAGGAAGCATATCAGCAATATACCAGAGCCCTTGAGGTTCTGAATGTGTTGGAGGAGAAAGCAGGGGAGCCTACCCATGCAATTCTAACCCAACGCTTTGAACTGGTGAAAGGGCGCATTGAGATCCTGTACCATATGGGGCGGGTCTCTGAAGCCCATCAGGAATCCCGCCGACTGTTGGAGATTTCCGGAAAAATACCAGATGATCCGGTATGGCGCATTGATGCCTTGTTGATGCAGCCTGGAGTCAATTACGTTCAGAATCAACAACTCCTCCAGGAGGGCATCCCTCAGGCTGAAGAGGCCCTGCATCTTTCAAGGGAAATTGGCGACCGACACCGGGAGATGGAAAGTCTGGCCGCTGTTGCCGGACACCGGTTTCTGAGGAATGATCCGGAATGGAATCGAATTGGCAAAGAAGCCATTGCTATCGCAGAAGAGTTGGGGGACAAGAAAACACAGGTGGAACTTCTCCTGGGATTGGCCGGCGCTTATGGGATGGACAAATTGGAAATGGGTTTGAAGCTGGTCAAGCAGGCCCATCCTATTGCCAGGGAAATTAATTACAAGGGCGCGCAGGTTGAAATGCTTTACTGGTTAGGCACGGAGTTTGAACGGGCCGGGGACTATTTTACCCTCCTGAAGGATTTTGAGGAGGTGCGTTTACAATTGGCTCAGGAATTGGGTTGGCGTCTGGTTGAAGCGCGCTCCCTGATGTTTATTGGTCAGATCAAGGGTCTCTATCTGGGTGATTACGAAGGTGGATTACCCCATCTTGACAGAGCGGAGCAGTTGTGGGAGGATGTTGACCAGCGGTTGTTTGTCTATCTGCGAAAAGCCCAGATCTTTGCCGCGTTGAAACAGTTTGATGAATCTTCCAAGTATCTCTCCATGGCCAAACCGCTGGCAGAGGGATTTGTGCAGGGCCTGGCTCTGGTGGGCTATGAACTGGTGCGTGCCATTTATAACCTGGGCCTGGACACACTGGACAGCCTGATGCGCGCGTTGGAAAGCACAGACCATGTCCTGCGCCTTGTGGAAGAGCAGAATCTGGTCTCCAGACAATATCGGATGGCTGCTGCCATCAAGGCCGCTCAGGCTCAACTTCGCATTGCCCGGATCCTCAAGGGTCGGGAGGATATGGGCGGTTATGATCATTATCGTCATCGGGCGATTGATTCCTCCGGACTGGCGCTGGACACGTATAATGATTTTGGTTTCACGCAGATCATTGAAGCGGTGAGTGAGGAGATCCTCTTCTATCACGGCCTGGCCTTGAAAGCAAATGAACATCCGGCAGAAGCAGAATCGTTTTTTCAAAAGGCTTATCAGGAGCTGATGCGGAAGTTCAGAATGATTCCTGAGGGGTCCCATTATCGAAAAGCGTTTATGACCATGTCGCTGCACGATAAAATCCTCGATTCCAGCAAGAAATTTCGTGAATAGTTTTCCCAAGATAGGATCCCGGTAATCCTTAACATTAATCTAGAAGATACTTCATGGCGCAAAAAAACAGAGAAAAAAATTACCAATGGAATTTTATTGTTAACCTGTTGGATGGAACCGCTTTTTGGTTTGGCAACAGCTTCATTTCCACAACAACCATCATTCCCCTGTATATCAGCAAATTATCTGACTCGCTGTTTCCGATTGGTTTGGTGGCTGTCATCACCTCAGCCGGATGGTTTTTGCCGCAACTTTTTGCGGCAAAACTGACGGAAGGCGCCAAAAAAATGAAACCCATTGTGATAGGGTGGGGGTTATTTCTGGAACGTCTTCCGATCTGGTTGATGCTGGTTTCCGCGTTGATTGCCGGACGCTCTCCGCAATGGGGGTTGGCGCTTTTTTTGGTGAGTCTCGCCTGGCACACCCTCGGAGCAGGGCTGGTAGCACCATCCTGGCAGGCCCTGCTGGGTAGGATTTTTGTCCCGGAAAAGCGGGGATCGTTCATGGGATTGACGATGTTTGTCGGGGTGGGCATTGGCGCACTCGGTTCCGCCTTGGGCGCGTGGATCCTGGAGGCCTGGCATTTTCCCCGGTCCTTCGTGGTGCTCTTCTTGATTGCCGCTGTATTTATCACTCTGAGCTGGGTTTTCCTTGCCCTGACTCGGGAACCGGATTTGCCTGTGTCGGCCGAGGACCGCAATTGGCGGCGTTTTAGTAAGGATCTCCTGGGCATCTTGAAGGGGGATGAGAATTTCCGCCGATTTGTGATCACCAATATGATCATCACCTTTGGGAGTATGGGTTTTGGTTATGTGACCATCTCGGCGATCTCCCGTTTTCAGGTTTCAGATGCGACTGTGGGTCTATATACCCTGGTGATGCTCATCAGCCAAACAGTGGGTAATCTCGTTCTTGGATGGATGGCGGATCGGTTCGGCCATAAGCTGTCTGTGGAAATCGGCATCCTGGCCGCCTCTTTGGCCTTTTTGATTTCTCTGTTGATGCCATCCCCATTCTGGTATTATTTTGTGTATGCATTGCTAGGCATTTACCTGAGTTCGGGTATTGTTTCCGGGATGCTGCTGGTGATGGAATTCAGCGACATTCCCAGAATTCCATCCTATGCGGGGTTGGCAAATACAACCCGGGGGTTGATTGGATTGATCGCCCCCATGATCGGCGCGCACCTTGCGAAGACGGGGTATGGCCTGCTCTTCGCACTCTGCACAGGGTTGACTTTTCTTGGTCTTGTGCTGATGCGATATTGGATCAAGGAACCCCGCTGGAAACCGAAGGGCATTCAACATGAAAAGAACTGAACCGATATGGGAAAGCGCTTATCAGGTTGCTTTGTGGATGACCGTTGTCACCCTGACCATCGGCCTGTTAGCGACAATCGGGTATCAGGTCAAGGCCATTCAATTTCGTTATCCTCTGGATTATGGCGAAGCGCCTTTGATTAACCAGGCTGCGCAAATCAACGCAGGCAATCCCGTTTACCGCCAGGATTTGGTCACACCACCCTTCACGATCGCCAACTATCCCCCGGTTTATATCGGCGTTCTGGCGATCTTTGAAGGGATCTTTGGGCCGTTTTTTTGGTATGGTCGTCTGATTTCCGCATTGAGCGCTTTGGGAAGCGTGGTGATGCTTTTCCTGATCACTTTTGCGATGAGTCGAAGGACTGTGCTTTCTCTCATTCCGGGACTGCTCTTTCTGAATATTCCTTACATGGCCAGTTGGTCTACTCTGGCCCGCATTGATCATCTGGCATTGTTTCTAGCGCTCTTGGGGCTTTACTTCCTGTTGAAATATCAGCAAGGGATCAGACCCAAGCTGTTCTTTCTGTTGGGCAGTCTTTTTCTCATTCTGGCGATTTACACGCGACAATCTTATGCCCTCGCAGCGCCCTTTGGCGCGTTTCTGCTGCTGCTTAAGCGGGATTGGCGCAGAGCGCTCCTCCTCACATTGGTCGTGGGCGGGGGCGCGTTGGGTGTGTTCCTTTGCATTAACGCACTGACAAAGGGCGGTTTCTTCTTCAACATCGTGACTGCCAATGTGAATCCCTTTGACTTTTTCCGTGTTGTGGAAAATTTTCGGGATTTCTTTGAATCTGTACCCGTTGTGTTCATTCTGGCTGCTCTTGGCTTGGTGGTGGTCTTTAGACAAATTGACCAATGGCCGCTGATTATCGGGTTTCTTTTTGGCGGTTTTTTCAGCGCGCTCACCATTGGAAAAATTGGTTCCAACGTCAATTATTTTCTGGAATTGAGCGCTGGATTGTGTCTGGCGATTGGCGGCTTGCTGGTGATTCTAGATGGGCGAAGAAAGTCCCTGGTTTTCCGTGGCGCTCTGCTTGTCGGGTTGGTCTTTCTCACCTGGCAGGGCCTGACCATGGCCCGGGAGGTGCAGCAGCGTCAGCGGGATTCTCTTGATGCGCGAATTGATCGGACAGAGGCATTGGAAACCCTTGAACATCTGGTCAAACAAAATCTGAGTGGGCCAATCCTTTCTGATGAGTATATGGGGATGGTTGTGCTCAATGGGGAGCAACTCTTTTTGCAGCCCTTTGAAATGACACAACTAGCCAACGCAGGAGTATGGGATCAGCAGCCTCTCCTGGATGAAATCGCCGGGGAGACCTTCCCACTGATCTTGATACAGGAAGGGTCTTGGTGGGAGTGGGTGGCTGCAACCCGCTGGACACCAGAAATGCTGTCGGCCGTGGATGAGTATTATAAAGTCTCTTCAGAGCTTGCTTTCACGGTGGTTTACCAGCCCAGATCAATGGCGCGCGCCTGGGATATGACCAGCGCTTGTCCGGAGGGCCCCTGGGCCCTTCCCACCACGGCGCCTTTGGGATATCGGTATGAAGAGGGCTTCCTGCTGTTGTATGGTGCGGGAAGTCCTGGGCAGGTTCCGGTCACAGCGGTCGCGGACGGTCTTCTTTATCGGCCTGAATCCCATCCTGGATCGCTTCTTCTGGTGCATGAGAACCCCTTGAACCGGGATGAAAAGGTTATCCTGCTGTATGAGGATCTGGAATCAATCACCGGTCAGGAGTATCTGATCAGCGCTGATTTCCCGCCGGGGACGGAGGGGCTTCCTGTCCAGGCCGGCGCAATCTTGGGGTACCAGTCCACCTGGTCGGGGAAGCCGTTTCAACCGGCTTGGCTGCATTTGAAGGTGGGCCTAGCGCACTATGATCCGGCAGCGTTGACAGATTTCACGGTGCTGGTTGAATCTCTGATCAACCCATCGGATTTTTTTGGCCTTGTTCTGGAGGAGGCGGTATCCAATCCAAAACCTTTAGAATGTCGTTGACGCTCCGGTGACTTAACGTTGCACTTGGGGGATTGTCCTCTGCCTCGGCTTTTTGAAAAATTTATATTCCCGGGATCAGGTCAAAATAACCGCAGTGAGCCGCTTCAGAGAGCGGCTCTTATCATGTCATCCTTGTCGAAACATCTAACCTGCAGGGTAGGAATATCAATTGTCATTGTGGAAATTCCGATTACATCATCCGGTGGATGATCCGCTGAAGGGCTTCGTCGGGATCGTCGGAGATTTTCTCTTCCTGTTTCCCCAACCAGACTTCAATCAAGGCCAGCAGGTGGGATTCCTCCATCCGGTCGGCAAACTGGATTAGGAGACGGGGGTTCTGGAGGAATTCTTCCAATTTCTGGAGAAACTCCCACTTGACATTTGTGTTCATCCGAAAGGTTTCCAACATGGTGAGAATGCGTTCCGGGCGGGTATCCCCGCTGAAGCGCAACGGATACTCACTGCAGATGGTCACTGCCACTGAGGACGTGGTGGGAAGGGCCAGATCCGAAAGAGAAAGCTGCCTGTTCTTGGAATCGTAATTCCATTCCACCTCCACAGGAAACCCATCAACCCGAACCCTGAGGGAATCTGGGGGGTTGATGCACAAGAAGGTTAATTGGTAGATACGGTCGCTGGAGAGGAGGCTGGTTTGGCCTTCCACAGGCAGGATCTCAAACTGAAGCTCGTTCTCATTCCAGGTTTGTTTGAAGGTGGTGAGGGCTGCAGCCCCTGTTTGATAAGCGGTGGTTTTGCCATCATCCTCATACAGGATGTAGGTGTTATCAGCGCCAGGAAAAATCCGCACGTTCAGAGCGTCCGGGAGGCTGATTCCCCCCCATGTTGTCTTGGGGGCCAGGGGAATGATAGCTCCGGCCTGGGCAAAGACAGGAATGTCTTCCAAGGCACCATAGATGGCATGCCAACCGCAGCCTTGATAGGGCAAACCGGTAAAAAAATCGTACCAAACGCCTTCCGGAAGCCACACAGGTTGACGACTCAGCCGGGTATGGGGATCCCGAGGGGTGGTGAAGGGGGCAGCCAGCACTTCAGAACCAAAGGTATATTGCTGGCTGCACTGATAAGCGCTATGCTCCTTTGGATACAGATGGTACATGGGTCTGATAGGCAACAGCCGGTCTTTGTGGTAGCGCCAGGCAGCAGTATACAGGTACGGAATGAGTGCGTGCCGAAGCTGCAGGGCGTTTCGGGCGTGGTGGAGAATATCCGCGCCAAAGCCCCAGGGGCGCCGTTCATTGTAGGGATTTTTGGTGGAGTGCAGCCGGAAGATGGGGCTGAAAACGCCGTATTGGACCCAACGAAGGTACAATTCCGGATCTGAATCGCCCCCCATGTGTCCACCGATGTCATGACTCCACCAGCCAAAGGCCACGTTGGCGGCTGTGGCTGTGAATTCTGGTTGGAACCGAAGGGTTTCCCAGGTGGCATAGGTGTCCCCAGAGAAGCCAATCGGATAGCGCCAGCCGCCCAGTCCGGCCCAGCGGGAAAAAATGAAGGGGCGTTTTTCGCCATCTCGTGTCCGGTCATAAAAATGCAGGTGGTTCAGCCAGAAAAGGGGATCCAACCCTTCAATGGCGGAGGTTGTGCCTTGCTGCCAGTCAATCCACCAGAAATCCACCCCCTTTTTTTCTTTGGGATGATGCAAAATCTCAAAGTAGGCTTTCGTGAATTCAGGATCAGCGATGTCGAAAGGGATTGGTTTCTCTGAGTCCGGATTGATGCCAAGGCGTTGTGCCATCCCTTCATATTGGGCTTCATGGGGAAAAACCCCAGCAGCCGGATGCAGATTCAACGCTGTGCGCAACCCCAGTGCATGGATTTCATCCAGGAATCGTTCTGGTTCCGGAAAGAGTTCTGGATTCCAAGTATATCCTGTCCATCCGGTGCTCTCATTTCCCGTTTCAACGATGTGCCAGTCCATATCCACAATGCACACAGAGAGGGGAATAGCATGTTCTTGAAAATCCTTCATCAGGTTTACCAATTCATCCTGATGATACTCCCAATAACGGCTCCACCAATTGCCCAGAGCCCATCGGGGCAAGATGGGCATTTTCCCGGAAAGCTGTTGAAAATCCGCCAAACATTGCGTATAGTCATGACCGTATCCGAAAAAGTACAAATCCTTCGATTCTGGGTGTGCGTTTCGCGATTGCAGCCAGCCATCTTCGGTGAAAACTAGGGAATGACTGTCATCCACCACTGCCCACCCAGATCGAGAAATTAACCCGTTTTCAAGGGGGAGCGAACCGTCAATTCGGTCCAGGGTGCGGACAGTGCCTTTCAGATTGGTGTTGTTTTCCTGACCAAACTTCCAAACCAAACCATTTTCTTTCAATGTGATCTGCAAAAAACGGTGATAAAATCCGAAATCCTGCTGTGTGTATTCCAGTCGCAGGTGGTCTGTCTCGACGGTCAACCGGTTGTCTTCAAGGAATTTTTTGTAAGAAGGGCAGGGAAGAGACCGATTCCAGAAGACCTGGGTTGGCCGGTCTTCAAAAATACCCTGGGGATCATATTCCATGCGGATCAGTTTTGAAGTCAGCACGGTGAAGCGCACCTCCTTCATCCGGATAACGGCATCGGGATTTGCTATTGGTTCAACGTCAATGGTTAAAGTTTCCAACATGAGTCCTCTTTTCCAGTGTCAGGCCTGGTTTTTTCGGCAACGGCTCTATTGTATCAAAAAAGCTGGGTAAAGAGGAATAATGCCAGCTCCACAGCGTAGGTTTTAAACATGAACTGCCAGGAGGTGGGTGTGTTGAAATGCCTGGCGTGGAGTTCTGCGCCGCCAATGATGCCGACAACAAACAATGCCGCCAACAGCAACACGACCATCTGACGGATGGAGGCGCCCAGAAAATACGCCTGGCCAATCGGATTTGGGTCCGCCCAGAAGGCTGCATAGATCGTCACGATTGAATCCAGGATGGGAATAATCAAAAGAAAGCCGATTACAGCACTGAGGGCCCAAAGAAAGACGGTGAGGAGGACCAGTCCCGTGTCATTATTTTCTTGGTTTGTCATTGTTCACTCTCTCGTTTCACAAATGAAAGGCATGAAATCCAGGGTTCCAAATAAGTCACTCTCAGGCAATCCGGTGTAGGTGGTGAGGGAGATGGGCGCTTCCAAACCCAATTTTTGTTGCTCACTGAAGGATGGCAAGTCAGCAAAGGGATCATGAATATCCAGGAGCTCTTGGGGAAAACTCCCCTCGGGATTGCCAGGCAGCAGGGTGAAGCGTAAATGTACCCAGGTTTGTTGGTCTGGGCCCAGCCAACGCCCCTGATAGCCAATGAGATCCCCGGCCATGACAGGTATCCCTTCCCCAGAGTCGTGCTGCATCAAATAGGAATTGCCTGGGTCAAAACCCGCGGCCATATCTCCATAGAAGGACCAGATGACCCGGTTGGGATTGAGGGGGTCTTTGTGCTGGATGGCGACTGCTGTGTCCCAACCGGGAAATTGGTAGAGGGTTCCGTCAGCGATTGCATAAACGGGAGGTGCCCCGGTTTTCCCATGCCCCAGCATGAGGATCTGTCCATCCCACCAATAAAGGCCCATAGGGGCTGTGGTGGGGAGGCGCCAGGGCGTAGCTGGACAAGAGCCCCCTTCAGGGTAGACCTGATCCGGGGTTTTGGGTTCAAATAGAAGGGTTTCGGCTTTCATTTCAGTGGCTACGTAGTTGTCGAAAATGCTGTCGAGCATTTCCGGCGTCCAGCGTTCCAGGTAAACGGGATAATGCTGGAAATGGTGAAGGAGGATGAGGGGAAATTCCTTCTCCTCAATGGCAGTGATCAGGGGCGTCTGGTCCCACAGGCCGGCGTTGGCAAGTTGGACAAACTCAAAGGGTTGCAGGTAGAGGGGGATGCCATTATCCGGCAGCAAAGCCATAAACTCATCCGCCAGAACAGGGCCATCTTCTGCCGCTCTTTTGACGGTTTCTTCCAGGAACACATATTCCTGTTTTGGTTTGATGCGATCTCTATGGGAGCTGATTCTTGTGAACAGACTGTTGTTTGTGAGATTGGCGATCTGAATAACGAGAAGGGTTGAGAGGATCAGGGTGATGCCCAGGTTGGCCCACAACTTCCAGCGCACTTCCCGGGAGATGGTTTCCTTCTCAGGGATTTCTTCTTTGGGGCAGGTTAAACCAGTCTGTTCCTCCGGTGAAACGCCAAACAGATGGCGTGCACCGGCAAAGGTGAACCCGGCAGCAAGGGCCAGGCTTGCACTGAATTCCACCAGATAATTGACATTAGACCCGACTTTGCCGATGGTCACCGCTGTCAGCGCGCTGGCCAGCAGATGAGGGACGAGGATGGGATACGCTTTGGAGAAACGCCAGCCTGCCGCCAGAAAAACCAGTGCCAATCCCAACAGGATTGGAAGATTATTTAAGATCTCTCTGGCATGATGCGCTACGGTCTCCCACCGGAAAGGGTTGACATTAGCGGTTACGATATGGAAAAAGAACCCCCCTTGGGTGATAATATTGAGAACTCCAAAGATGACCAATCCACTGATCGCATAGCCAAGAACGAATTTGATGGCCTGTTTCTTGTTACCGAGCCAGATCCAGATGAGAGCAGCCAGAGGGCCTGCTAATCCCATAGTCTGCCGCGTGAAGGCTGCCAGAACAAAAGAGCCCACAGCCAGGGCCAGATATGTGTTTTTCTCATAATCTTTCAGGATGATGGTTAATCCGGCAATTGAGAAGAACAGGGCCAGCATATCAATGCGGAATAATGCAGACCAGCCAACCACATAAGGGATTGCCAGGAATGTCCCCCCTGCGATGAATCCTGGGAGAAGGGATGGTTTTCCCGAGAGGTGTTGGACAATTAATCCGAGAAGAATGGCCACCCCCATGGTGCTCAGGAGGGATATTAGGCGGCCATGCCAGAGGCTGGGGCTAAAAATGCTGGCGAAGAAAGCATTGACAAGAATGTAAACCGGTGGGTAATTTGAGATCAGGAAAGGGGCTTCAGAAATTTCTGCGGGGTAAAGGGCTTGTCCCCGGGTTACCCGCAGCGCCTGATTCAACAAAGGACCTTCGCCGTAGTCCAAAGGGTGATTGAACGCCACCACCATGATGCCGTGGATTATAAAGACGATTACAGAAATGGCGATGAAAAAGAACAGAAGGATTCTGGCGGTGGTGCGGAGTTCATTGAGGAACAGTTTTTCAATAAATGGCATGGGTGCTCCCGGTGATTTCACAATTGCAGGAAGAGGTACTCAAGGGCCAGGATGATGCCGGAAAGGATCAGGGTCCAACCAAAGGACTTCCAGGAGGCGGGACGGCCCAGGCGCTTGAAATGATATTCTCCGCTTATGACCACAAGGCTGAGCCAGACCAGCGAAAGGAGGAAGAGGGAAATGATTTTGGTCAGCATTGCTGTGTCAAAATTGCTGGAGAAGGTATAAACGACCTTTACAGTGAGCTCCTGAAGAAGGTAAATATTCATCAGCCAGATCATGCTCTGACCGATCCACAACAGCAGTGTCAGCAGGATGGTGAGATAAGATTTTTGCTGGGCAGTTGGCGCGTCCTGGACGGACATGACCGGAGAGATAAGCAGAAACAATGTAGAAAGAATTGGCAGGATCAGTGACATTTCCAGAGGCTGAGATAAAATTACCGGTTGGAGGACGGTTGGGAATACTGCAGAGGCGGCAATCCCAAGGGCAATCAGAATTATCCCCAGGATGGCTGTGGTCAGATGGAGGGCTGTCCTTTGAAAGACCCCACTCCTGCCGGCTTTCGCAGGGGTTTCAAGCTGTGGCGCTATCCCTTCAAAGGATAAGGAAGGTGGCGGATCAATACCAGCCAGGGTTTGATGGAGTTTCTCGGAAATGTGTTCTTTGATCTGCTGCAACTCCTCCACCTTCTGCCTGAGGGATGGGTCCTGATTTAAATTGGCGTCCATTGTCTTTTCTTCCTGGTTGGTCAGGGTGTTGAGGACATACCCTGTCAGGTTTTTCTTGTTTTCTTGGCTCATTTGCTCCTCATTTCCATCAGGGTGATCGGCGGTTCCTTCGCTTCCTGGAGCGTCCTCTTCAGTTGTTTCAGGCCGATCCGCACGCGGCTCTGGGCGGTTGGAAGAGGGCATCCCATGATGAGGGCCATTTCCTTATAGGTGTGACCTGCCCAAAATCGGAGTATGACTGCTTCTCTTATCCTGGGTGAAAGGCTATGAAGAAGCCTTTGAACCCTGTCTTCTTGTTCCCGGTTTGCTGTGGTTTCCTCAGGGGATTCTTCATTGCTGGGCAATTGAACTCCTCGCTGAAAGATAGCATGCAATGAAATGCTCTGGATGCGTTTCTTCCGGAGTCTATCCCTGCTTCTGCTGACGGCTATCAGGTGGAGCCAGGTTCGGAAACTGGCCAGATCCGGATTGAATTGATGGATATTATTCAGGGCGTAGACAAAGGCATCCTGGGTCACCTCTTCAGCGTCCTGGGGGTTGGTAAGGATGCCAAAGACCAGACGGAATATTTCTGTCCGAAATTCTTCGAAAATTGCTCTGGCGGCTGCTTGGTCACCTTCCTGCCAAGCGGAGATTAATTCACTGATCATTCGATGGGTCCTGAGCCTGATATAATGGTCATGTTCTATTTAATTATACGGGAGGGTGAGAGGATTTAATCACCACGGATTCAACTCGGGAGGAAAAAATGGGTTCAAGAATTGTATTGATTGGGGCGGGAAGCGCAATGTTTGGACTGGGGACATTGGGCGATATTTTCCAAATGGACAGCTTGTCTGGCAGCACAGTGGTATTGCATGATATTAACCCCCAGACATTGAAATTGACCTACGATTCTGCGCAACAGGCAATCGAATCCAGGGAATTGGATTTTCACCTGGAGGCCACCACCGTCCGGCGCGAAGCTGTCCGAGACGCTGATTTTTGTATCATCTCCATTGAAATTGGAGATCGGTACGCACTCTGGGAACAGGACTGGAAGGTTCCCCTGCAGTATGGGATTCACCAAGTTTATGGGGAAAACGGCGGTCCGGGAGGTTTTTTTCATGCTCTTCGCATCATTCCTCCCATCCTGGAAATCTGCGCGGATATCGCCGAGTTGGCACCGGATGCCTGGGTCTTGAATCTATCCAATCCGATGATCCGTATTTCCCATGCTGTCACAACCACATATCCGGACCTGAAGTATGTTGGGCTGTGTCATGAAGTTGCATCCCTTGTCCGCCATCTGCCCATTCTTCTTGGCATTCCCTTCGAAGATCTGATCATCAAGGCCGGGGGCTTGAATCATTTCAGCGTCCTGGTGGAAGCCCGACATGCTGAAACGGGTGAAGATCTGTATCCCCGAATCAGAGAGTCGGGACCGGAGTATTTCATCAATACAGGGAACTACTTTGGTCTTCGGGGGGAACGGGATCTCTGTGTTGAGATTTTGGAGCGGTATGGATATCTCCCCATTACAACGGACAGTCATTTTGGCGAATACATCCACTGGGCTTATGATGCGGTTGACCATCATGGCATCATGGCGTTTTATTCGGAGTATAAGAAAGCCATGCTGCTGCCTCCACTGCCTCCCCAGGAGCGGCTGATGGTGGGCAGCGGAGAGGGAGAACTGTGGGGCACGGTACCGATCATCGCCAGTTTGGCAAATGTGACGTCCCATGCAGAGCTGGCTGTCAACGTGCGGAATGATGGGTTGATTGATCTTCTGCCGGATGAGATGCCCGTGGAGGTTCCCGGAAGAATCCGGGAAGGAAATCTGGAGGGTGTGCCATTGAATCCCTATCCCCGGGGGTTTGGCGCGCTGCTTCAGAACCAAGTTGGAACAACGCTTCTGACAACTGCTGCAATCCGTCAAAAATCAAAGTGGATAGCCCGGCAAGCGCTCCTGGCCGACCCGGTTTTCAACCGATCCGCTGTGGTTGATGACTTATTGGAGACCATGATAGAATTGCAAACACCCTATCTGGACTATCTGGGCTGAGTGGAAAACACGACTTTATCACATTTTTATCAAGGAGAAATAATGGCTTCGGTTACTAAGACAGTCAATAATTCACCGGCAAAGAACAAAGACCGGCGACGCACGTTATTCGCCCTTTCATTTGGTTATTTTATTGATCAGGGTGAAGGGCAGGCGCTCTCGGTCCTTTTCCCAACCCTGCAGGCACTTTGGGGGCTTTCTTATGGAAATCTGGGGGTGATCAGTACCATCAGAAATGCTTTGCAATCCATCTCATCGCCGTTTTGGGGTTTCATTTCGGACAAGATGTCCAGAAAAACGGTCATTCTTTTCGGGACGGGAATTTGGGGGTTGTGGACGGCAGCCATTGGATTCACCCAGAATTTTGGACAGTTGCTGGTCATCCGGGCGATTTCCGGCATTGGCCTTGGCTGTCTGATGCCGGCCACCTTCTCGATTATGTCGGACACCTTTCCGCCCAAGGATCGTGGAAAAGCTTTGGGAATATTGGAAGCGACAGGGGTCCTGGGCATCATCATTGCCACGGTTGCGTTAGGTTTTCTGGCCACACCCACCCTGTGGCGCTGGGGGTATTTCCTTCTGGGTGGATTCAGTGTGATCAGCGGATTGTTGGTGTGGTTTCTGGTCAAAGAGCCCGTTCGGGGAGAGGCCGAGCCGGAACTGGCGGGGAAGATCACGCGAGAAGATGCGGCAAAATTTGGGCTGCAATTTTCTGATCTGAAGCAACTTTTTGCGATTCCGACAATCTGGGTCGCGATTTTACAGGGCCTGGCCGGTTCCATGCCCTGGGTTGTGATGCAGGCCTTTTTCATCACCTGGCTGGTCAATGTGCGGGGTATCCCGGCGGAAAACGCTACCCTGATCTTTGCCGGGATTGTCTTTGGAACAGCCTTTTCCAACATCATCGGCGGTTTTTTGGGGGATTATGCTGAGAAGGTCAGCCCAAAATATGGACGCACCTTCATCGGGCAAGTCTCCATTATCAGTGGCATCCCTTTGACCTATATTCTCTTCACCCAAACCGAAAATTGGCCTTTCTGGGCCATCATTGTGCTGTGTTTTTTCACAGCCCTCATGATCAGTTGGCCGGGAAAGGGCGCAAAGGAACCCATGGTTCAGGGCACGGTCCCCCCGGAATTGCGAGGAACAGCTTTTTCCCTGATTACCTTTATCGAGAGCGGATTTGCAGCCATTGCCGGCGTTATTGCGGGGTCTCTGGCGGATCGGATTGGCCTGACCCCCGCCATGATTTGGACGATTCCATTCCCGTGGATCATCTGCGCTGCCTTGTTCAGCCTTTTCTATTGGAGCTACCCCAAGGACTCCGCCCGACTGCGCTCCCTGATGGCTGAACGCGCCAGGCTGATCTCAGATGAGCCTTTGCCTGAAGAAGGATTGGATAGTTGAACACTATCTTGACTTATCACTACTTCGGGTGAATTTTCTGAAAAGGATTCTGGCACCGGAAGATTCTTTCTGAGAGCCGCGGTGGTTATTGCCACCGCGGTTTAATCATTTGATTAACTTCCTCAGTATGCTGATTTGTCCTTTCAATGAAAAAACCCCACATGAATGTGGGGAATTTCCGTGTAATGCTCGTGTTGAAATTGTGGCGGGAGCGACGGGATTCGAACCCGCGATCTCGGCCTTGACAGGGCCGCATGTTGAACCACTACACCACGCCCCCGAGCGAAAGATATCTTATCATATGGGGGTTCAAATGTCAAGGCTTTTGATAAATCTCTTATAATAATGCCTAGGTCATACAATGAAAGGAATGGGTATGCAGGTTGTCAGTGTGAAACAAATGACGGAGATTGAATCATCCGCCAATGCTGGGGGCATTTCTTATGAGCAGATGATGCGGAATGCTGGGAATGGGATGGCTGATTGGTTGTTTGATAATGTAGATCTTAGAGGGGGGAGCATCGGTTTGGTCGGTTCAGGAAACAATGGGGGAGATACCCTCATTGCCCTGACAGCTTGCGCCAGCCATGGGGTCAGAACAATGGCCTTTGCGGTGAAAGCTCGTCCGGAGGATGATCCTTTAGTATCTGCATACAAGGGTCAAGGGGGCAATTACTTGAGAATGCAGGAGTTGGAAAACTTCGACGTTTTTGACGCTGCGGTTACTCCGCAGAGTCTGATCCTTGATGGGATATTGGGCACCGGGCTGAAATTGCCTGTCCGGGGAGAATTGCGGAATGTGATGGCTAAGATAGCCGGACGGCTTAAAAAACGCCCAGAGTGCCTTAAAATCGCCGTAGATTGCCCTTCGGGAGTGGATTGTGACACTGGCAATGTGTCGGAGGTGACCTTCCCCGCTGACCATACCCTGTGCATGGCAGCCATCAAACAAGGGCTGCTGAAACCACCAGCGCGGGATTATTGTGGGGTGTTTCATCCCATTGACATCGGGATTGGGTCGCTCAGAAACCATATTGATCGGGACCTGCCAATCCTAGTGGGGGAAGATTTGGTGCGGAGCATCCTGCCAGCCAGGTCCTCGCAGGGACATAAAGGCACCTTTGGAAGCGTGTATGTGATCGCTGGCACGGAAGCCTTCACCGGTGCGGCCTTCCTGGCGGGAAAATCCGCTTATCGGTCGGGGTGCGGTCTGGTCCATCTGGCATCCACCAAGGATGTGCATCAGCATCTATCCGGTGTCATTCTGGAGGCGGTTTGGACTGTGTTGCCCGATATTCATGGTGCCTATGATCCAAAAGGCCTTTCCCTGGTGGCTGCGGACTTGAATAATTGCGACAGCTTGGTGATCGGCCCGGGATGGGGACAGAGCGATGATCAATTATATTTTCTGACAGGATTGCTGGATATCATCCCACAGAACCTGCCGGTTTTGGTGGATGCAGACGCTTTAAAACTGCTGTCACGGATTGGGCGTTGGTGGGAAAAATTACCCCCGTCGAGTATTCTGACGCCACATCCTGGGGAGTTTGCCATTCTGACTGGCCTTTCCGTTGATGCGGTGCAAGAAGATCGCTGGCAGATGGCCGAGGGGTATGCGAAAGAATGGGGGGTAACGGTGCTTTTGAAAGGGGCGATTTCTGTTTTGGCTGCTCCGGATGGAGCTTTGGCTTTGTTCCCTTTCAGCGATTCTGCCCTGGCAACAGCGGGTAGCGGGGATGTTCTCTCCGGTTTGATTGGCGGTTTGATGGCCCAGGGATTGTCCCCCATGGCAAGCGGGGTCTGCGGCGGTTGGATTCACGGAAAGGCTGGCCTGGCAGCCCGGACAGCCCAGGGACAGGGGTTTTCTGTCACAGCCCTTGACATGCTTGACAGCATTTCGGCCGGTTTCCCTTTATAAAGAAAAGAGGCTGAAGGATCTCAGCCTCTTTGATTTCCATTTGGGGGATGACTCGCGCAAATTTAAGCGGTTTCTTCCGCCTCTTTCTTCTTGGGTTTGATTGAATCAGCCAATTTTTCTCGGCTTTCTTCGAGGGTCTTTTCGCCTTTCTTGCGCAGTTCATCTGCGCGTTCCTTGGCCAGTTCGGACCATTCCTCAGCCTTTTTCTTGGCTTCTTCCCAGGCTTCTTCAGCCCGTACACGGGCTTCTTCAACCGTTTCTGAAGCGCGATCACGGAGTTCAATAGCTTTATCACGGATCAACGCCCGGGTTTCTTCTCCGGATTGCGGCGCGAAGAGGAGTGAAACAGCAGCACCAGTGAGACCGCCGACGAGAAAACCTACTAAGAATGCACCAAATTCATTTTTTTCTGCCATAATTTTCTCCTTAGTTAATCTAGTTTATCTGTTTTAATACAACAAACGACTTATTTCTTTCGTTTGGGTAAAGAAAGCAGTCGTTTGATCATCGCCATGACTTCATTGATCTTGATGACCGGTTCTGACAGGTTGTCGCTCAGGAATTTGACCGTGCCGCGAAGGGTGTTAACAGTCTCGCTGGTGGAGTTGATGATCGGCCGGATTTCATTTTGCAGGAGGTTGATCAACGTTGAAAGCTGCGTGATAAGGATGATCAGGGCAATCCCGATGATCAATGATTCCAGGGCCATAAAGATGATAAAAACATCCCGAATTTGTTCTGTGGTTTCGCTGTTGCTCGGAGTGACGAGAAAAATGGTGGCCACCACCAACAGGGCAACCAGGATCACCGCTACAACGCTGATGATGATGAGAGTTCGCTTGCTGGGGATTTGCTCCGTCGTCTGGGTTTCTTCAGGCGGTGGGGTGTTTGGTGTGGGTTCTTGTTTGTCGTTCTGGAGCTCGTTTGTCATAGTTTGACCTGTTTGGATTTTATAAATATTAGATTATCGTGTATTACATTATCATTTTTAATTATAACGTATTTAGTCATCTAATGCTAGAGTGATTTCCCCAGTTTCCAGGGAACTATCCAGTGTTTTCTCTGTGGCAAAGATATTAATATCCATAAACAGCATGTCCTGCTGAGCGGTGACATATTGCTGCTTGATCAATTCCAGGATGGCAAGGAAAAGCACAATCGCATCCAGGCGGTTTTTGCTGCCGGACAGGAAATTTCTATAGGAAAGGGCCTGATCGTTTCTCAGGGTTGTGAGGACATCCCAGATCTTATTTTTAATGGTGATTTTTGGGATGGCCACAACCGAGGTGATTGGTGCGGCATCCTCCTCAAACCGAAATACATCTTTGAGGAGTTCCACAAGATCATCCACAGTTTTACCTTCCAGGTCAAGTTCATCTTCAATGACGGGCGGAGGGGCCAGACGGATGTATGTGCGCAATCCGTCCTCCACCCGGGATTCCAGCCAATGGGTGGATTCTTTGATGGCTTTGTAGATGCGTAGTTGTCGTGCCAGGCTTTCACCGGGATCCTCTTCTCCTTCTTCTCGGTGTGGGGGACGGGGCAGCAGGGCTTCCGATTTGATCTGAATCAGTTTTGCGGCAATGACCAGAAATTCGGAAACCTCGACGGCCTTGGTCTCCTGGAGCCCTTGGAGATGCGCCAGATATTGGTCTGTGACCTTTGCCAGGGAAAGACGCGTAATATCCAGCTCCGCTTTGTTGATCAGGTCGAGGAGCAGGTCGAGGGGGCCTTCATAGACCTCCGTTTGGATCCGATAGGTGGTGCCGAATGGTGTCAAAAGGGTCATATCTGTCTGTACCCATTATACCTCGGAGAGAAAGGCAGAGGGGGTAGGGGTGTTAAAGATATTTTGAAAATTCGTTAATTTCGGTTAGAATCAATTCCGATATAACAGCAAACACCACCTGTTATGAACTCTTGATGCGCAAGCTATTTAGAACAGATGGCTCGCGCATCGAGGGTTCTGGAGAAAGGATCCAGAATGCCCCTCGATAATTTCGCGACAGAATCGCCTCATCACTTCGCCAAACGACTTGACCTACCCGTTGAAGATTATTTCGTCCTCACCCGGGCACTGACTCATCGCTCTTATTTGAATGAGAACAAGGATGCTATCGAGGACAATGAACGTCTTGAATTTCTCGGGGATGCTGTTCTGGATTTTATCGTGGCGGAATGGCTCTACCACCATTTCCCCGAAAAACCCGAAGGCGATCTGACACGGCTGCGCGCGGCTTTGGTGCACACTGACCAGCTTGCCAGTTTTGCCCAGGAGATTGACCTGGGTCATGCATTGCGGCTGGGACGGGGAGAAATTCAGGCGGGCGGGCGCAAACGCCCTACCCTCCTATGTGATGCTTTTGAAGCCCTGGTTGGGGCCATTTATCTTGATAAGGGTATCGAAGCTGTCAACGAGTTCATGGTGCCTCTATTGGAGGATGTGGTTGAGGTTGTTTTTCGGAATCATATGGATGAAGACACGAAGAGTCGTCTTCAGGAGTGGGCTCAGGGTCAAGGGTATTCTTCTCCCCGGTATATCCTGGTTTCCGAGGAGGGGCCCGATCATGCAAAAATTTTCACCATGGAAGTGCGGATTGGTAACACCTCCTATGGTCAGGGCTCCGGAACCAGCAAGCAGGCTGCCGAAAAGGCTGCTGCCCGGAAGGCGCTCCTTAAGCTTGGGGTATTGGAGAACGTTTAGCCCATGATCAACCGTCTGATTTCTCTCGAATTACAAGGTTTTAAAACCTTCGCTACCAACACCCGCTTTGAATTTCCGGGCCGGATCACAACCATTGTGGGGCCGAATGGATCCGGCAAGTCCAACATTGCTGACAGCATTCGCTGGGTTCTGGGCGAGCAGTCATATTCTCTGCTGCGGGCAAAGCGAACGGATGACATGATCTTCTCCGGTTCCCAGCAGCGCCCCAGGGCTGGAATGGCCTCCGCCAGCATCACCTTTGACAATGCGGATGCATGGCTGCCGATTGATTTTTCGGAGGTTTCCATCACCCGCAGGGCCTACCGCGATGGACAAAATGATTATTTGCTGAACGGCCAGAAGGTGCGTTTGAAGGATATCACCGAACTGCTTTCTCAGACCGGCCTTTCAGAGATGACCTACACTGTTATTGGCCAGGGCTTGGTGGATGTGGCCCTGGCGTTGAAACCGGATGAACGCCGCAAATTATTCGAAGAAGCTGCCGGAATTGGCCTTTACAGAGCCCGTAAGGAAGAAGCCCTGCGGCGTCTGGAAAATACCCGCAAAAACCTTGATCGGGTTCTGGATATCATGACAGAAATAAAGCCCCGGCTGCGCAGCCTGGAACGTCAGGCGACCCGGTTTATTGAGTATGAACGTCTCAGGGCTGATCTTCAGGTCCAGCTTCGGGAATGGTATGGGTATCACTGGCATCAAAAACAGGCCGATGTTCGCAATGTGCGGAACGCGTTCCTGGATCAGGAAACACGCCTTGTCAATCTGCGGCAGAAACACGCTGAAATTGAAGAAAAGGTCAGCGAACAGCACCAGATTTTGCAGACCCAGCGTCAAGCTCTAGAGAAGGCCCATCATCAGCTTTCAGAAGAACACCAACAATTGGAGCAGGCAAACCGTGATCTGGCGATTCTTGAAGAGCGGCGCAGGTCTTACCAGCAGCAGAAGAACAATCTTGAGATAGATTTGGCTCATGTTCAGGAGGAGATCGAAGAATTATCTGCACAGGAAGCCCATTTTGAGCAGGAGTTATCCTCCCTGAAGGGGGAGTATGATACGGCACTGGAGGAAAAGACGGTTGTTGAAGAGAAGCTGCACGATGTGGAAACCAGACGCAATTCAGCGCAAAACACCCTGGACGCTTTGCATCAACAGCGCTTGAAAGTGGAAACGGATCATATTCAAGTCACTGCCCATTGTCAGGAGCTCCAATCCCGTTTGGAGAATGCAAAAGAAGAACAACAGAAAATTCAGGATGCACTGACAGCATATAATGAGGAACAAGACACCCTGAATGAGCACATCAAGATCGTCCAAGGGAGACTGGATGGAAGTGATGACATGCTTTCTTCCATCAAGCAGCAGGTAGAAGAAAAAGCCGAACAAATAGATGCAATCCGAAGGGAAAAGTTGGGTGTCGCAGAAGAACTTTCTGCATTGGATGCCCGTCTGGCAAAGAAGCAGGCCCAACTGGATGTTCTTGAACAGGCGGAAGCCGCTCTGAGCGGTTATTCTGAGGGGTCAAAAAACCTGGTGGAAAAATCACGTCAAGGTATCCTTCCTGGCGGCATTGAACCCCTTTCCAAGCATCTCCTGGTGGAGTCTGCCTATGAAAAAGCCATAGGCGCAGCACTGGGTGAATTGGCCGATCTTCTCGTGATTCCCCGGGGCGAAGCGGAGATGGTGATTTCATTTCTTGAATCGAATGGAACGCACCGCGTTGCCCTGGTTCCTCTGGAGATTGCCTCCGGCCCAAAGGAGGAGATCACCTCACCCATTGGCGCAGATCAGGACGGTATTGTGGGCAGAGCCAATCAGCTAATATCTTGCGATCCGGCCTATCAGGGGATCATTGACCTCTTGTTCTCCAATATCCTCATTGTGGAAGACCGGAGAGCAGCGGTTCGCCTCCAATCCCGACTTTCGAAGGGGCAGCAGATTGTCACGCTGAACGGGATGGTGTTCCATCCTACAGGATTGCTCATCTCTGGACAGAACGCATCCGGAAGACGTATTGGCAGAACACGAGAGAAGTCTGATCTGCAATCCGCCCTCTCTGCACTTCAGGAAAAGAAGGAAAGCCTGCAACAACAATTGATGCGGATGGCCCGAACCCTTTTCGATTTGGAAGAAGATGCAGACACTTTGAAGGACAAAGTGAAAGCGGAGGAATCAACACGCCAGACCTATCAAGGGAGCCTGCAGAAGTATCGTGAGGATCACACCCGTCTGAAAGAACAAATCCGGTGGCATCAGGAGCGACTGGATGTCACGCGCGAGCAGATCGCCAATACCCAGGTTTCGATAGCGGAGCAAAATCTCCGCACAGAGGAAATTTCTGCGGAAATTGCTTCTTTGGAAGTGGAAGAAGAACAAATCGCGGCAGCGCTTAAAGAACTACCGCTCTTCGAACTCCAGCAGGAACGCAACCATTGGCAAACCCATTTTATTGTGGCAGAATCTGCTCTCAATAACGCACGCCAACGTTACGAAGCCCATCAAAAGCAAATTCAACAGGCGCAATCCCGGATGGGCACCTATCGGCATCGGCTCGATGAACTTCAGTCTGCTTTACATGACAGCAATGAGAAGAAGGCAAGTCTCGAGGAGACAATTCAAGCACTGACGCTTTCCATTGGCGATATTGAAGACAATCGGATTTCACCCCTGAAGGATGGCTTGAGGGAGGTGGAGAAGACGTATGGGGCCATTCAGCGGATGGAAGAGCACACGCATCAGCAAATTGTCATTGCTGAAAGACAGCACACCCAACTGCAAATGGAATTGAGCCGTCGGAACGACCAGTTGAAGAACCTGCAGCAACGCATTGAAGATGATTTTGGCTTGGTCTCATTTGATTATGATCAGAAGATGGATGGGCCCACCCCTCTGCCCTTTGATGACGGTCTGATTGAAAGTTTGCCCAGAGTGCAGAAAATCCCGGAAAACCTGGGGGATGATATCAAGCGCCTTAAGACCCAGATACGCCGGATTGGGGCCGTCAATCCGGAAGCACAGAGTGAATATGAGTCCGTCAGAGCGCGCCACGCCTTTATGAAAGACCAAATCAGGGATTTGGAAAAAGCCAGTCAGGATCTGCGCGAGGTGATCGAAGCGCTGGATGTTTTGATGGAACGGGATTTTGTGAAGACTTTTAAGGCTGTCAATGCTGAATTTTCAAAGTACTTCGCCCGGTTGTTCAATGGGGGTGAAGCGGATCTATCTTTCTCGGACAACGAAAATCCTGTAGAAGGCGGCGTTGATATTGAAGCCAGGCTGCCGGGGAGGCGGCGCCAGGCTTTGGCTTTGCTCTCTGGTGGTGAGCGCAGTCTGACGGCGGTTGCATTGATATTCGCCCTGCTCAAGATCTCTCCTACGCCCTTCTGCGTTCTGGATGAGGTGGATGCGATGCTGGATGAATCCAATGTGGGAAGGTTTGTTGATCTGTTGAAGGAGCTTTCAAGCAAAACACAATTTATCCTCATCACGCATAACCGCAACACGGTCCAGGCCGCGGATGTGATTTATGGCATCACGATGTCACGGGATTCCACCAGCCAGGTGATCAGTCTGAAGCTTGAGGATGTGGATGAGACCTATTTGGAGTAGGGACCAAGTCTTCCGTTTTGGAGGGCAGACCACCCGCATCGCGGGCGGTTTATTGTTTTGAGCGTTTTACCTTCAACTTACTGAAGTACAAAAACAAAAAATGCGCCATTCCTGGCGCATTTTTTGTTTGTTGAGCAAAACAACACTGCAATTGTCCATTTCAGGGGATGACCGGCATCTGCGGTTGTTGCGGCTGTTGTTGAGCCTGGATCAGTTGCATTTCAAACTGCGGGGGAACCTCAGGCGTTTCCGGTACGATCTCTTCCCAATAATCAAAGATTACAATATCATCCCTGGCGTTTCGGATTTCGTTCAGCCAGCTTGTGAAGGCTTCTTCTTTCATCTGATCAAATTCACGGGGTTCAACCTGCACTTCACGGGTACCGAGCACCTGAATGATGTGATAGCCAAACTCGGTTTGTACCGGTTCGCTGATTTCGCCAACTTCCAATTCAAAGGCGACATTGGAAAAGGCTTCTACCATGGTTTCTTGATCAAACCATCCCAGGTCACCGCCCCGATCCTTGTTCGATTCATCGGTTGAGTATTCGGCTGCCAGAGTGTGAAAGTCGTTGCCTTCCTCCAGGGCCTGGAGAATTTCAAGAGCTTCTTCTTCTGTTTCAACAAGGATATGTCGGGCCCAAACCTCTGGTTTGATGGGTTCAAGATCCGCAGTAATCTCTTCAATCAACTTTTTTCGCAGCAGATCCGCTTCAAGGATGTCTCGCAGATTCTCGATATCAAAGTTGTAAGGATTGTAATTCTGGTTGAATTCTTTGAGATCGTCCGCAAACACCTCGGTCGTATAGGGCGTTGGTGTGAGGGTGATGGTTGGCGTGAGGGTGATTGTCGGGGACTGATCGGGTGTCGGAGTCAGCTCCGGAACCTCCCCATCTGTTTCCGCAGTCTCTTCCTCGGGACCCTGTTCGCCCTCCCCAGCGGATTCCTCACCACCGGTTTCATCAGCGGGTAGTTCTTCCGAAGGAGTTGGGGAAACCTCCGGGGTTTCTGTGGGGGTTTCTGTGATGGTTGGTGTGAATGTCGGCGTCACCAGTGCAAGCTGGGTTTCGGAATAGGTGGGGGTTGATTGAACCGTCACGGTTTGTGTGGGGGTTGGGGTTCCATCCGGGTAGAAACCGAAGGCTTGATAGAGGGCTTCATCAATTTCCTCTTCTGAAACAGTGATACCGCGTTTGGCAGCTTCTTCCCTGATGATCACATCGTCAATCATCTCATCCAGGACGTCACTGCCCAGAACCACAGGCTGCATTAATTGGCCCACCATCGTTTGTGCGGTTTGCAGGAAACTGGCTCCGAACTCACCAAATTGCTGGTAAAAGGAAAAGTACTGATAGGCTTGATTGAGCATTTGAACCCGAGTGTACTTGACACGCCGTTCAAAATCACGGGTAGTGATGACCGTTTCGCCCACATTTGCCACCGGCTTTCCTGGTCGGATGATGAGCTGTTCAACCGCACCATAGCCAACCAGGCCCAAAATGGCCACGGCGACCACGATTGTCACGATGATGATGATCCGGATCTGACGGGCCTCTCGTTGTTTTCGAGCAAGGTGTTTTTTCGTAACGACTTTCTTTCTTTTGGGGTTGGCCATTTGTTACGACCTATCTCTCAAGTTGCGTGTTAATGAATGATGCATCATAGATTGCCGGGAAATTAGGCGTTAATCGCCGGTAAAGGGCAGCAACGCCAGATGCCGGGCGTTCTTGATTGCCTTGGCGACGGCCCGTTGGTGTTTGGCGCAGGTACCCGTTTGCCGTCGGGGGCGTATTTTCCCAGTGTCGTCTATATACCGCTGCAGCAAGTCAATGTTTTTGTAGTCTATATCCAGGTTCTTGTCGCTGCAAAATTGGCAGACCTTCGAACGTGAATAGTACCTTCTTGAATAATTACTCATTTTGACTCCTTAACTTTCTTTCGAGGCAATTAAAAGGGATATTCCTCGAAATCTTCATCATTGTTTTCATTTTCTTCCGATTCCGGGTTTTTCTTTTCGCTTAGGAGCAGGATATCACGGGCAACTATTTCAAGACTTTTTTGCTGATTGCCGTTGTTATCCTCCCAGGTTCTGGATTGCAATCGTCCTTCGATATACACCAGGCTACCCTTTGTCAGGAACTGTTTGGAAATTTCTGCGAGATTGCCCCAGGCCACGACATTAAACCATTCGGTATCCGTGTGCCTTTCGCCATCAGCCCCTTTCCAGGTCCGGTTGCAGGCAACAGAAAAGTTGGATACGGATTTTCCTGTTGGCGTATAGCGCATTTCAGGATCTCTTCCGAGATGTCCAATGATCATTACTTTATTTAATCCGCGGGCCATGGCTTCACTCCCTTATGTTTATTGTCAGAGTCCGGTTAGGATTGTTTATTCACAAGCATGTACCGGATGACGGGTTCAATATAGCGGAGGCTCTGTTTGAGTTCCACGCCAAATTCGGGTGCAAAGGCCACTTCCATATAAACGTAATAACCCTCACGAAAATTCATGATTGGGTAAGCAAGACGCCTGGCTCCCCAGATTTCTTCTTTGATAATCTCACCGCCATTGCCGGTGATCATATCCTTAACTCGATTAACCACACCTTCTGTGGCGGTTTCGTCCAGGTCGGGCTGGACGATAACTGTTAATTCATACTGTCGCATTTGGAATCTCCTTTCCATGGGTTTGC
>DAOTUG010000142.1:0-8439 GCA_034437335.1 Anaerolineaceae bacterium
CCCGAAGGCCTCCAGGCGATTCTGGATGGCAACATTGTGGCCACCCTGTCCCAGGACCTGCCCGCCCAGGGCTCTGAAGCCGTTGCGGCGGTCAAGACCTATCTGGACGGCGGCGAGGTTGACAAGTGGGTCAAGACCGGCGGCGTTGCGGTGACAATCGCCAATGCCCAGGAATACCTTGACAAATTTATTGAAGACTAGTAGTGATCTCCGATCCTAAGAATGGTTACTGCCCTGCGGAAACGCAGGGCAGTAACGCCCCCTTCTGCGGTGGCAGTGATGGGGCGATTGGGTTTTTCAGCCGATACGAAGGAGCGAGCGATGAAATTTTCTGTTTGTTTGGAAGCCATTTTTACTGATTATACTTTTTATGACCGCATCAAATTCGCCAGGGACTGCGGCGCGGACGCGATTGAGCTTTGGGACCCTTCCGTCTATGACACAAAGAAAATCGCCCGGATTGCCCAGGAAAACGACCTTCCCGTTGCTGCCTGTGGGTTAAAGGAAAGCTGGACCTATCGTCTCAATTCGCCCTACAGCGTGGTGGAGAAAAATATCCGCGAATCCATTCCCTATGGCAAGGATATGGGATGCGATACCTTCATTGGCCTCTCCGGGGAGCTGGAGTGCAAGGTGGACAGCCAGAAATCCCTGCTGATTGAGAACCTGAAGCGCGCTGCGGAGATCTGCGAAAAGGAAGAGGTGGTGCTGGTGATTGAGCCCCTCAACTCCCTCTATGACCATAAGGGCTATTACCTGGACTCCTCCTACATCGGCTTTGAGATTGTCAAGGCCGTCAACAGCCCGGCCATCAAGGTGCTGTTTGACTGCTATCATATGCAGATCATGGAAGGCAACCTGGTCAATAACATCACAAATAATATTGACTTTATCGGTCACTTCCACAGCGCGGGCGTCCCCGGACGCCATGAGCTGCACAAGGGTGAGACGAACTATCCCTTTGTGATCAACGCTGCCGAAGAGGCCGGGTATGATCGCCATTTTGGATTTGAATACTGGCCGACCTACGATGACGAACAGCAGTCCCTCAAGGACGTTCTGGCCTACGTCCGGGGCTAGGATTTGCCCGGGGGCGCGTGTTGGAAAGCTGAATAAGCGGCGCATCGGTTGGGGCTGCCACGGCGCAGTTCTTTCAATACCCTGCGAAGAATGGGCGTGGCTGTTGTCTGATGTCCGTTTTGAGCAGGCTGGGGTACACTGATATGCACCGGTCGGGCATCCCGTGGGATGAAATGGTGCCCTGCGGAACATGGCCTTTACCTTTGCCCAGTTTATCCAGGATGGAAAGCCTCCCTCCTTTGCCGATCCCGATGGCGCCGCCTTTGCACCGGTGCGCTGCATTGCGCTGGTCATCGAGGTCATTTTGATGATTGCCGTTGGGCGACCATGGATGAAACCCCAACGGGCTGAACCGAGACACACGGGAGTATGATGAAAAAACATGGTGTATTGAACCATCCGATTTGTTCTGTGATTGCCAAAATGGGCCATCAGGACCGGTTGACGATTTGTGATGCCGGCCTGCCCATCCCGGATGGGGTTGAGCGGATTGATCTGGCTGTGGTCCCCGGCCTGCCTGGTTTCCTCCAGGTGGTTGAGGCTGTGGCGGAGGCCGTGGAAATTGAGGGGATTGTTCTGGCAGAGGAAATCAAGGAACACAATCCGGAGATCGAGAAGGCCCTTCTGGAGCTTTTCCCGGATCTGCAGGTTGTGTACAGGCCCCATGCAGAATTTAAGCAGATGACGGCGGCATCCCGCGCGATCATCCGCACGGGCGAGTGCACGCCCTATGCAAATGTGATCTTCATCTCAGGAGTTATTTTCTAGCATGGCGATCCGGTTTACTCAGGTGCGATAGGGATTTTTATGGCGACGATTAAAGACGTGGCGGAAAAAGCCGGTGTTTCTATCACGACGGTTTCCCATGTGATCAATGAGACCCGCTATGTCAGCGATGAGCTGACGGAAAAAGTCTTTGAGGCGATGCGGACCTTAAATTACCGTCCCAATATCGTTGCGCGCAGTCTGCGCAGCGGCAGCACCAAGACCATTGGTCTGGTGATCCCGGATATCTCCAACCCGTTTTTCGCTGAGTTTTCCCGGAAGATCGAAGATAAGGGCTTTGAATACGGGTATAACGTGATTTTGTGCAACACGGATGAGGACCAGGTCAAGGAAGATCTGTATGTGGACGTCCTGATTTCCAAGCAGGTGGACGGGATGATTTTCTTCGCGGCCGGCAACAGCAAAAGCTTTCAGGACAACCCCTTCAAGGATGACATCCCCATTGTGATCACCGACCGGGAGGCGGAGGGGATCAGATCCGATGTGGTTCTGATTGACAACAGCGCTGGCGGATACAAGGCCACCCGGTATTTGATTTCCCTCAACCACCGGCGCATCGGCTGCATTTCGGGGCCTTCTCCGATCCGCCCCAGCGCGCAGCGGGTGGAGGGGTATCAAAACGCCCTGGAGGAAGCCGGCATCCCCTTTGACGCCGATTTGCTCCGGGTTGGGGATTTTCGTTTCGCCGGCGGTGAGCAAGAGATGCAGGCCCTGCTGGCGCTGCCGGAGCCGCCCACGGCGGTGTTTGCCTGCAATGATATGATGGCCCTGGGCGCCATGCGGGCGATCAAAGGATCGGGGCTGCGGGTGCCCGAGGATGTTTCGGTGATCGGGTTTGACAACACCCCTTTGTCCCGGCTCGTTTTTCCCCAATTGACGACCATTTCCCAGCCCATCAAAGACATGGCCGACCTGGCCGTGGAACTGTTGGTCGAGAAGATCAATATCAAGGAAAATCAAAAATATCAGAAGGATTTGCAGCCGGAATACAGGCGGATTGTTCTGGAAACAGAGCTGGTCGTCCGCGGCACCTGTCAGCCCTGCAATGACTGACCCCGGAAGGCCCCCCAGGCCGCCGGGATAGCTTAATGAAAGGAGCAGTATGGAGAAGAAATTGAAGGTTGGCGTGGTTGGCTGCGGTGAAATCGCCCAGATCAGCCATATCCCCTATCTGTTGGAATCCCCGCATTTTGATGTGGCGGCCCTGTGCGACATCTCCCCGAAGGTGGTTGAGCAGCTCGGGGAAAAATATCACATTGAGAAGCGGTTTGTGGACTATCAGGACCTGGTCAGGGAGGAAGACCTGGACATTGTTCTGGTGACTAACAAAAACCACGCCCCGCCCGCCCTGGCGGCCATGGAACATGGGAAGCATGTTTTTGTTGAAAAACCCATCGCCTTCAACCTGGCCCAGGCGGACGAGATGGTCCATGGGGCCGAGTCCAGCGGGGTGAAGCTGCTGGTGGCCTACATGAAGCGCTATGACCCCGCCTATCTGGCCATGCAGGAGATGGTCTCGGAGCTTGAGAAGATTCACATGATCCGCGTGCACGATTTTGCGGGCACCTATACCATCAACCAGCAGATCTACGACCTGGTCAAAGCCGCCGATCTGGAGCCAGAGCGCCTTGCGGACCTGAACCGGGAAAACCAGGCCGCCATCCTGGCCGATATCGGCCCGGACCGCACCGACCTGCTGGACGCCCACGACATCATGATCCATCTGTGCATCCATGACATCAATGCCCTCCACGGCCTGTATGGCCTGCCGGAAAAAATCGTCACAGCCGATTTATTTGACAGCAATTTTGTGACCGCCATGATGCAATATGCCGATGGCGTTCATCTGGTTTGGGAATCCGGCAATTTGATCACCCTGAACGATTGGGATGAACAGATCACCTTTTTCGGGGCCGATCGGCTCCTGGAGCTTCGCTTTCCCTTCCCCTACTTGAAAAACGCCGCCACTGAGCTGAATATCCGCAAAAACGATGGAACTGCTGCGGTCAGGCAACAGGTGATCGCCTCGTATGATGAGGCCTTCCGGCGGGAATGGGCGCATTTTTATGATTGCATTGTGAACGACAGGGAACCCCGGACCCACCCGGCCGAGGCCCGGCGGGACCTGGAATTTGCTGTTGAACTGACGAAGGCTGCAGCCGGGATTTAGCCCACAAGGAGGCACCCATGAAGGTATCTGTTTGCATTGAGATGATATACACGGAATTCCCCTTTCTGGAGCGCATCCGCCTTGCGGCGGAGGACGGTTTTGATGGGATTGAATTCTGGAACTGGGACAACAAGGATATCCCCGCCATTCAGAAGGCCGCTCAGGAGGCCGGGATCGAGATCGTGACCTTCCAGTCCAACCGGGGCGGCACCCTGATCAACCCCAGCCACCGAAAGAATTTCATCAGCGGCATCCAGGAATCCCTGGATCTGGCCCGGTCCCTGGATTGCAAAACCCTCTTCCTCCTGACCGATGAGCTGGGAGAGGACCGGAGCGTGAAATTTCAGTTCCCGGAACTGAGCGAAACTGAGAAATATCAGAGCGTCCTGGATGGGCTGAAGGACATTGCCCGTTTGGCCGAGGACGCTGGTGTGACTCTCGTCCTCGAGCCTCTCAATAACCTGGTGGACCATCCGGGATATTGGCTGAAACACGCCGATGTGGGCGTTGAGCTGGTGAAAAAGGTCGGCAGCCCCAATATCCGTCTGCTGTTTGATATTTATCACCAGCAGGTCACGGAAGGCAACATCATCGAGAGCCTGACCCAAAACCTGGACGCCATCGGCCACGTTCACGCGGCGGATGTCCCCGGCCGGCACGAGCCCGGCACCGGGGAGTTGAATTACAGCAATATCTTTAAAGCCCTGGACGGGGCGGGATATGAACGCTATGTGGGGTTTGAGTTTGCTCCCACGGTGGGCTCCCGCCAGGCAGCGAAGGAGGCCCTGGCCCTGATCAAGGGATGAACTATTCCACAGGAGCGTGATATTGGTAGGTTGGATAGGATCTTTATTGGTAGCGGACCTTATTTAGTGGTGGCAGATCCATCGGGCCTGGCGGCGAGATGCCCCCGGGCCCGTTTGGGTTAATGCTGTTTCTGTGGGAGCGCCCTCATTTCTGCGGCATCCGCTTTCCTTTTTGCGGCATCCGCCTTCATTTTTGCGGCATTCGCTCCAGGGCGGCCCTGACTCTTTCCGGCGTGAAGGGCAGTTCCCGCAGCCAGATTCCGGCGGCGTTGTGCACGGCGCTGGCCAGGGCGGGCGGGACGCCGTCAATGGAGATCTCTCCCACCGATTTGGCCCCGAAGGGGCCGCTGGCCTCGTCCGTTTCCACAAAGATCACATCCAGAGCCGGCATCCGGCTGGCGCGGGGGATGCGGTATTGTCCCAGGGAGGGGTTCAGGGGTTGGCCGTCCGCATCGAAGCGCATTTCCTCCATCAGGGCCAGGCCCAGGGATTGGGCCATGCCCCCCTCGACCTGCCCGGCCGCGGTGACCGGGTTGATCACTCGGCCGCAGTCCACAACCATCAACAGACGTTCCACCGCAATCTGGCCGCTTTCCATGTCCACCGTCACCTCGGCGAACTGCGCTGCCGTGGGGGGCGGGCTCTTTGGGCTGGTGTGGGAGGCGGTGGCCATGATCTGGCGTTGGTTTTGCTGGTGCAGGCTGCTGAGGGCCACTTCCGCCAGGGTCAGACTGCGCCCGTCCGGGGCGTGGACTTGCCGGTCCCGCAGGGTGAGGGTCTCCGGATCGCCGATTGCGAGCATCAGGGCGGCGTGTTCCCGGATCTGATCCCGGATGGCCCGGGCGGCTTTCACCACGGCGCCGCCGCTGATATAGGTGGTGCTGCTGGCATAGGCGCCTTTGTCGAAGGGCGTCAGGTCTGTGTCAGCGGCATAGACGAGGATGTCCTCCAGGGGCGTCCCCAGGACTTCGGCAGCCATCTGGGCCAGGATGGTGTCCGATCCGGTGCCCAGGTCGCTGGCGCCGATCAGCAGGTTGAAGGAGCCGTCATCGTTCATCTTGAGGGTGGCTGCGGCCATGTCCAGGTCGGCGATGCCGCTGCCGTGCATCACCACCGCCATGCCGATGCCGCGCCGTCGGGGACCTGTCTGTTGGGCGTATCGGGCGCGCTTGGCCCGGAAATCGGTGGCCTTGAGGCCGATTTGCACACAGGCCGCGAGCCCACTGGAGGTGAGGGTCTGCTCCACGCCCTCCCGTCCTTCCCCGAGCTGCTGGGAGAGGTGCATCGGTTCCCCCACCTTGAGCCAGTTCTTTTCCTTGAAAGCCACCACATCCAACCCCAGCTTTTCCGCGATCTCTTCCATCAAGACCTCGATCCCGAACTCACACTGGGTGGCGCCATAGCCGCGGAAGGCCCCCGAGGGGGGCGTGTTGGTGTAGACGGCGTCGCTGACGAACCGGGCATTGGGCGGGTTGTAGAGGGTCAGCCCCTTGAAACCGCCCACCATGTTCACCGTCAGGCCGTGGGCGCCGTAGGCGCCGGTGTTGCTCAGGAGGTACAGGCTGGCAGCGATCAACCTTTCGTCCTTGACGGCGGCCCTGTAGCGCACAATGGTGGGATGGCGGCTGCGGGAGCTGGTGAATTCCTGGGTGCGGCTGTACATCATGCGCACCGGGCGCCTGGTGGCCAGAGTCAGGTGGGCGCACAGGTCCTCCAGGATCAGCTCCTGTTTGTTGCCGAAGCCCCCGCCGATGCGGGGTTTGATCACCCGGATGCGTTTCACCGGCAGCCCGATCAGGGGCGCCACCATCCGGCGGATATGGAAGGGGACCTGGGTGCTGGTGCGGATGACCAGCCGGTCATCTGCGTCCAGATAGGTGATGCACACATGGGGCTCCAGATGGACGTGCTGCTGGCGCGGGGTGCGGTACTCGCCCGCAAAGATGTGATCGGCCTCTGCGAAGGCCCGGTCCACGTCCCCGGCCTCAGCCTCCACATGGTGGACAATGTTGCAGTCTCGGTCGTGGACGCCTTCGGTGTCGGGTTCATCATGGATGACCGGCGCGTCGGGCTTCATGGCCGCTTCGGGGTCTGTCACGGCGGGCAGGATCTCATATTCCACCTCGATCAGGCCCAGGGCCTCCTCGGCGATCTCGGGGGTCTCGGCTGCCGCCACGGCCACCCGGTCTCCCACATGACGAACCTTGTTATCCAGGCTGACCTGGTCGTAGGGTAGGGGCTGGGGATAGCTCTGGCCGCCTGAGGCGAATTTGACCCGGGGGAGGTCCTTGTGGGTCAGAACGGCGTGCACCCCGGGCAGGGCCCGGGCCTTGCTGGCATCAATCCGGCGGATGCGGGCGTGGGCATGGGGGCTGGTCAGCAGGGCGCCGTAGAGCATGCCAGGGGGGTGGCGGTCGTCGGTGAAGACAGGGCGCCCCGTGGCCAGTTTTTTGGCATCCAGCTTGACCTCCGGGTGGCCCACCACCCGGGTGCGAGACATCCCTTGGGGGGTGAAGATGAGGGGCGGCAGGGGTTCCCGTCCACCGTCAGGGCGGGTGTAGGCGTCTGGCAGGGTGATGTCGGCCGGGTCCTCGGGCAGGGGCAGGGCGTTGTGGCGGTAGGGTGTGGGTGGCTTCCCTTGCAGGGCCTGGGCCGCCCGTTGGATGGCGGCCTGGCCGCGCACATAACCCGTGCAGCGGCAGAGAACCCGATTCATCGCCCGGCGGATCTCGGTGAGGGTGGGGTTGGGGGAGTGATCCAGGAGGGCTTTGGCTGTCAGAATTTGGGCCGGCGTGCAGTAGCCGCACTGGATGGCTCCGGTTTCGATGAAGGCGTCCTGAAGCGGATGCAGAGTCCCGCCGTCTTCCAGTCCCTCCAGGGTGGTGATCCTTCGGCCGTTCACCGAGACAGCCGCGGTCCGGCAACTGCGGGTTGGCTGGCCGTCCACCAGGACGGTGCAGATGCCGCAGGCGTGGTTGTCACAGCCGCGCCGGACGCTGGTGTAGCCGGCTTTGCGGAGGACATCCAGGAGGGGCTCCTCCGGGCCGACCGTGAGGGTGTGGGTCTGATTGTTGATGGTGAGGGTGATGGTGCGGAATTTCATAGAGCGTGTCCTTCCGGGAGCGGCTGATGGCGGTTGGGGTTAATTATAAACCCTGTCAGGGGCCGGGATGTCGCTCACGCTGCCAATTCCTTGGTGCGCAGCGCTTTCCTCCGTGCCCCGCGCTTTCGGTCACCTAACGGAGGGCCTGCGGCTTTCGCTGTTTTTATATCTGGAACGCGCAGATCACCGCTCACGGGATGGCGAGAGGCTTCACTTCACGGTCAGCGGCATAAAAATGGCTTCCGGCCAGCGATCCCTGATAAAGCTATCGTCATATCCGTTGGTATCTCCGGGGACCAGGTTGCTGGCATTGGAGCTAAAGACCACATAGCGGCCATCGGTAGATATCGCCGGACCGTATGAATCATCATTGCCCTGGGCGCCGTCGGAAGCCACCGAGACGCGTTCGGTGATGCCGGTCTGGCGATTGTGGACAAAAATGTCCCGCTGGTCATTGGTATCCCCGGACACCAGGTTGCTGGCATCGGAGCTGA
>DAOTUG010000143.1:0-5518 GCA_034437335.1 Anaerolineaceae bacterium
GGGTGGAAAGTTGCAAGCGCAGCCCATGGGGCTGTGCTTTACCAGCTTTATCTACGTGGACAAAGGTGAGAAAACCCTTCACGATGGGCTCTGGGTCTCGGGTGAGGCGTAAGGTGACAAACACCTGCAGGGATGTGCGACCGGTTCGGATAATTTTGCTTTGGAAGCGGACGATGTCTCCTGGTTTTACGGGGTGTGTGAATTCCAGGCCGTGAATTTTTAAACAAACGATTTTGTCCGGTGACAGGGCGCTGGCAGCAGCGATGAAACCCGCTTCAACAAACCATTCTGCACAACGGCCGGCAAACAGGGTGCGGTGGTGGTTCAGGTCTTCGCTTTTGACCAACCGGTCGGATGTGAAGGTGATGGGTTCCATGGTTCTCCTGCTGTCATATGAGATCGGCCTCATTCTACCAGAAAGATAAAGAATTGTGTGGAGAGCGAGTGGTTGATCGGGTCCAGCATGGCTGGGTGATAGGGCAGGAAATGGAATCAGGTGTTGTGTGACTTCGCTGTAATCTACCTTTGAAAAGTGGTCTTTTAATCATCATGATGACTGAAAAGTCAATCAAATCCTTGACATCAACGCGTTTCTGAACTACAATATTGATTGACTGATTAGTCAATCACTGTTGGATAGAAGGAATACATGATGACCCCGAGAACCAGTGAACAATATGACCAGATCCGAGACCAGCGGGAAGGTGAGATCCTTCTGGCTGCTTTGCGGTTGTTTGCCCGGCAAGGTTTTAAGGCCACCCGGATCAGCGAAATCACGGAGTTGGCCGGGGCCAGCCACGGACTGTTTTATCATTATTTTGATTCAAAGGAGGCCCTTTTCAATGCCCTCGTGGATATGGCCGTTGACAGCTCCAATGGCTTTTTAATCAATATTGAAGCCATGGATCTGTCTCCTCTTGAGAAGATTCATGCCATTGCAGAGGGTATTTTGCTTTCTCTCAAGGAGACAAACGATTCAGCCTTTTTCTTTTTGCTGATCGTCCAGGCAGCGGTCTCTGAAGCAGCCCCCCAGGCTGCGCGTCATCGGGCCCAGTCACAAATCCTGCCTTTTGAAATCCTGACCCGCATCATCACAACCGGCCAGAAGGAGGGGGGTATCCGCCCGGGCGACCCCCGCCATATAGCCGAGGCATTCCTCTGCGCCATTCATGGCATGGCGGTTTATTATGTCATGTCTGATGGCAATCTCAATTTGACGCCAGAGGCCTTAATGGCTCTGTTCAAGTAATGTACAACTCAGAACGAAAATCGGAAATTTGAAAATGGAGAAAAGGTAATGAAAAAAGTGATCGTAATAGGCGCCGGTATCGCCGGCCTGACCGCCGGGATCTATGCCAGGCGGCAAGGATTGGAAGTGGAGATCTTAGAATTGCATAACCAGCCGGGAGGAGAATGCACCGGCTGGAATCGGGGGGATTACCATTTTGATGGCTGTATCCACTGGATGATGGGCATGCGTCCGGGCTCTGGATTATACGAGATCTGGCAAGACACCGGGGCGCTTTCGGCCGATGTGGTTGGGCATTTCTTCGATTCTTTCTTCTCCGTCACCGACGGCAGCCGCACAATGCATCTCTACACGGATATTGACCGGCTGGAAGCCCATTTGTTGGACCTTTCTCCACAGGATGCCGACCTGATCCGGTCCTTCTGCCGGTCCATCCGTAAGTTCAAAGACTTTGATCAGCCGGTGGGGAAGCCCTATGACCTGATGAAACCTCTCGACGGCCTCAAAATGGGTGGGAAAATGTTGCCCTACCTGGGGGATTTTCGCCGGCTGAACCAGACCAGCATTGAGGACTATTGTCAGCAGTTCAAAGACCCCCTCATCCGGCGGGGGTTGAAGGGCGTCATCCCGCCGGAGTACGCTGTGATTGGGTTGATAACGACCCTGTCATCCCTCTCCAGCAAGGATTCCGGTTGGCCTATGGGCGGGTCTCTGGCCCTTGCAAAGCGGATGGAAGAAACCTTTGTCAAACTCGGAGGTACCATCCAATATCGCGCGCGCGTGGCCCGGATTCTGATTGAGCAGGGTCGGGTGATCGGTGTGGAGACAACCACAGGTAAGGTCTTCAATGCGAATGTGGTCATCTCCTGTGCGGATGGGCATGCCACCCTGCACGACATGCTGGAGGGCCGCTATCTGGACAATCCCCTGGCGGAGATGTTGGCGAATTTGGACAGGACGCCCATCACTCCGCCGACCCTGTTGTTCTCCGCAGGGATTGCGGCTGATCTCTCCCACCGGCCCCATATGACCATATATGAATTGGATGAGCCGCTCTCCTTCGCCGGGAAGGAATATCATGAAGTGCCGGTCCGGCATTACTGCTATGACCCCGGCCTGGCCCCTGATGGTCACTCGGTGGTCAATATGATCTTATATACCGACTATGATTGGTGGCGGGGGCTGGCCGACCGGGCGGCGTACCGTCAGGAGAAGGCCGAAGTACAGGAGACCCTCGCTGGCTTGCTGGAGGAAATGATTCCCGAAGCTTCCGGGAAGATTGTGGTCACGGACCTGGCCACACCCCTGACCTATGAACGCTATTGCAATGCCTGGCGGGGCGCGTGGATGTCCTTCCTGCTCACCCCGGGATTCAAGCAGCCGAACTGGAACGGCCGGATTGAGGAACTGGAAGGATTCTACATGGGTGGGATGTGGACGAACTTCCCCGGCGGGTTGCCTGGTGCAGCCATCGGCGGCCGCTGGGCGGTCCAGCGGCTCTGTCATGATTATGGCTTGCCCTTTAAGGCGGGGTTTATCCCTTAAACTGGTTCGACTTGAACACCGCTTCATCACAGGACGACGCATAATCAGTGTGTTGTCCTGATTTGGTTAAGTGAATTTTCCGGTTGAAGAGATTGAAGGCAAATGATATTTCGTGTATAGTTGAAATAGCTCCCCAATTGAAAGGGTTTCTCCCATGAAACACAATCATGCGCCCATAATCCTGCTGATCATGAGTTTTCTTGCACTTTCAATGGCTTGCAATCTACCGGTGGCCTCACAGATTGAGGAGGAGCTTCCAATGGACGCGCCCGAGGAATCTCTTCCCTCTGAAGTTGGCGCGGAGTCGGGTAGTCAGGAAGAGCCCGACACGATTTTTTCCGAGGAAACCATTGGAAATGGGACTGTGCCCGACGGCGCGCTTTCCCCTGCAGACCTGGTTTACCTGGGTGCCTTCCGCCTGCCGGACGATTCCGGTGGGTTGGGGTGGGAATACAGCGGCCACGGTCTCACCCATTACCCAATGGGAGATACCGGCGGCAGCGGGGACGGTTTTCCTGGTTCCCTGTACATGGTTGGGCATGACCAGGAGCTGTATGTGGCTGAGCTGAGCATCCCGGCGCCGATCATCAGCACCAGCCTGGAAGACCTGCCCGCGGCAGAGACCCTCCAGCCTCTGGCGGATATTTCCGGCGGGTATATCACCGATGACCTGGCCATCCCACGCATGGGCATCGCCTACCTGGCACCCATGGGGGCGCAACCTGAGGGGATGCTGCATTTCTGCATCGGCCAGCATATCCAGGATTTTGAGCCCTCCCACGGTTGGACGGATCTGAATCTGGGTGAGGGCGGTCCGGCTGGTCTGTGGGTTTTTGATGGCTTCTCAAACTACACCACCAATGACTACCTCTTCGATGTCCCTGAGGCCTGGGCGGACCATTATGCGCCGGGATACCGTCTGGCCACCGGACGGTTTCGGGAGGGGGTGTGGGGCGGCCTCGGCCCAGCTTTGTATGTCTATTCTCCCTGGGAGGATGGAAATCCGCCGCCAGCGGGAAGCGCCCTCTCTGCCATCCAGCCGCTGCTGCTTTACGGCATTCAGGCGGCGGGCAATCCGGAGATTCAGTCTGACGACACGATGATGATGGACGGCTACCAACCCTCCGATCACTGGTGGGGCGGGGCCTGGCTGACATCGCCGGCAGGGGATGCGGTGATTTTTACCGGGACCAAGGCGGTGGGGGAATCCTGGTATGGTTTTGCCAACGGGGTTGTCTGGCCCTATGACTGCGCTGATGAGGATACCCCGGATTGCCCGGAGTATCCTGATTTTCCTTTTGATGATCGCGGCTTTTGGGCGACGGATTACCAGGGGGTGGTGCTGTTCTTCGACCCGGCGGATTTGGGCCGGGTGGCCCAGGGCCAGATGGAAACTTTTGAACCCCAGCCCTATGGAATTCTCAATCTAACGCCCTATCTCTACGATCCGGAGATCAATGTGGAGATCTACAAGCGGGACCTGATCGGTGCGGCCGCATTTGACCGGGACTCCGGATTGCTCTACATCATCGAACGTCTGGCGGACGAATACAAGTCGGTTGTCCACGTCTTTCAGACGGCCCCCTGACCCCCCGTTATCCCAGAGCTGCTGCCAGGCCGCGGAACACGAGGATCGTGAGTCCCAGAAAAAGATTGGCCCCCAGCAGCAGTCCATAGATGCGCTGTTGGTTTAGTGTGAAGGTGTTGATCTTCCGCCCGGGTCCGAAGCGACGAATCAGCCCAATACCGACCATCCCCAAGGTCAGGATGTGTTTGAGGGTGATGATTTGGTCATACGACGTTCCAAAGCTTAAAAGCCCCTCATAGGCATTGCTTTGGCGGCCGAGAAGGATCCCCGTCAGCCAGAGTCCAGCCATGCTGATGATAGCCAGGATGGGGAGCCGTTTCTGATAGGAGATCAACAGCGAGATGAAATTCTCCTTCAAACCCCGGCGGATTTAATCGCTGGCATAAGGGCCGCGGCGGTGGCGAAGATTCCCCCAACCCAGACAGCCGTCAATATATCGTGAAGGGCTTTGACCAAACCAAAGAGTATCCATTTTCCTTCCATATGATTGTTTCTCCTGTTTCACTGTGTTGATTTTTCCCAGGATACGATCTTGAAAGGATAAAGTCTTCGATTTAAGTCGAGGATTCAGCGTTTGGGTTGGCAATGGTTTTTAGCCGCTCAGGTTTCAGTAGGGTGATCGCATCGCGCTCAAGTTCAATCATTCCGTCTTTGGCCATGCGCTGAAGGGCCCTATTCAACACATCCAGCACTGTTCCCAGCCGTGCTGCCATTTCAGTTTGCGTGTTCCATCGCCGTCGGGTGAAAACCCCATTCTCGGCGTTGTCAAGAAGAAGACGCGCCAGCCGGGATTGGACGGTGTGCAGGGATAATTCGGTGACCAGATTGACCAGGTGTTCGATTCTGTGGGAAAGGCTTTCGATAACCGCCCTGGTGAATCCGGGATGGGTATTCAAAAGCCGGTTGACATCCTTTGCGGGGAGGCAAAATACATCTGCCGCGGTCAGGGCGATAAAGGTGGCGCCATTGGGTTTGCTGGAAAACACAGCGTATTCATTCAATACCTCGCCAGGTCCAGCGTACCGCAGGACCTGTTGGCGGCCGTCAGATGAAACCTATTCTGCCTTGAGCCAGCCAGCGGTCACAAAGTATAGCCCGGTTGGGGTATCGCCTTCAAGAAGAAGGGCCTGGTCTTT
>DAOTUG010000144.1:0-15193 GCA_034437335.1 Anaerolineaceae bacterium
CCTGACAGGAATTCAACACCTCCTCCACAACATTCCGCAGCTCCTGAGGGGCAAGGGGCTTTTGCACATATTTTTCAATCCCCTGATCAATGGCCGCGACGGCTGAATCCAAACTGCCATGAGCCGTCATGATAATCACGCAGGTTCGAGGCCAGCGCCAGCGAATGGCCTCAAGGATTTTAATGCCATCAATCTTACCGCCAAGTTTGAGATCCAGGATGACCAAATCAAAAGGTGTGTCGCGCAAAATTTCCAACGCCTCATCTCCAGCCTTTGCCGTGGTGATATCATGACCGGATCGGCGTAAGGTTTCTTCAACAAAAAACCGGATGCCAGCTTCATCATCAACAACAAGCGTGTGTACCTTTTCCATCATTTATCACTTCTTTCCTGAAAAGCCGGAATCAGCAGGTAGCCAGATATTGAAGCGGGATCCCTCACCAACCTGACTCTCTGCCTGAATGTCGCCATTGTGGTCCTCAATGATACGTTTACAAATGAATAAGCCCAATCCCAGACCATCATCTTTGGTCGTATGAAAGGGTTCAAAGAGCATATCTAAGGCTTCCTGATCCATTCCATGTCCTGTGTCCCTGATTTTGATCCTCACCCCTTCAGGGTTTTGTGTCGGCACCAAATCAATATAAATCGTCCCCCCCTTTGGCATCACATCAATCGCATTCATAATGATGTTTAAAAACACCTGTTTGATCTGATCCTTCGATCCTGAAACGGTTGGTAACCGACATTCCGTTGGCAGGATTGGGATGATGTTGCGATCACTCAAGCGGTTCTTGGTCAGCAACAATGTATCCTGGATCATTTGATACAGATCCAGGTTTTCTTTTTCATCTGGGCTGACTTTTCGGTTCAGATCTCGCAGTCTCTTGACAATTCTGGCGCTTCGAAGCAGCTCTTCCATAGCCAGTTGAATGAAGGCTTTGATGTCTGATTGTTCTTCATCGAGCATCTCATCCACCAACCCCAGACACCCAATGGAAGTTTGCAAGGGATTATTAATCTCATGGGCCATAGAAGCAGCCAGACGCCCGGTCAGGGACAGTTTTTCCGACTGCAGGAGCGCTTGGTGCGTGTTTTCTAGATTTGTAATATCTTCCATCACTAACATCACAGAATCCAGATCATCTATTTTTGAGATGGTAACCATCACAATTTTGCCACCAGTTTGGTTCTGATCAAGAAGAATCTGCCGTTTGACAGGGCCCTGTTCACCATCCACAACCGTCAGGATGGCGTTTTCAAGAATTGATTTATCTTCAGCGAAGACTTCAGAATAATGATGGTTTATCACCCGGCTCTTGGGTTGGCCCAGAATACGGGAGAAGGTCATATTTGATTCGAGGAAATGACCCGTTTTATTTAAAACGCCAATACCCACCGTAGCGCTTTCAACAATACTTCGGTAATTATCCAGGGAAACATCAAAAGAATAATAACGATGAATTGCAGGAAGCAGAATCTCCCTGATCCGTTTGTTAAATATTGGAATACAAACCAGTTGAGTCTTCAAGGATAAATCATCAACTTCTGAGACAGATTGCGCATTTAATAGCACAAGTTTGTTCTTGTCCAATTCAGAAACCAATCGTAACGCTAACCACAGAAACCGATCCTTTTTTGCGTCTTCATCATGGAGGACTTTATTAAGAAGCGGGCGATCTTTTTCATGGAACAGTTCAAAAACTGGCCGTCGTGTATCACGATCCTCCCAAGAAAGAAAATCATGCATGGCCTGGTTCATAAATTGGATTTCATCCTTCGAATCCAGGAGGATGACCCCTACAGTCAGGGGTTCAAGGAACGCTTGCACCTGAGACTTCGTCAGACTCTTTTTCTGCGTGGACTGAACCATGAAATTTCCCAAATAATGATGAATACTGTAGTTAACAATTACCCCAAGAAAAATAAAAAGCAAATTACCGGGTATCACGAACCAAAGAACAATTGGGAGCGAAACAGGTTCCTTCGCTCCCAAAGATAGATTATCCCAATCATAAAATCAGCGCATAATTCTTGGCAACAACCAGAGGGCGCGATTGTTTGTGGGAGTACCGTTGTTTTTCACGACAAGGATAAAGTTGACTTCATATCCTGCGAGGGATGAAAGGTCAACCGTTACTGAACGGTGTTGTCCCTCATATACTTCATGCCAGGATGCCAAGGTTTGGACGGCACCCCCATCAATCCGATAGCGAAGTTCAAACAGCACATTACAACCTGGGCTGTCATGTTCACAACCGATCACGGCCTTAAACAAATCCCCCTTCTGTACAGTAAATGCGGGAAACCGACCGGAGATGACCCCATTGTTCGCATTATCCGGGCTTGTCACCAACCCCGCTTCATTCTCAACCCCGCCATCCTCCCGAATGGGGTTTTCCTTGCGCACCACATATCCTGTATCATTGGAAGCGGTGTCACCCGGACATGGCAGAGGATCTGTCGTTCCGCTTCGCCAGACTGCATCACAATAATTAGCGGCAAAATCATATACGCTTTTCTCAGCCGCTTTCACTGTGATACTGACCCAAAAACTCTCTTCTCCTTCAGGCCCAACGCCAAATCGGTCGCCGGCTTCATCAGCCAGCATCCAGTACCCCGTGTAGGTGCCGGGATAGGTTGGCGCTTCCATCAGGATGGAAATGTCAACAAATTCTCCAGGATTTACCCTTCGGTTTAACCCAATCCGACTTGGTGCGTTCATCGAATTGCCGCTGACAAAAATCACATCATAATTCGCTGTCCAGGTGCAGGAACCGATATTTTCCAACCGCCATGTTTTCATGAAACTGACGCCTGGTTCAATTTCTTTTCCATCGGGAATGGATATGTCCTCAACAAAAATGGCCAGATTACACTGGGTCTGCGTTGCGGTCAGGGTGGGGGTGGAAGTCTCCGTTGGGGGAATCATCGTGGGGGTTGGAGACATTGTAGGAGATGGTGTGTGTGTCTGCGAAGGAGTCGGCGTGGCCATTGCTGTCTGGGTAATCCCATACGCCAGGGTTTCATAAGCCGAAATGGTTTTCTCCTGAGCTGAAGCCGTCATTGTTTGTGCCGCATAGGTCCCAGCAAGATCAGACGTGGGAGAAAAAGTTTCATTTCCAACGCAAGCACTCAGAACCAGAATGAACAACAGCATAAGGATAACAAGGCAGCCTTTTGTGCTTATTCTCATCAGTTTGTTTCGTTTCATTTTGTTTTCCTTTCTGCTGATAAGACGCTCAATATGGGAAATATGTTCCCAAAAAATCAGACAAAACGTAAATCAAACGTTCCTCACCCTTTTCAAACGCACACTGGAGGGGGCGCAACCTGCATTTATTCCGCATTAATTCACAATAATTATACGATTAAGTGCTTATATCCCTGCCATTTCCCTTTCTTTGAAAGTGAATTCTAAATGGAAGGCTAGATTCTTCAAGAACAGGAGTATTGGCCATGTTCGAACACATTTTGGTGCCCCTGGATGGATCCACCCTGGCAGAAAGGGTCTTTCCCCATGTCATTGCACTGGCAAAGGCCTTCAATTCCCGAGTGACCCTTCTTCGCGTTGTATACCGCCAGGAACAAACCAATGCCCATGGCATGGTAAACCCCATTGACTGGCAAATGCGGAAATCTGAAGCGGAAGCGTATTTGGAATCTGTCAAGGAAAAACTGAGGGAAGCGGATATTGACAGCGAAATGCACTTGGAGGAGGGAAAACCGGCCAAACAAATCATCCAATATGCCCGTCAGGAGGATGTGGAACTGATTGTTCTCTCCAGCCATGGGGAAAGCGGACTTTCCGAATGGAACATCAACAGCACCGTCCAGAAAGTCCTACTGCGGGCTTTCATGCCGGTGATGATCATCCGAGCTTATAAGCAAGTCAGTGACGACCTCCAAGAAGCTTCCTACAAAAGAATTGTCTTGCCCCTCGATGGTTCCAAAAGGGCGGAATGCATTCTCCCCCTGGCAAAGTCCATCAGCCAAAAACATAAATCAAAGGTCCTTCTGGCTCACATTGTTGAGGAGCCCATACTCCCCCGCCAGATGCCAATGAGTGACGAAGAAAAAGAATTGATCCAGGAGTTGGTGGAAAAGAATATCCGGGAAGCTGAGAAATATCTGGCATCGGTCAAGGATCAGTTCCAAATAGATTCTGTGGAACCCATTATCCAGTCATCAAAGAATGCCACGGTTTCGCTGCATAACATTGTGGACAGAGAAAAGACGGATCTGGTTCTGCTGAGCGCGCACGGCCTATCAGGGGAACATCGCTGGCCGTATGGCAATATTGCTCTCAACTTCATCGCCTATGGAACAACACCATTGATCATTATCCAGGATTTGTCTGAAGAAGATGTTGAATTATCCCAGGCAGAGCAATACGCACAGGAATCGAAGGGACATTAATCCATGCCAGATGTTTCAAAAAAGAAACACCGACCCAACCTAAATTTACAGGAATTCATTAATGAACTTATTGAGCGAGTACAACAGACGGTTCCACATTCCAGCGACTATTCAATTGTGGAAAAATTGGACGATCATGAAATAATCCTGCAGGAAGCCCATTCCGCCTTGAATCTGGTTGCGGCAGAAAAAAAGGTCGCCTCCAGCGGAGTGGAATGGTTTCTCGATAATTACTTCATCATAAAAGAATCCATTGAACTGGTGCAGGACGATCTCCCACCAGACTATTATAATAAGCTGCCGGCTTTGGAGGATGACCAGAGCATCCCTCGAATCTATCTCATTGCCAGTGAAATTGTCGAGTTTTTTCAGGTTGACTTGGTTCAGAGCAACATCAATGCATTCTTAACGGCACTTCAGGAGCAAGTCACCCTGAAAATGAGTGAGATATGGGCCCTGCCTCTAATGCTCAGACTGATCCTGATTACCATTCTCAGAGAGTCCATCGCTGAACTTTTTGAAGAGAGCGAAAATATATCCCTTCCAATCGAAAAAACTACCGGACGACTGGGTGACGCCGATCCGGATGAGATGGTTGCCCGCAGTATCCGCAGCCTGCAGCTTCTTTCCAGGGTGGATTGGAAGGAATTTTTCGAGAAACAAGCCCTTGTTGAAGAGGTTTTGCGAACAGATCCCGCTGACATCTACAGCGCGATGGATTTTGACACCCGGGATCGTTATCGTAAGAAAATTGAATCCCTGGCGGAAAAGGTGGCTCTGAGCGAAATCCAGGTAGCAGAGAAAGCCATTTCCCTTTGCTCCGATGAGCAAAAAAAGACAGCCAGAAGAGCGCATGTTGGATACTATCTGATCGGTGACGGTCTCGATGCATTGAAAGAAAAAATCCAATATCAATGGACATTCAGTGACCGGTTCCAGCAATTTGTCTTTAACCATGCTGCCGGGCTTTACCTCTCTGGGATACTCGCTCTTACAGCTCTGGTGGTGATCGGGTTGATGGCGGTTGCTCGCTCCTTCCAGTTGGCGATATGGCAGCAATGGCTCGTAGGCATTTTGGCGTTGGTTCCAGCTTCAAGCGTGGGTGTCAACTTGATGAACTCACTTCTGACCTGGGTTTTGACACCCAATGTACTTCCGAAGATGGACTACAGCGACGGAGTTCCAGGTGCCTACAGAACCATGGTCGTGATTCCAGCACTGTTCAGTTCAAAAGAAGAAGTGGAGTATTTGGTTCACCAACTGGAATTACATTATCTGGCCAATAGAGACAAAAACATTGGCTTTGCTCTGCTATCTGATTTTGCTGATGCGCCTGAAAGAGAAATGCCTGAGGATTCGGAGATTTTGGAGCACGCCAAAGAGAAACTCATTTCCCTCAACAAACAATACGATCAAAATGGGCGCAGGCCATTTTTTCTGTTCCACAGACCTCGGGAATGGAATCCCGCAGAAGGTGTCTGGATGGGATGGGAACGAAAACGAGGGAAATTGACCCAATTCAATCAGCTTCTTTTGGAAAATGACCCTTCGCCATTCTCAATTCGGATCGGAGATAGTGAATTTCTTCAGTCTGTGCGATTCGTAATCACCGTGGATTCCGACACCATCATCCCCCGCAAAGCTGCCATGCAGTTGATTGCCACCCTGGCCCATCCCTTAAATCGGGCTGAATTTTCAGAAGGCTCCAACCGGGTAAAACGGGGATACACAATTCTTCAGCCCAGGACAGAAGTAAAACCGACCAGCGTGACAAAAACGGTTTTCACTCGGGTATTTGCAGGTGACATCGGGATTGATCTGTATACCAGAGCCGTTTCGAATGTGTACCAGGATTTCTTTGGAGAAGGCAGCTACGTTGGAAAAGGTATTTATGATGTTGCCGCTTTCGAAAGAAGCCTGCGGAACAAAGTGCCAGAAAATGCGCTCTTAAGCCATGATCTGTTTGAAGGGCTTCAAGGCAGAGCTGGCCTCGTCTCTGATATCGTGTTTTTTGAAGAATACCCACCGGATTATGCCAATCATGTAGAGCGCCTTCATCGCTGGGTGCGGGGCGATTGGCAATTACTGCCCTGGGTTCTCCCCAGAGTGCCGATGGAGAGTAAAGGTTCAAAATCAAATCCCTTTTCGGCTATTGATCTGTGGAAAATCATTGATAACTTGAGACGCAGCCTACTAGCCCCGTCCGAATTATTGCTGCTTCTGTCGGGATGGATATTCATCCAGGATAACCTCTGGCTTTGGACAGCTTTGGTGTTGCTCATATCTGCATTTCCACTTTTTAAGGATCTGGTGGTTTCTTTTTCTTCTCGCGTCCTTCTGGGTAACCAACAAAATTTCATGAACCGGATCAGTACGGTGTTTCTTCGCTGGCTTTTCTGGCTGATCTTCCTGCCCTATCGCTCTCTGATTATGCTGGACGCCATTGTGACCACCTTTGTTCGACTTTTTATCAGTCATCAAAGGCTGTTGCAATGGCAAACGGCTGCGCATACGGTCCGCATTTTCGGAAAAGAGAGAAAAATCACCGTCATCTGGAGCAGAATGCTGGGAGCTCCCATCCTGAGCGGTCTCTTCGGCCTTCTCATTTCTCTGCTTAATCCCTCGGCAATTTGGACTGCATTACCTTTCCTGCTCACCTGGTTGATCTCTCCACAAATTGCTTATTGGATCAGTCAAGAGAAAAAACAGGACCAAAAAAAACCCCTTTCGGAATCGGAGATTCAAAGTCTACGTCACGTGGCCCGGAGAACTTGGCTCTACTTTGAACGTTTCATTGGACCCGATGATCATTGGCTTCCCCCGGACCACTTTCAGGAACATCCCAAGGGGATGGTCGCCCACCGAACATCCCCCACCAATATCGGACTGATGCTCCTGTCAACCACATCCGCCTATGATCTGGGCTATATTGGTGTGCTGGACTATATCTTTCGGATGAACTATACCTTTAACACCCTTGACGATCTGGAAAAATACCGCGGCCATCTCCTAAATTGGTATGATACCCGAAATAAAAAAACCCTTTCACCGCGCTATGTTTCCACCGTGGACAGCGGAAATTACGCAGCAAGTTTATACGGGTTGAAGCAGTCCCTGCTGTCGTTACCAGGTGACCCAATTTGCCCTGAAATTCTATACCAGGGCTTGTTTGATAGTCTGGGAGTGTTTTGTGAACTCCTTGACGCTGTGGAAAATAAAGATTTATTTGAAGTCATCAATCCTCTTTATGAACATTGCAGAGCAATCCAAAAGCAAATTAAGACAAGCGATTATTCCGATCAGGACCAGATAGAGCGCTTTGAAGACTTCAAAGAGAGATTGGCAAAACCCATGAATTCATTGATCTCTGAACTTCTGGGTAATCAGCAGGGCGTTGATCCAAAAACAATCTCTGGACTGCGGTATTGGTCTGATGCTATCTATATGCATTTGTCCAACATCAATAAGCAGATTGACATGCTGGCGCCCTGGATCCGAACCTGGCTGCAGCGACCAGATTCCCTGAAGCAATTGGATATTAAGTCGAAAGCCTTTGCGATTTGGAGAGAAAACCATTCCCTACAATCCCGGTTGCAGAATATCCCGCAATATTGCAAGCAAAGCCAAGAAATTTTGGAAGACTATCTGGATGATCACCCGGATGCAACAACAATTGACTCAATGGATGAAGAGACCTGGAACACACTCAGAGGATGGATTGAAAAATTCATTGGTGATTTAAAAGAATCCGCGGATAATGTCCAAAATCTCCTCGGGCAAATCCAATTCCTTGTGAGAAGAATTGATTTTTATCTGGATCACATGGAATTTGATTTTCTTTTTGATGAGCAACGGGAGGTTTTCTTTCTGGGGTATAAAATAGGTTCTGGCCGGTTAGACAAAAACCATTATGATCTTCTTGCCTCCGAAGCCCGTACCGCCAGTCTGATAGCCATTGCAAAAGATGAAGTTACACCATCACATTGGTTGCACCTGGGTCGCCCCTTTACCCTCATCGGCGGAAAGCCGACATTGATATCCTGGAATGGCAGTATGTTTGAGTATCTCATGCCAAATCTCTACACAAGGCTTTATCCTAATACGTTGTTATATCAAACAGCTTTGGGTGCGGTTCAGTCCCAAATTGACTATGCGAAAGGACATGGTGTTCCCTGGGGTATTTCAGAATCCAGCTATTACCGATTTGATTCTGCAGACAATTACCAATATCAAGGGTTCGGAGTCCCTGATCTGGGAAGAAAGCGCGGTTTGGCAGAGGACCTGGTCATTGCACCCTATGCCTCCCTCATGGCTGTTGAACTAAAGCCCCATGCCGTGCTTGAGAATATCTCCCAGTTGAAAAAAGCCGGATTGGATGGATTGTTTGGCTTTTACGAAGCAATTGACTACACTAAATCGCGACTTCCCGTGGGGAAGAATAGCGCTGTGATCCAGTCCTATATGGCTCACCATCAGGGAATGATCCTGGTGGCCCTGGCCAATTTTCTCAACAATACATCCAACCCTGATCGGGTGCATAAGAACCCCAGCATACAGAGCACGGAACTGCTCTTGCAGGAGAGAATACCACAAAAAGAACCACAAAAAACCTTTGAGAAAAAAGAAGCTTCATCCAGGGGAGAACAAGAAGCGGGGTTTGCTGTCATTCCTTGGCGTGTGGAGACTTCCGGAAATCAGCTCAAAGTCCATCATATCTCGAATGGCAGTCTTCAGATGGTGATGACTGATTCTGGATCGGGGTATGTCAAGTGGAACCGGATTGCCCTCACCCGCTGGCGAAGGGATGCCATCATTGATAAATGGGGCATTTTCTATTACTTGCAAGACATGGAATCAGGCAATTTCTGGTCTGTTGGTAAACAACCCATCCAGGGAAATCCACAGGAATATCGGGTCGTTTTTTCAGCTCATATGACGGAAATCAGACGCGTTGAGAAGAATATCCATGTCAATCTGCAATCAACCATCCCCCCAAATGAAGATCTGCTTCTGCAAAAAATCACCCTGACAAATCAATCCAATAAAACCAGACACCTGCGCATATGCAGTTACGGCGAGGTGGTCCTTGCACCCCAAGCGGTAGATCAACGCCATCCTGCGTTCAACAAGATGTTCATTGAAAGCAGCTATGACGACGAAAGGAAAATGCTCCATTTCCAGCGCCGACGTCGCTCTTCAGAGGAAGAGCCCTTATCAATGGCCCATAAACTGGTTGGCAGCCCCTCTGGCAATATTCAATATGAGTCTGATCGGGAGAAATTCATCGGCAGGGGTCGTGACTTGAAGAACCCCATCATCTTCTCAGCCAATCAGACATTGAGCGGAACATCCGGAAAAACGTTAGACCCGGTTTTTTCGCTTGGACAGGAAATCCATCTAAACCCCCACGAAACAATTACCCTGACCTATTTGACCCTTGGTGCCTCGGATAAACCCACCGCTGAAAGAATCGCAGACAAATATGATGACAGTGTCAGGATCAACAACGCTTTTACGGTTGCCGAGACCAACAGTGAGACGGTTCTCCGTTCTCTAAATCTTAAGTCGGACTCTTTGGAAAAGTATCAGGACCTGCTATCCCACATTTTCTACAACAGCGAAACCCTAAGACCAACCTCCAACATCCTGCGGAAAAATTCATTGAGCCAGGCAGGATTGTGGCCCTTTGGAGTCTCAGGGGATTACCCGATTCTCCTTGTCACGATTAGCCGACAGGAAGATATTCCGATTCTCCAAGACATCCTTCAGGCCCACAGCTATTGGAGAAAAATGGGGTTGATGATTGATCTGGTGATTCTCAACACCAAGGATACTGGCTATACCCATGAACTCAATGAAAGAATCCACCAAACCATCAACACAATGGACAGTGCAAATTGGGTCAACCGTCGGGGCGGGATATTTGTTCTGACATCCAGTCAGATCAACAAGAAATCAATCATCCTGATTAAAACCGCCGCCAGTGTCATCATTCCCACTGAAGAAGGGGATTTGCCTTCCCAATTGCAAGAAGCGGGCATTTCCAGACCCTCCCTGCCACCCTTCACGCCGACCGGTGAGGAAGAAGACTTCACAACAACTGAATGCATCGCGCCAAGCGACGACCTCATTTTCAACAATGGTTTCGGTGGCTTCACCAATGATGGTCAGTCCTATGAGATCTTTCTCAGGGAATATCCAACCGCGCAATATCTTGAGGCAAAACCAGGCAGCATAACCCCGGCTCCCTGGATCAACGTGATCGCCAATCCGGATTTCGGCTTCATGGTTTCAGAATCCGGCAGCGGGTATACATGGGGGGGCAACAGCGGCGAAAACCGATTGAGCCCCTGGTTCAACGATCCTGTATCGAACCCACCTGGTGAAGCCCTGTACCTACGGGATGAAATCACCGGCAAAGTGTGGTCTCCCACACCACAACCAGCTGGTAAGGGACTGGATTTCCGGGTCACCCATGGTCAGGGTTATTCCATTTTTGAAACCATCAATGCGGGATTTAAACACAAACTCACACTGTTCACAGATGATGTTGATCCCATCAAAATCATTACCCTCAAATTAGAGAATCTGACCGAACATACCAGGCGGGTAACCGCGACATATTATGTGGAGTGGGTGTTAGGCGTTGATGCGCAAACAACCCGGAATTTTGTTATTCCTGATTATGACAACGGCTCCGACACCCTTCTGGCACGCAATACCTACAGTTCAGAATTTTCTGACAGGGTAGCTTTCCTGACTTCTGACCGAAAGGCCCACGGCCTCACTACCAGCCGGCGGGAGTTCCTCGGGTTCCCTGGAAGCAGAGAAAATCCAGCCGGTTTACGGTCAATTGGCCTGACAGGCAAAGTCGAAGCCGGCGTTGATCCCTGTGCCGCAATGCAGACCCACATCAATTTCGCACCCGGAGAGTCCATCACCATCCATTTTGTCCTCGGTCAGGGCAAGGATGATCCCCACGCACGAGAATTGGCAAACCGCTACAGCGATAGCGAGACCATTAAAAAGAAATGGCAGCAAATCCAGGGACATTGGAATCATCTGCTGGATTACCTAGAGATCCAGACGCCTGATCCTTCCTTTGACATTATCCTGAACCGCTGGCTGCTCTATCAAGCGATCAGTTGCCGGATCTGGGGACGGAGTGCATTTTATCAATCCAGCGGCGCTTATGGCTTTCGCGACCAGCTCCAGGATGTGACTTCCGTTCTGGGAACAGATTTTCAAATTGCCAGACAACATGTCTTAAGAGCTGCAAGACACCAATTTGAAGCCGGTGATGTTCTTCACTGGTGGCACCCGCCTTCCGGAAGAGGGGTCAGAACCCGGATCAGCGACGACCTGCTTTGGCTGGTATTTGTGACTGCTGAGTATGTGCAAGCAACGGGAGACACCCCCATCCTGGAGGAAAAGGTGCCCTTCCGGGTTGGTGAACCTCTGGAAGAAGATGAAGAAGAACGCTATGGTCATTACAAACTGACAGAGGAATCCTTTACCATTTTTGAGCACTGCCGACGCGCCCTGAAAAAAGGGCATACATCCGGCCCCCATGGTTTGCCCTTGATTGGGTCAGGAGATTGGAATGATGGGATGAATCGTGTGGGGATTGAGGGCAAAGGTGAATCTGTCTGGTTGGGTTGGTTCCTGATGGAAAATTATCAGCGATTCGCCCGGTTGTGTGAAATCCAGGGAGAAGAACACCTTGCCAAAGAGATGCGCGCAGAAGCCCGCCGATTGAAGGACATCATCAACGAGGTGAGCTGGGACAATGCATGGTATCTGAGGGCCTTCTACGATGACGGCACCCCCCTCGGTTCCCATCTGAATGAAGAATGTCAGATTGATTCCCTGCCACAATCCTGGTCCGTACTGACGGATGGCGGCACCGAAAAGCGCCAAAAAGTGGCCATGGAGTCCATGAAAGAAAGGCTCCTCCGAGAAGAGGATCAATTAATCCTCCTCTTCACCCCACCCTTTGACGATACCAATAAGGATCCCGGTTATATCAAAGGATATCCCCCAGGTATCCGTGAAAACGGTGGACAGTATACCCACGCTGCCATCTGGGCGGTATGGGCAATGACCAAATTGGGACAGGGAAATGACGCCTTCAAGGCATTTCAGATCCTGAATCCCATCAATCACAGCCTGGACAATGCAGCGGCGAGGGAATACAACGTGGAACCCTATGTTGTGGCAGCAGACATTTACAGCACGCCGCCCCACGTTGGTCATGGCGGGTGGACATGGTATACCGGATCCTCTGGATGGCTCTACCGGTTGGGAACTGAAGCCATTCTTGGGTTCCAACTACACGGTGACCATCTCATCATCAATCCGTGCATTCCTCAAGATTGGGATGAGTATGAGATGACCTACTGGCATGAGGACACCCAGATTGAGATCAGAGTCAAAAACCCTGACCACGTATCTGTGGGAGTCAGGGAAGTGATGATCAACGGACAGAAACAAGAGGAGCATCAGATCCCGCTCAATGGCCGAAAGGAATTGATTGAGGTTGATATCATCATGGGAAGTGCATAGAAATCCCCTGCACGCCCATCACAAAGCTGTTATGATTAGTGCGTGAAAAACATCATCCAAGTCAAAAACCTGACCTACCACCCTGAGTCCCTCTCGCCGGATTCTCCAGATATTTTGAAAAATATTTCCCTTGAAATAGCTCCAGGGAGCCTGGTGGGGATCATTGGCCCAAACGGGTCTGGGAAAACCACTTTTTTAAAACACCTCAATGGGTTGTTAACGCCTACTGTAGGCAAAGTCTGGATCAAAGACCTGGATACAAAAGACCCTGCGAACTGGGGGAAGATTCGATCCCTTGTGGGGATGGTATTTCAAAACCCTCAGGACCAGATCGTCGCATCAACCGTCGAAGAAGATATCGCCTTCGGTCTGGAAAATGCCAACAAGCGCCCCAACATCATTCAGAAGCACGTCGCCCATCAATTAGCACTAGCCGATCTCACTGAAGAGGCAAAGACACCTCCTCATCTTCTTTCAGGTGGACAAATCCAAAAACTTGCCCTGGCAGGAGTCCTTGCGCGACAGCCTGAAGTAATCCTTTTTGATGAACCAACCTCCATGTTGGATCCGGAATCACGTCTTGCGTTTCTGGCGCGGATCAAAAGTCTGCATCAACAGGGGTTGACGCTATTTTATGTAACCCAAGCGATGCGCGAAGTTGTGGACATGGATCAGCTCCTCGTCTTTCATCAAGGGAAAATCCAAATGTCAGGTCCACCCGAGGAAGTTTTTTCCCATCGGGATCTACTAGAGGAAATCGGCCTTGAACAACCCCCTGCTCTGCGAGTCGCTGACACCTTTCGCGAACGAGGCTGGCATCTGCCTGCTGGAATACCAACACAGGAAAACCTGTTGGCTGCCATTCCTGAAGGCACCCAAGAAAAACAAATTATCTACTCCGCTTCCAGGGAAGACACTACTCCAAGGCCCCAATCTCTGATTGACATCCATAAAGCGGAATATACCTATCTGGCAGGAACCCACCTGGCTAAAAAAGCCCTGCATTCTGTTTCCCTCAGCATCAACAAAGGAGAATTGCGCGGGCTAGCTGGAGCAAACGGCTCAGGCAAGTCCACCCTGTTGCAGCACATCAACGGCCTGCTTCGACCTGACCAGGGCCAGATCCATGTTGGCCCATTCCAATTGGAGAATCCAGCCATCTCGATCAAATCGGTGGTTAAACAAGTCGGATTGGTCTTTCAGAATCCGGAGTCCCAGTTTTTTGAGCAATTTGTCGGCGATGAAATTGCCTTTGGGCCAAAGCAATTCGGCATGGAGGATATTCGGCAAAGGGTGCAGTGCGCCATGGATCAGGTGGGGCTGTCTTTTATCGCCTATAAAGACCGCAGACTGAACACCCTCAGTGGTGGAGAAAAGAGAAAGGTGGCTTTGGCCTCCACCCTTGTCCTGGACCAGGATATCCTTCTTTTTGATGAACCCACGGCAGGAATGGACCCAAAATCTCGAGATGCCTTTCTTTCCTTGCTCAAAGACCTGAACCAGAAGGGTAAGACCCTGCTCATCTCAACCCACCAGCTCGATGAGATCCTCAGCACATGTCAGCAGTTTTCTCTGATGAGCCGGGGGGCTGTGATCACAACCACCGATCTCAGAAAGACCTTCCCCGAACAAGACAAGCTAAGGAATGCTGGGCTCTCACAACCAATTTCCGTGCGTCTATTGCGAAGACTGCAGGAGAGAGGTTGGGTTGAAGGACATCCCTGGCCCTTCAGTCTGGACCTTTTGCTCAGGGATCTTGATAGGATGAAAAGAAGATGACAAAACAGTTCGAATTCATGGGAGACGCTTCTCTGGGACAGTACATCCCCCGGGATTCCTGGTTTCATGCTCGCGATCCCCGCGCACGGTTGATCACCTATGGGGTTCTGCTCTTTGCAGCTACTTTTACCCGTACTTTTGTTGGTTTGGGGTTGAGCCTGTTTGTTTCCATCATCATCTACGGCATCGCGCTGATCCAGATTAAGCCAACGCTCAAAGCCACTCTCAAAGCGCTGCCCTTTCTGCTCCTTCTATCCCTTTTCCAATTCTTTCTGACTCCTGGGGAGCCTTTGCTGACCGTGATGGGTTTGAGTATCACCAGGGCTGGACTGATTCAATCCGGCCTTTTGATCCTGCGTTTCCTTGTGTTAATCTTTCTTCTAAACGCGCTTGTGATGACTCTCTCAACTGCCCAGATGTCCGCCGCCTT
>DAOTUG010000145.1:0-3031 GCA_034437335.1 Anaerolineaceae bacterium
TGACCAGAAGAATCCCGGCCCCCACCACAACAACCAAACCCAGGAGCAGAAACACCCAATCGAGGATGTAAGCGCTAAAAGCTGGCAGTCTGACAGTTGTCCTTCCCGTGAGAGCTTCCGGAAACAGCGCAGTCCCGACAACAAAAACCCCGAACAGAAAAGCGGTCAAGCCCAGGATCAAGGCCGGGAGGGTGAAGCCTTCCTTCCGGGCCTGACGCCAGATCTGACACAAACCAAATCCACCCGCCAGAGACCACAGGAGCCATGTCTGGAAATAGAATTTGAAAATCGTATTCATCCGTTTGCCAAAAAAATCCAGTAAATAGACAAACTCCGGCAGAAATGCCAGGATTCCGCCCCAGGTTATCAACAAGACAACGAAAATCCGAACCGGCGGTACACCGGGATGACCACCGCGGCCAGCCGCTGACAGGAGAAGCCCAAGCCCGAGGACCAGGAGGGGTCCAAGGGTCAGCAGAGTCCCGGGAGATGTCAACCGTCGCAGCAGTGCTTCTTTAAGCAGCACGCCAATGGGCATGCCCTCAGCCCCCAAATTGGCCAAAAATAAGGGTCCCAGGTCCGGCAGCCGACTGGCAATCCAGGCGGCCATTCCATTGAACAGCACCAGGCTCAGCATCACAAGGCCTAAGATCCATACCGCCTTTCTCCAGTTCCTCGGCCCCATCCGCATCGAAGAGGTCACCCACAACAGATACCCCAAAAGCGGCACCAGCAAGGGGCCAAAATGGATCCAGAAATGTGTCCCGCGGGTAAAAAACACCAGGCTGGGCAGGATACCGGATGCCTGGGAAGAAAATGAGGAAAAGTAAGGGAAGTACACCAGAACGCCAACCAGGGCCATCCCCAGACCAAACAAAAGAAAAGTGCCCCCCCTGCCCCAGGACCATCCCCGCAGCCGGATCAGCCGCAGTGTCATCACCGCCGAATAAAGCGCGGCATAGATCGGCCAATCCCAGATATTGATTAAGGCCAGTGCGCCAATCAGCGTGGAGGCCATTAGAAATCGTCCAGAATCAAAGGGCAGTTCCCACCCCAGGAAAGGATACGGTCCGCCATACGGCCTGAGATGGGCCTCCAAAGCCAGTGCCAGAACAGCCAGCACAAAGGGAATTGCCAGGACATGGGGGTGCAGATCTCCCAGAATGAAGGAAAAGTTTGGAAACTCGTCAATCACTTCCACCGGTTGGGAAGCAAAATCAACATCCCGAATGACCCGGGAGGCATTCCACCAGGGAATTCCTCCAGAATCATCCGGCCGCCAGCCGGTTGGAAAAGTGGGTGGTGCATCCAATCCCCTGAGATCCAGACTTTGCCAGAAGGGGGAGACCATCACCAAACCGCTGCCTTCTTGCCAGAAGAGCCCTCTGGAATGGATCACCTCCATAAAACCGTAGGCATTCCCCATCAATAAAAGCAGCACCGGGGCTAACAGAGCCGCCGCCAGAATGCAGCGAGGGATCTCCCCCCCCGGCCGCGGGTTCTCCCCGACGTCCCGCACCATGAGGAGATCCGCCAAAATCCCATAGGCCCCGCAAGCAGCCAGAGAAAACCATATTCCCTGAGCCAGGTTAAAGGCTGCACCCGAGGGCGTGGAAGTCAGGGAAGATAAAAGGGCCACCAACAGATAGCCCAGATAATAATAGGCAATCGAAAGCCCGGATAGCCAGGGATCCCGGGGCGGCATGACCTCCGATCGGAGAATGGCGTTCAGAAAAGCCAGCTCCATTGGTTTCTCTGTCCCCACAATCTCCGGGGAATGGGCGCGAAAAAAAGTGAAGGATACAAAGCCCGCCAGAAAAAGCAATTCCACGGCCACCACGAACCGCCGCTGGGCAGAAAACCAAGAACCAAGATCCTGCAGATGATGACGGGAGAACCAGAGAGAAACTCCCAGATATATTCCCAAAACCACCCCCTGAAGGAGAGGGGTGTTTTGCAGACCAAACACAGACGACAGCAGCCAAAAAAGAATCCCCCAAAGGAGAAGTCCCAGGCTTCGGCTGACCGCATACCCCCGGCTGGGCAGGTTAGGAAAGAAGCGGCTGATCAATGGAAAACTCAGCCATCCTATCAGGCTTACCGCCAGATACCACCAGAGGGCTTGCTGCATGGTCAATCCAGAACCCGATAGATCAGGGTGCTGCCGTCCCGGAAAACCTCCTCCCAGAGTTCCCCCTCATACGCCTCAAATTTCGCTAAGCCGGGGCCGGGGAAAAAGGCCCGTTCCAGTTGACCAAAGACAATGTACCGGACATCGTACCCTTCAATGAAATCCACAACATAAGCCTTGTCTTCGGTGGTGTAAAACAGACCAACCGCATCCACCCGCTCCTGAACGATGTTGGTTCGCAAAATGGCGCGCTGCTGACGCTGGTGCCAGTTCCAGCCAACAACACCCGGCAAACCAGTATAAATCGTATAGCGGTTGCCCCAACGATACTCATAGGCCTGGCCTTCCAGGATCACCGGCGATCCTTGAATATTCTCCTGCATCCAGCGGATGCCGTTGTAATCCTGCTCCAGCTTCATGTTGAAGCCCATATCATAGTAAGTGGCATGCTGCATAAAAGCCATTCCATCCAGGGTTTGAGGCGCTTCCGGCGCCATCCGATCCCGGATCTTGTCCGTTGTGCCCATCAATGTGAACAGGGCTGCAGAGCAAACCAGCATGAAGAAGAGAGCCTGCCACACAAATTCAAGACGGCTGTTCCAATACCGGAAGGATTTGACCAGCCATCCCAAGCAGACACCGGCTGAAATGCCCAGCATGATCCAGACCTGCAAATAGAATTTAAAGACCGTGTTCATGCGCCCAATATCCCCCGGCAGGTAAATGAACTCCACCACCAGAGTCAGAAACACAGATGTGCCGATCAGGAAGAGCAGAAACCGGCGTCCATCAGATTGGCCAGGTCGGAGCATCAGGAGGACCGCCCACAATCCAATCGGGACCGCCACCAGGGCAACCGGCGCGCCCAGGATGAGAAAAACAGCCTGGAGGATCAGGGTG
>DAOTUG010000146.1:0-56642 GCA_034437335.1 Anaerolineaceae bacterium
CCGGAGAACATTGCGCTTGCATCCGTCAGCGCAGTCACATCCCACCAGCTTCGACCAGGATCTGGGCGGGTGGGATGTGACTGCGCTGACGGATGCAAGCGCAATGTTCTCCGGCATCGCCCTCTCCACCGTCAACTATGACGCCCTTCTGAATGGCTGGGAGGCTCAGAGTCTTCAGGACGGGGTCACCCTGGATGCCGGAAACAGCGCCTTCTGCAGCGGCGCAAACGCCCGGCAGCGCATGTTGGATGACGACAATTGGACGATTACGGACGGCGGCAGAAATTGCGCTTCCGTGGCCTTTGTGATCACGGTCAAGACCGACAACCCCGGCGCCTCCGACGATGACCAGTTCACCATCCCCACCTATCCGGGGGAGACCTATGAGTATGACGTGGACTGCAACGATGACGGCACGGATGAAGCCACCGGCATTACTGGGGACTACACCTGCGACTATGACGGCAGCCCCGGGACCTACACGGCGCGCATCAAAGATGGCTCAGGCGACGGCACAGGCTTCCCTCACATCTATTTCAACGACGGCGGGGATGCCCAAAAACTCCTCACCATCGAGCAGTGGGGCACAGGAATCTGGACATCCATGGCGAATGCCTTCCATGGCTGTTATCATCTCGCCGGTTCCCCTGCGGACCAGCCAGACCTTTCCCAGGTGACGGATATGAGCAATATGTTCTTCGCAGCGGGGGATTTCAACGGGGACATCAGCGGCTGGGATGTCAGCAATGTCACCAATATGCGCCAGATGTTCTATATTGCTGATGCTTTCAATCAGGATATCAGCGAATGGAGCACCAGCAACGTCACCAATATGAACGGGATGTTCCGCGGCGCCAGCGCGTTTGATCAAAATATCGGGGGATGGGATGTCAGCAGCGTCACCAACATGGGCCATATGTTCTCCGGCGCATCCGCCTTCAACGGCGACATCAGTGGGTGGGATGTCAGCGGTGTCACCGATATGCAGATGATGTTCAATATGGCAGTCGCCTTCAACCAGGACCTCAGCGGGTGGGAAGTCGGCAGCGTCACCAACATGCACGGCATGTTCCAGCATGCCGGCGCCTTCAATCAGAACCTCGGCGGATGGGACACCAGCAGCGTGACCGACATGAGTTTCCTGTTCTCCGAAGCCAGCGCCTTCAACGGCGACATCAGCGGCTGGGATCTCAGCAGCGTCACCGACACAGCCAGCATGTTCTCCGGCGCAGCAGTCTTCAATCAGGACCTCAGCGGATGGGATGTCAGCAATGTCACCAACATGAATCGCATGTTTGCCAATGCGGCACAGTTTGACAGCGACATTGGCGGATGGGATACGGGCCAGGTGGAACAAATGCATTACCTGTTCTTCGGCGCCAGCGCCTTCAACCAGGACCTCAGCGGGTGGGACACCGGCAATGCGACCCTTACGCGGGCCATGTTTTCCGGGGCTACCGCCTTCAACCAGGACATCGGAGGATGGAATACGAGCCATGTCACCGATATGCGCCGGATGTTTGAGAATGCCAGCGCCTTTGACCAGGATCTGGGCGGCTGGGATGTGAGCGCCCTGACCGAAGCGGATGGGATGTTCGATGGAACCGCCCTCTCCACAATCCACTACGATTCCCTCCTGATGGGCTGGGACGCCCAGAACCTGCAGCCCAACGTGATCTTTGACGGCGGGAACAGCGGCTTCTGCCATGCCGAAAGCGCCCGGCAGAACATGATAGACACCGACAACTGGACCATCACCGACGATGGGAAGGACTGCTCTGCTTATGAGACGATCTTCCTGCCTCTGACCGTCAGATAACGCCCCATGGATTGGGGCGAATCCGCGCCGTCAAACACCCTCCCGCCACCAGGCCCAACGTGGCGGTGACCGAAGGCGGGGGGGGCAGGGGGCGGCGGTTTTGCGCACACTGCAGCGATCAAGGGGACATGGCGTCCCCTTCGGGGAATTGCCTTTATAATCAAAGCCATGCCATCCACCCGATGTGTTCCTCCCCGGCATTTAAAGGCCCTTTGGCTGCTCCTCGCCTTGCTTTTGGGGGCGTGCACACCCGCCAGGCCCCATCAGCCGATCCAGCCCCGGTCCCTGCCGCTTCCAGCGGGGGCGGGGCTTCACCTGGATGTGCAGCATGGGACGGTGGAACTCGTTTTCGGGGATTTTGACACCCTGGGCATCTCCGGCGCAGTGCGAGGGGGCTATGCGGATGACCTGGTGATAGATTCAGAAACAACCCATACCCTGATCCACTTTGCCCCGGAGCGGGGCTTCCTGGCCCCCCACGATCCCACAATCCTCCAACTTGCGCTGACTGTACCGCAATCCACCGGGGTCACATTCGAGACCTTTGACGCCAATCTGTCCCTCAGCGGGGAAGGCGGCGTGGTGCATGTCACTACAACGAGCGGGGATGTCTTGCTGGAGGGCTTTTCCGGGGAGGCCGTGGTCACGGCCAATCGCGGCAATGTGACCATCCAAGCCTCCCGCGGCGATCTTTCGGTTTTTGCCAATTATGGCTTTGTCCACTTCACCGATGCGCATGGCAGGCTCAGCGTGGTCAGCATCCTGGGGCAGGTGACCTACACCGGCCGGCCGGAAGCGGGGGATAACTTCACCTTCCAAACGGACCACGCCCGGGTGGAGATCGCCGTGCCGAAGGATGCCGATCTGGAGGTGGACCTCCAATCCAGCAGCGCCGATGTGGTCTGCGCAGTGTCCGGCCTGGCGGGGACCTCCCGTTCCTGCCGGGGAACATTGGGTCAGGGCGGGGCCGTGGTGCATGTTAAAACCGTCAGCGGCCCGGTCAGCTTCCGGTTGGACCCCCTGCTAAAGTAGAACCGCGGCCGTGCTGCAGGGGGAGATGAGATTGCCCGGATTGAGTTCCCCATCCCACGTTGTGAATTTCATCACAAGTGTTGATAGATTTTAAACTCTATTTTATAATCGTGCATAATTATGAATTTCAATTCACAAATGTGAATTAGAGGATAATGTATGCCCAAGGAAATGACCCCCCGTCAACGCGTCAGACGAACACTGAACCATCAGGAGCCGGACCGTGTCCCGATTTCACTGGGCGGTTCCGCCAACCATCTGACTGAGGAACTTTATATCAAGATCAGGGACCATTTTGAGGTTGAGGACATTCCCCGCAGGACCCTGGTCGGTTTTTATACCACTCCCGATTACAATCCCATTCTGGAAAAGCTGGAGACCGATTTTCGTTTCATCCACATGCGCCCGCCGGAGAATTATATTGCAAACACCATGGTGGGCGATTTTGTTGAGTTTGTGGATGAGTGGGGCCTGCGCCACCGGTTGGTGGGCGGCTATTACGATCTGGCCGGCGCCCCCCTGGCGGATGACCTGACCATCTCCGGCATCCGGAATTTTCACTGGCCAGACCCCTACGACCCCGCCCGGCTGGAGGGCCTGCAGGGGGAAGCGGAAGATCTCTTCCACAACACGGACTATGCCCTGGTGGCCCACCGCCCGGTGTATGGCAACCTGTGGGAAATGGCCAAGGTCCTGGCCGGGATGGAAAACGCCCTGCTGCTGACCGTTCAGGATCATGACGTGTTTGACCATCTGATCGGGAAGCTGGCTGAGGTTCAGATGGGGTTTTATGATGCCTTCCTGAGCGTGGTCGGCCCCTATGTAGAGATTGTTGAAGTAGCGGACGATTACGGCACCAATGTGGGTCCGATGTTCAACCCCAACATCTATCGCGAATTTTTCATGCCGCGCTATAAGGAGCTCATCCGGCTGATCAAAGAAAAAGCCCCCCGGGCCAAGGTCCTCATGCACAATGACGGCGCCATCCGGCAGTTCATCCCGGATCTGATCGAAACTGGTTTTGAGGTGCTGAATCCAATTGAAGGTCACTTGAAGGGGATGCACCCCGCCTCCCTCAAGGCGGATTTTGGCGACGAGCTGACCTTCCAGGGCGGCGTGGATGTAAAGACCGTCCTGAACCACGGTACGGTGGAAGATGTCAGGGAGGAAGTCAAGCTGCGGATCGCCCAGATGGGCCCTGGCGGCGGCTATATCCTGGCCCCTGCCCACAATTTCGGCAAGGATATTCCCCTGAAAAACCTACTGGCCTTCTTTGAAGCGGGAAAGGCCCTGGGCGCCTATCCCATTGAAAGGGAACCTGCATGAACAGCATTGAACGCTTACGCCGCCAGGTGATTGAAGTGGCCCAGGTCCTGCCCAAATTCGGCCTGGTGTGGATGGCCGGAGGGACAATCTGCGCTCGCGATCCGGAGAGCGGCTGTGTGGTGGTGACCCCCAGCGGTATGTCCTATGATGACCTGACCTTCACCGATATGATCGTCACCGACATGGAGATGAACGTGGTTGCAGGGGATCACCGCCCCTCGGTGGCCCTGAACCTGTGGGTGGCTTTCTTCAAGGCCCGTCCGGAACTGAACGCCATTGTCCACACCCACTCCCCCTTTGCCACCGCGTTTTCCGTGATCGGGGAACCGATTCCCGTCATCACCGAAACCCAGGCCAACTGGTTTGGGGCTCCGGTGCCGGTGACGCCGTATCTCTCGGTGGACGACCCCCGGTTTGCAACCCTGCCCGTGGAGGTTTTGGGCGAGGGCTTCGGCGTGCTGCTGGGACAGCACGGGGTGATCACCCTGGGCGCCAATCTCAACCGGGCGCTGGAGCGGGCCGTGACCCTGGAAGAGGCCGCCCGCACCTACAGCATCGCCCGCACCATCGGCGCTCCCCAGACCTTTTCTTCTGAAATGGCCCGGAACTCCTTTAATTATTATCATCACAAATACGGTCAACGATCAGACAAGAAAGAATAGTCCTTCATGCTGCAGATCAATGAATTCACAGTGCTCCTCAACACCGCGGCCCCCAATTGCCACGCTGTGATCAACCTGCTGGCGGATGCCCTGCACGGGCAGGGCTTTGTCTCGGCGGATTACGGCCGCCTGACCTGTGTGCGGGAGGCGCACCACCCCACCGGGTTGCCCACCCGGCCGTTTTGCATCGCCTTTCCCCACGCCGACAGCGAGGGCGTGATCCAGTCTGCCCTGGGGGTGGCGATCCTGAAGGACCCGGTGAAATTCAAGAATATGGCGGACCCCACGGAGGATTTGGAGGTCCATATTGTCATCATGCTGGCCAACGCCAACCCGGAGGAGCAAATTCAGACCCTGCGGAGCCTGGCAACGCTGTTTGGTCAGGGCGAGAAGCTGGAGGCGTTGCGCGCACAGGCCACGCCCCGGGATGCGGTTGTCTGGCTCAGACGGGAACTTTGCCTGGAGGATGAGCCTTTGCCCTGAATGGGCTTATGGAAAGGAGCGGTTTATTGGCTTTACCATCACGTTTTAATCTCAGTGCTTGTTCGTAGTGTTGTCTCTAACCTGTAGTCAGAGGAAGAACCTCAAATGAGTAAATTGATTGTTGTTGCATGTGGGGCGGGTATTAATACCTCGACAATCGCCGAGGACTCCATCCGAGAGCGGATGGAATCCGAGGGTATGGCTGACGTGGAAGTCAAGCGGATCCTCATGGCGGATATTGATCGTTTTGTTTCCCGGCCCGACCTGGTATTGATTGTCTCAATGATGAAGATTTTCCGTGAGTTTGATGTGCCGATCATCCAGGGGATGCCGTTTCTCATCGGCACCCAGGAAGAGAAGGACGCGCTCCTGGATAAAATCGTTGGGATTGTCAAAACCGAGTAGTCGCTTTTTGTTCACATTCTATACACTGTTAAGGAGATAAGATGGATTTTCTATTTGATGCAGTAGCATGGTTCCTTGGCCTCGGGTCAACGGTGATCGTTCCGATCGTGTTGATCCTTCTTGGCCTGATCTTCAAGGTTGGCCTGTCCAAGGCCATCCGCGGCGGCATCACCACCGGTATCGGCCTGGCCGGCCTGTTCCTGGTGGTGGATCTGGTGATCGCAGCCCTGACTCCCGCCGTGACCGCCCTGGCAGACCGCCTGAACATTGCCAAGGCGATCGTGGATGTCAACTGGGCTGACGCCGGCATCGCCTGGGGCTGGCCCGGTGTGGCGGGTGTGGTTTTGGGCATCATCGCCGTCAACGTGCTGATGGTTGTCCTCAGGCTCACAAAGACCCTTTGGACCGATGTGTGGTCCTACTGGCACGGCTCTGCCCTGGGCGGTTTCGTGTGGGCTGCCACTGGCAGTGTGCCCCTGGGCATCCTGGCCGCCATTATCTACCTGGTCCTCGGCAGCTTGATGAGCGACCTGACGGCCAAACGCTATCAGGAATTCAACGACATGCCCGGCATCGGCGTGCCCTGCGGCACCACGGTGCAGGCCAGCTTGTTCGCCATCCCCGTGGTCTGGTTGCTGGATCGCATCCCCGGCCTGAAGGATTGGGATGCTTCCCCTGAGGGCATCAAAAAGCGCTTCGGCCTGATCGGCGAGCCCGCCGTTCTGGGCGTGGTTCTGGGCATCCTGATCGGGATCGCCGCTGGCTACAGCGTGCAGCAGATCCTGATTCTGGGCATGCAGGTCGCCACCATGGTTGTGGTCCTGCCCCGGATGGTGTCCCTGATTGCCGAAGGCATTGTGCCGATCACGGTTTCCATTGTACAGTTCATGCGCGAACGCTTCAAGGATCGCGAGATCTACGTGGCCGTTGACTGCGCCGTGCTCCTTGGTCATCCTGCTGTGATGGCTTCCTCCGTGATCCTGTTCCCCCTGCTGGTCCTCCTGGCCGCGGTTCTGCCTGGCGTCGGGATGATCCCGATCGCCTCCCTGGCGGTGGTGCCCTTCTGGGCCGGCGCCGTGGTGCCCTACACCAAGGGCAATGTGATCAAGACCGTGATCGTGATCCTGCTCTACTCGATCCCCTTCATGTATCTTTCCACCCTGCTGGTGGGCTCCCAGACTGAAGCCTACTCCATGATGGGGCAGTTCTCCGACCAGATCGCAGCCGGCGTCCAGCTTGGTTCCTGGGACATGGGCGGCGACATCCTCGGCTCCGCCATTCGCGGCATTTTCGGCCTCTTCACCGGCGGATTCTAACATTTCCTCTCTTCCAGGTGGGTCGGCCTTGCTGGCCCACCTGGAGCCTTTGACTGATGTCCCCATTTTCGTATCGTATCGTGGTGATTGGGGGTTGGTGTGGAAACCGTTTGTTTGTGGTCGCTGACCACCTGCGGGATCTGCTCACGGAAGCGGGTTTCAAGGTGCGCGTGACCACCCACAACATCTGGGAAAACTACACCCACCCGCCCTACAGCCATCTTGTATTACAATTACTGCCAGCCTTCACCCAGGAGGAGGTGGAATCCCCGCTGATCAATATCCGGCCGCTGCTCAAGGACCTGGATGATCCGGAAACAATTCAGAAAGTGATCGCCCAGGTGCGGGCAGACCACGCCTCCCAAAAAGAATTTCTCTAGTCAAACCAGGTATCATCAACAACCCATGACGGATTTAATATATCTTGATTATTGCGCAACAACCCCCGTTCATCCTGAGGTTCGGCAAGCCGTCCTCGGAACCCTGACCGGGGATTTTGGCAATCCCTCCAGCATGCATCAGGCGGGGATGGATGCCGCCCGACTCCTGGGCGAAGCCAGGGCTGCTGTGGCGGCCGGAATTGGCTGCGATCCGGATGCCGTGTATTTCACCAGCGGGGCCACCGAAGCGGACAATCTGGCCCTCCTGGGCGTCATGCGCCAGCATGCGCCGGGGGAGGCCCACCTGATCACCACGGCGGTGGAACACCATGCCGTCCTCCACACCGCTGAGGCCCTTGCCAACGAGGGCTATGCCGTCACCATTCTGCCGGTGGACGGTCACGGGCTGGTGGATCCGGATAACGTCCTGAACGCGCTGCGCCCGGAGACAAAGCTGGTCTCGGTGATGATGGTCAACAACGAGGTCGGCAGCATCCAGCCGGTGGATGCAATCGGCGCGCTGCTGGCCGAAAGACCGGAGGTGCTTTTTCACAGCGATGCCGTCCAGGGCCTCGGCTTCCTGCCGGTGGATGTGCGCGCCAGCCGGATGGACTTGCTCTCCCTTTCCGGCCACAAAATATATGGGATGAAGGGCGCCGGCGCCCTCTTTCTTCGGGAGGGGCTGGACCTGCGGCCGCTGATGCACGGTGGGCCCCAGGAGGGCGACCTCAGGCCCGGAACGGAGAACGTCCCCGGAATCGTGGGGCTTGGCGCAGCCATGGATCTGGTGACAGCCCACAAGGCCGAAGAGCGAATCCGCTTGCAGTCCCTGCGGGCTGACGTCATCGCCTCCCTGCAGGAAGCCATCCCCGGGGTGCGGGTGAACGGCCCGGATGCGGTCTCTCCCCATGTGATCTCGATGAGTTTCCCTGGTGCGGTAGCTGAGATGATGCTCCTGCACCTCAAGCGCGCCGGGATTGCCGTATCCCTGGGTTCCGCCTGTACCTCCAAAGACCTCGAGCCTTCCCATGTTCTGACAGCCATGGGGCTGCCCCCTGAACAGATTGAGGGTACACTGAGGCTGTCCCTTGGCTATCCAACCACCCGGGAAGAGCTGTCCCGGGTATGTGCGCTGCTTCCGGAAATCTGGCGGAGATCGAAACTTTCATGACATCCAAATCGTCTAAACGCAAAGCCTATCATACCCCCCTTGAACGTGAATTGCTCTTGGCGGATGTATGTGAAATGTATTATCTGGAGGGCAAGAGCCAGACAGAGATCGGCAAGATCGTTGGGTTGACTCCTTCCATGATCTCCCGCCTCATCACCGAGGCCCATGAAAAGGACATGGTGGAGATTCGGGTCCACCGCCCTTTGCAGTCGGATGTGGCGCTGGAAAACGCCCTGATGGCCCATTTTAACCTCCTGGAGTGTCGGGTGGTCACCATCCGGGACTATGCGGTTTCCCTGCTGAAATACCTGGGGGCCGTCGGCGCGGAGACCTTCAAACGGTATCTCGAACCGGACTCGGTGATCGGCATTGCCTGGGGCACCACCCTGAGCGCGGTGGTGGACGCCTTTGAAATCCGGACGCCCATCCCTTCCCGTCTGGTGGAGCTGACCGGGGCGATGGGCTCCCGCTCCAGCGAATATGAGGGTCACGGCATCATCACACGCCTGGCCAACAAGCTGGGGGCCGAATACCATTTCCTGAACGCGCCTTTCTTGTGCGAGAACGCCGAAAGCGCCCGGGTCTTGATGAAAAACACAATTGTTTCGCATCCCCTCAAGATGGCCGAAGACGCCAGCGTGGCGCTGATGGGAGTGGGCAGCCTTGATCAGAACCTGGCCACGGTGCTGCGGTTTGGCTATCTTTCCAAAGACCTCCTGGAGACCCTCCGACAGGCCGGAGCGGTGGGCAATGTCTGCGGTCTGTATTTCGATGCCGCGGGCCAGCCTGCCTGCCGCGATTTTTGCCAGCGGATCATCTCTATCACCAAGGAGGGGTTGCTGAAGATCCCGGTGCGGATCGGGGTGGCCGGTGGGGCGGACAAGGTGGAGCCCATCCTCGGTGCGCTGCGGGGCGGCCATATCAATATCCTGGTGACCGACAATCTGACGGCGCGGGGGATTCTGACGCGCGTGGAGTCGGAATAATTTTTGGCGGCACATTGGCATATGCTTGCAGCAGGGGGAATCCAGCGCGGTCCTGGCCGTCCTTCGGTTTGGGTTTGTGCAGGGCTTCCAATACAATGATTAATGCAACCACGGGGGTGATAAACTCACCCCGGAAAACCTGAGGAGACACAATGAGCAATCGTTATTCCACCACCGAAGCGATGGCCTGGTATGCGCGCATGCTGCGGTCCTATCATGAAGATCTGACTGATGAAGAGCGGGAAGAATTGGAAACTTGGCAAGCCAAAAACGCCAGTCCGGGTGGGAAGGCCGCGGCTGATTGGCCCGGCTGGGAACGCTATGCCGGCAAGCCCCCCTGGAAGGTGGGGCCGCCCGAATAATGCCCCCATCCCACGCCAGCCAGCAGCATCCCTGCCCCCTTTGCGGTCATGCGCCGGCAAACTGGTTCAATGCCAATGCCGACCGCACCTTTTACCGCTGTCCGCGTTGCGCCCTGATCTTTGTGGATCGAGGGGACCGCCTGCCCCCGACAGAAGAGAAGGCGCGCTATGACCTGCATGAGAACCAGCCGGACGACCCGGGCTATCGGGAATTTCTCCGGCAATTGCAGGACCCCCTGATGGCCCGGCTGGGTCCGCCGCCCCTGGAGGGCCTGGATTACGGCAGCGGGCCCACCCCGGTCCTGGCTATGATGCTGTCCGAGGCAGGGTATGCGATGGCGGTATATGATCCCTTCTATGCTCCGGACCCCGCGCCCCTGGAACGCGCCTATGATTTTATCACCTGCACCGAGGCCATCGAACATTTTTACAGGCCGGATACGGAATGGCGCCTGCTATTGAGCCTGCTCAGGCCCGGTGGCTGGCTGGGGCTGACGACCCGGCTGGTGGACCGGCCGGGGCGGTTCATGGACCTGCATTTCAGGAAGGACCGGACCCATGTGTGCTTTTTCAGCCGCCGCACCTTCAATTTCTTGGCTGAACAGGACGCGCTGCAGATGACCTTCATTGGCGAGCGGGTGGTCCTGGTGCGCAAGCCGGCGCCGCCGACGGGCGGGTGAGAAAAAAAGACCTGCAGAGCACACCGGGCAAGACAAATTGAACCTCGCTGGAGAGCGCTCCCTCTCCCCAACTTATCAGATTGCCACAAGCTTCTTCGAAGCGCTTGCAATGACTCTGCGAGAGAAATGCTGGGTGCAGGGCGCGATTCTGGGGGCCGCAAAATTCAGGGGGAGCTTCCAGTACGCTTTGAGTCAACCAGGGCGGCATCGGGAAACAGCCTTTTCTGGTATGATTCTTGTCCAAGATCAGTACATGCAGGTTGCCGGGCGAAACAGATGGTCCAGAAAAACATCCTTCCTTGGTGAAGATCCACAAATCACCCTCATTGAAAAAATGAAACCGGCAGAACCCTTAGCCGGGCATCCGTTGACAGTTTATGAACCGAAATAAAAAACGCATCAGACCTTTAAGATCGTCCTTTGGGTCTGAGGCGTTCTTACCCTGTGAAGGACAGTGCGTGATGACCATCCGCAATGTAAGAGAATGCATATTTAACACTTTCAGGCGAAGCCTCAGATTGCGTTGGTTCGCGGAAAAACAGGTGGTCTGCTCACAACATGATACCTGCAGATCATTTTCAAGGTATCATATTGAATGTCGCAGGGTCGGATACCTTCCATACGGTTGATTGTTCCTGCATTGTCTCCGGTGAAATTTTCTTGATAGCTCTGGATAAAGGATTTCAACACCAGGATGACCCTTCTAGGAGAGAAAACGAAAAAAGAACAGATGCTCATCGTAGCGGTCTTGCTCTTTGGATTTATTTTGATTTTTGTTCCAATTGTGAGATATGTTTTCATCAGCACAGAACCGCGAATGCATTTCAGCAAAATTCTTTCCCTCTCCATTGGGATCGTCTTTTTTCTTTTTGGGAAAAGCGGTTCTTTTTTTTCAACGATTGTTAATGCTATCCAGGGATGGACAGCCCAAATTGATTATCGGAAATTTCTGACAGGATGCTGTATCTCTTTCATCAGTATCATTCTGATGGTGTCCGCGTTGGAGTTCATCGCTTGGATTTCATTCAAAAAGCCATCCAATCAGGAAATGGGACATCCCCTCATTCAGGAAACTGAGTTTGTGGCGGCATGGGAGGAAGGCAGTCAGCTTCGTCAGCAAAATCTGGATCTCATTGATTGGGAAACTTATTATCTGATGCCTGATTTTGAGGGCGAGTATGTGAATGTTGTCAACCACCAGCGGGTGACAACGGATCAACCTGAAGCATATCACCACACAATTTACCTGTTTGGCGGGTCCACCATGGTCGGGATAGAAGTGGGTGATTCGTATACCATTCCGAGTTATTTGCAAAGGCTGATCAATGATGCTTACCCCAATTCCTACCGGGTAGAGAATATGGGCGTGGATGCTTATTCGGCGTATCGTCAAAAGCAACACCTGATGAACGGGGTTGATTTAGCCCCTGGCGATATTGTTATTTTTTATGATGGTATGAACGATGGATCCTACGCATATTTCTGTTGTGCTGTTTTTGAATATTGGGGAACCGAACCGGATCCGGATGGATTTTCTCTGGAAACGATATTCTTATATACTGTCCGTTTTTTGGAGCGAAATTCGCATTTCTATAAACAGTTTATTTATTTACAAAAAACGCTGCCACAGCACCTTTGGTCACCGGAAGAACGCAACGCTATCCTGGACTCAATAGAAGAGAGATATTATAGCGATCTTTTAACAGCATACGAGTATTCGACTGAGAATGAGGCGCTTTTCTTTCATTTTCTGCAGCCGAATTTATTCACCAGTGATTCGTTTTCACGCTATGAAGAGACTGTTTTGCTCTCTTTCCAGCCAGGCGGGTTCGGAAGGTCAATACAGCTAGGCTATGGGGCGTTGTATGCAGCACTGGATGATCTGGAGAAACTCGGTGTTCATAATAAAGACCTGACAGGAATCCTTGATGTAAGCAATCGAGCGCCAAATACGGAATATTATTTTGACTCCTGCCATGTCAATCATCTCGCTCACGAGGTCATTGCTCTGGAAATCTTCAAAGAAATCTCTCCCCACCTGGAGCAGCAACTTGGCAATCCCGTTGAAACCAGTGGCGCAAATCAATAAAGAGCCGGCCTGATTTTTCGACATCCTTCGGCGGCCAGAAGACCGGCGCACCCTGGTGGGCTTTGGGGGCTGGAGGGATAGTGCGCTGTCACGACTCTTTCCTCATTCACCGTCATTTTCTGAGACTGCCGCACCCCAAAAATCAAGTACAATGACTCTGAAAAGAACCACACCCAATTCATTGACGACCTGACAAAAAGGGGCAACACCATGTCCGCCGCAATCCAAAAAACAAGCCTCTTCCTCCTGTTCGGCCTTCTCATCACCTCCACAGCGCCCGGGGCCTCCGCTGCTCCGGCCCACCGGTATGTGGACGCCTCTGTGGCCTCCTCCGGCGACGGTCTGAGCTGGGCCACGGCCTGGAAATCTATTCAAGAGGCTGCCGGGGCCAGCCTGCCCCCGGGGACCACCGTTCACATCGCCCCTGGAATCTACCGGGAGACCGTCATCCCCCAACAAGGCGGGACCGCCGCGGCGCCGATCACCTACCGCGCGGAAAATGGACCCGGAACAGTCTTTATCCTTGGCTCAGAGACCGCCGGCACCCTGGGCGCCTTCTGGCAGCCCCTTTCTGTCTATGCCCCGGGCCTGCCCCTCCAGCCAGGCGTGAACCCCGGGGATATTTTCTTCATTGAGGCCCCCTGGGAATGGCAAATGGACTGGGACCCGGGCTTCGGAACCACCTTTCCCATCGAAACGGACCGGGTTGCCCTGCCCAGGGACGGGTCTTACAGCGATATCATCTCCCTGCCCCAGGCGCGGGAACCAGACTGGACCGTGGATGTCGTGCACCAGCATCATGCCAACTGGTGGGCCGCGGACGGGGGCGCTTCCGGCCTGGACGCCTCCAACCCCAGCGATTCCAACAACTACCTGATGGACACAGCCAGCGACCACACCCGCGATCTGGACGGCGACGGGCAGGCCGATTTTCCCAACATTCCCCCGGGCAACCTGCAGAGCGTTTTCCCCACCGCACAGGCTCTATGGGACCCCTGGGCCGATGCCTATCCCGGAGATCCCACCCGCCAGAATCCCCTCCTGCCAACCATCCTCTTCGCCGATGGGCGCACCGGACACTACACCCCCCGATTCAACATCCTGGACTACAATCCGGCCACCGGCGTGATCCGCCTGGACAATCCCCGGCCCGGGGAAGGCCCGGATGGCGAGGGGCACTTCATCACAGAGCGCACCAAGTTCTACCTTCAGGGCGCCCCCGGGGGCCTGGACTGTCCGGGAGAATGGGTGCATCACGATGGGCGCATCTTTCTCCTGACGGGGAACGCCGCCGCAGCCGGCTGCGGCGTCACACTGACCCAGGCCGACCTGGCAAATCTTGAGTTCAGCCGGCGCTTCAGCCTCCTGCAATTGGGAGCCCTTTCGCACTTGCGGTTTGAGGACCTGGACTTTGCCTTCAACAATACCGCCAAATACGGCTATTACTATGGCCCCGGCCAAACCTATCCGCCTTACCTCAATTATCCCGCCGGCGCCATTGACATTGATCCGGGCAGCGGCGCCCTCACCAATGTGATCTTCGACGGCATCACCATCCGCCATGCGGCCACCGGGATCTATGCCGGATATCCCGGCGCGGAATCCGCCTTCACCGTGCAGAACAGCGTCTTCTCCCACATTGACGGCACAGCCATCCAGGTCCAGGCCCCTGACTCCGGCGGATGGGAGGGAATCGGGATCCTGAACAATCAGTTTGAAGGCCTCGGTTTCCGTCCTCAGATCGGTGAGGGCACCGGCCTGAGCCTGAGCCGGGTGGGGCATCTGCGCTTCCTGGACAATCAACTCCAGGCCATTGCCCACAACGGCGTACAGTTCCACCAGGGCTGGGGGGCGTACATCAGCCAGGACATTCTCGTGATGGGCAACACCTTTGAAGGCGCCTGCCGGATGGCCTACGACTGTGGCGGATTGAAGTTCCACGGCGGCGGGAAAGGATATCAGGATATCCTGGTGATGGGCAATATCTCCAGGGATCACATTGGTTGGAGCTACGCCGCCTGGATGATGGAACTGCCCTACCGGCAATCTGAGCCCGGCGGCTGGTGGCCCCACACCGTCCTGGGGGAGCTGGGCATGGGCGTCTATCTGGATTATGCTTCCGGGGTGACGATCTACCGCAACCTGCTGGTGGGCAACAGCGCCGCGGGTGTTTACTTCACCGGCAACTACCGGGAACACCAGCCCAATTTTGTGGTCCATAACACCATCGCCCACACCCTGGACGGCGTTCATTTTGGAAATTCATTCAATGGCTTCCCCCACACCAACAGCCGCCTGCTCGGAAACATCTTCCTCAACTGTGAAAACGCCGGGACGCATTATGCTTACAGCAGCGGGGATACATTTAACGATCCGGATCTGACCGCCCTCAACCTGGCCATTGACTATAACCTCTATAAACCCTATCCTGACCCGCCCGACCAGGAGCCCTGGCCCGGGTATGACCCCGCCTGGTACGATCCCGCTGTGCTGGAATATCTGACCAGCGGAAACCGCTGGGAACCCTACCAGACCCTTGCTTTTCTGCAAGACCACACGGATTGGGAGACACACGGGACAGCCTGGCAAAGCGGCCAGCCCCTGGTTGTGAACGAGGCCGGCTCCGGACAGGCGGATTATGCCCTGGCGGAGTACAGCGTCGCCATTGACGAAGGTCTTCCCGCCGCTCCCGCGGAAGTGACTGCCCTGATATCCCAGCTCAGCGCCAGCCTGGGCGCACCTATCACGGATGAGACCCGCCTGGGCGCAGCCTATGACGCTGGCGCCTTTGAATATTTCCCCCTGGAGGAGCGCTTCTATCTTCCAGCGGTGATAAAATAGACGCCGAAAGATCATTCCGGAACTCAGGCCATGATCAGGATTAAAATAAACGCCGCCACATCAATGAAAAAAGAAGCCAAATGACCGATCCCGCCGCGCAAACACCTTCCCGCCCCCTCCGGCCTTGGCTGTTTCTGGGCCTCACCCTGGGGCTGACCTGGCTGGTGGAATTTCTGGGTGCCGCCCTGGTGCCCATTGCACCCGCCTGGGTCGTCACCACCCTGCACTATCTGGGCGGAGCCATGCCCTTCCTGATGACCCTTTTCCTGCTCTTCACCCGGCACAACCGCGCCTTCCGCCGGGATTTCTGGGCACGCCTGGTGGACCCTCGGCACATCCCCTGTTTCTGGTGGGGGGTGATACTGCTTTTTGTACCCCTCAAATCCGGCCTGGCAGCCCTGATTGACATCGCCCTGGGTGGGTGGGGGATCGCCCCGGAGGAGATCACGCGCCTGCTGGCCCAGCCACTGACCATCCTGCCGACACTCCTCTTCTGGCTGGTTTTCGGCCCCCTGCCCGAGGAACCGGGCTGGCGCGGTTATGCCCTCAATGGTCTCCAGGCCAAACACACTGCGCTGGTTTCAAGCCTGATCATTGGCACCGTCTGGGCCCTGTGGCATCTGCCCCTGTTCTTCATTGCGGGCACCTGGCAGGCGGACGTGATCGTTCTGGGATCGCAGCGTTTCTGGCTGTATATCATCTCCATCTTCTTTGAAGCCTTCATTTACACCTGGATCGTCAATCACACCCGCCGCAGCATCCTGGCCGCGGTGGTCTTTCATTTCATAACCAACAGCTTCGGCCAGCTCTTTGCCCTTTCTCCTCGGGCGGAGGTCTTCAATTTTATCCTGTTGGCGCTCACAGTTGCCCTGGTGGTGTTCATCGGCGGGCCCAGGGACTTTCGCCGGGGGATGGATAAAACCCCCTGATTCCCATTGTACCCATCCGCAGACCAAAATTTAGTTTTCATTGATTCCTTTGACACAACAAAACCATCCGGCCAATCATGCTGTGCCGCGGAAAACCAACAGGCTATGGCCAATCAAACGGGGGGAAGAACGCTTCCGGATCTGCGCCGCATCCCGAAAAACATGCCATGAAAAAATTTTAATTATTGCGATTAATATGGTATAATTTATCATATTTATTTCATTAGTGGTTTTCAAGCTGGCTTTTTCGTCATTAAAACGATCCGCTTCCGCTTCAGTCAGGCAACCAAATCCAACCATCCGGCCTGAAAACAACCTGACTTTCGGATTGAGTCTTAATGATTGAAAGGAGACAAGGTGAAAATCAGGATATCTCAGATTCATTTATTGATCGTCGCAGCAATGCTGACCCTGGCGCTCAGCCTCTTATCAACAGCCCCTGTCACCGCAGACCCGTCGGAAGATTTTGTGATCACGGTCAAAACTGACAATCCGGGCGACTCGGCCATAGATGCCTTCACCATTCCAACCTTCAGCAGCGAAACGTATAACTATAACGTGGACTGCAACAATGACGGCACGAATGAGGCCACCAACCTGACCGGGGACTATACCTGCGATTACAGCGCCCTGGGCGGGGCCGGCACCTACACCGTGCGCATCGAGGACAACGCAGGCGATGGGTCGGGCTTCCCGCGGATCTACTTTGACAACGACGGCGACCGCCTCAGACTGCTCACCATCGAACAGTGGGGGAGTGGGGTCTGGACCTCCATGGACAGCGCCTTTTTCGGCGCGGCAAACCTTACCGTGAATGCCGCCGACGCCCCCAACCTGAGCCAGGTCACCAGTCTGAACAATATGTTCCGCAGCGCCACCAGCTTCAACCAGGATATCAGCGGCTGGGATGTCAGCAATGTCACGGAAATGACCGCCATGTTCTACAATGCCGCCAGCTTCAATCAGGATATTGGCGGGTGGGATACGAGCAGCCTCACCAACACGACCTCCATGTTCACCTTTGCTGTCAATTTCAATCAGGACCTCAGCAGCTGGGATGTCAGCGGCGTGACCCAAATGAGTGCCATGTTTTCCTATGCCAGCGCGTTCAACCAGGATATCAGCGGCTGGGATACTGGCAATGTGATCAGCACGAACAGCATGTTCAATGGAGCCACTGCCTTTGACCAGGACCTGGGAAATTGGGACGTGACCTCCCTGGCTTCGGCGACGGATATGTTTGCCAATGTGACACTCAGCCCCTACAACTATGACGGCCTTCTGCAGGGATGGGGGGCACAGACCCTCATGCCCGGGGTCACCTTCAGCGGGGGTAACAGCCAGTATTGTTATGGCGAAACTGCCCGGAATGACATGATCACCAACGACGGTTGGACGATCACCGACGGCGGCAAGAACTGCACCGACCTCCAGGATTTTGTGATCACCGTCCAGACGAATTTGCCGGGCACCTCTGCCAATGATGCCTTCACCATCCCAACCTTCAGCGGCGAGACCTATGATTACAATGTGGACTGTGACGGCGACGGTACGGATGAGGCCACCAACGTCACCGGCGACTACACCTGTGATTACAGCACCCTGGGCGGGGCCGGGACCTATGAGGTGCGGATTGTGGATGCGATTGGCGATAGGACGGGCTTCCCGGCCATCTATTTCAACAACGGCGGCGATGCAGAAAAAGTGCTCAGCATTGACCAGTGGGGCACGGGGCAGTGGGCTTCGATGCAGAACGCCTTCTATGGCGCCACCAACCTGGCCGGTCAGGCCTGGGATGCCCCCGACCTTTCCGGTGTCACCAACCTGAGCCGCATGTTCCGCGGGGCCAATGCCTTCAATCAGGATCTCAGCGGGTGGGATACCAGCACCATCACAACCATGGCCGAGATGTTCTATTTTGCCACCAGCTTCAATCAGGACATTGGCGGGTGGGCGACGGGGAATGTCACCGATATGAGCGCCATGTTTGCCTTTGCGACAAACTTCAATCAGGATATCAGCGGCTGGGATGTCAGCAGCGTGACCCACATGAACGGCATGTTTGCCTATGCCGCTGCCTTTGACCAGCCCATTGGCGGGTGGACCACCAGCAGCCTCAGGGCAGCGAACAGCATGTTTATCAGCGCGACCGCCTTTGATCAGGACCTGGGCGGTTGGGATGTGGCTGAATTGTCATTTGCGGACGATATGTTTGAAAATGCAGGCCTCTCGACAGCCAATTATGATGCCCTGCTGATCGGCTGGCAAGCGCAGAGCCTGCAGTCCTACGTTACTTTTGTCGCCGGGAACAGCACCTATTGTGACGGCGAAGCCGCCCGACAGGCCATGATCAACACCGATAACTGGATCATCACCGACGGCGGAAAATACTGCCAGGCGGATCATTTTGTGATCACGGTCAAAACCGACAACCCGGGTGCATCCTCCGACACGCAATTTACAATCCCGACCCATCCATTGGCAGCCTATAATTACAACGTGGACTGCAACAACGACGGCACAGATGAAGCCACCAATGTTTCCGGTGACTATACCTGCGATTACGGCACCGGCGGCGCCGGCGCCTACACCGTGCGCATCATTGACAACGCAGGGGACGACACCGGCTTCCCCCGCATCTATTTCAACGGCGTGGGCGATCAGCAAAAACTGCTGACGATTGAGCAGTGGGGCTCAGGGCAGTGGAGCAGCATGGCCTATGCCTTCTACGGCGCTCACAACCTGGCTGGGCAGGCTTCAGATACGCCCGACCTGTCCAACGTCACCGATATGGCCTTTATGTTTTTTGATGCCCGCGCCTTCAACCAGGATATCAGCGATTGGGATGTCAGCAACGTCACCGATATGCGCTGGATGTTTTATCAAAACAGCGTTTTCAATCAGGACCTCAGTGGGTGGAATGTCAGCAATGTCACGAATATGAGCGGGATGTTTCAAAGAGCAAGCCTTTTCAACCAGCCCATTGGCGCCTGGGATACCGGTCAGGTGACCCAGATGCAGGAAATGTTTTATAATGCCACGGCTTTCAATGGCGATATCAGCGCCTGGGATACCAGCAGTGTGACCAATATGTACTGGATGTTCCAAAATGCCAGCGCCTTTGATCAGGATATCGGCGGCTGGGTTGTCAACCTCGTCACAGACATGAGTTCAATGTTTTCAGGTGCTGCGGCCTTCAATCAGGACCTCAGCGGGTGGAACACCAGCAGCGTCACGGATATGGGCGGGATGTTCGCCAACGCCACCAGCTTCAACCAGGATATCAGCGGATGGAATGTCAGCAGCGTGACAGACATGAATGGGATGTTTGCGGATGCCGTCAGCTTCAACCAGGACCTGGGCAGATGGGATACGGGCGGTGTTGAAAATATGGCCGGGATGTTCTACAACGCCAGCGCCTTTGATCAGGACCTGAGCGGGTGGGATGTGACCTCTCTGACCCAGGCTGATTGGATGTTTGAAGGAATCGCCCTTTCCACAGCGAACTATGACGCCCTCCTGATGGGCTGGGATGCACAGGCTCTGCAGCCCGGGGTCACTTTTGGCGGCGGGAACAGCACCTACTGCACAGCCGAGGCCGAACGCCAGAACATGATCAACAGCGATGGCTGGATCATCACCGACGGCGGCAAGGACTGCGTTGGCAGCAATACCATCTTCCTGCCGCTGGTGGTCAGGTAAAAAGGTTAATTGATTAAGACTGATGCTTAACGGGGCTGTCTGAAAAGGCAGCCCTTTTTGCTTTCACTGGGATGCCTCCTGCGGCGATAATAAACGACCTCCTCCCGGCCTCCCCCTGATCCTCAAGGGGAGGGGAGAAAGGGCCTTTCCCTATCCTGTCACCCAGAGCCGCCCTCAGGCGGCGAAGGGTCTCGACCAGAAGGTCACACCATGCAAAGAATCTTCAGCGTCAAACACACCCCACAGCAAAGGAAAGTGCCCTGCAGCGGCCTGTCGCCCCATGTGAGGATGACGCCTCGAGATTCCCACGCACCCTGGCGGGTGCTCGGAATGACAAAATAGTTGTCACCCAAAGGATCTCGATCAGAACATCGCGCCATGCAAAGAATCTTCAGCGTGAAACGCACCCCACGGCAAAGGGAAGCACCCTGCGGCGCATTGCGATGATGAACAGGGCAATCGCATATGGCATTAACAAAGCTTGAAACAATCAAGGCAAAGCATTTGATATTTTTTGCAGAGCCATCCATTTCAGTTAAAGACCGCAAAAGATGACGATTAAAAAGATATCCACCCGAGAGTGTCGCAAAACTCTTTTGTTATCATCCGATTTTTATAGTTATACCTGTCCAGTTACTGACCCCAACCTACCTGCTGCGCTAACGAGGATGGGGGTCTTTCTGAAAAAGTTTTTAACTAGTGGATCATCCGAAATCACGCTATAGGACATAGCAACTGCTTTTCAGGTAATCATTCATCAAATGCGATTGCCCTGGATGATGAAAAACCTTTCATCTTATATTTAACATCTCTGATATAATCAACGCATCACATCGTAAAAGTTTGGCGACCAAACTGCGCTGCCCCTGTGATTCCTGCAGCATGCATCCAAAAATGCGGATGCGGCATTTTCCCCCTCAACCCCAGGCACCGCCCATCTGATATTCAACCTGAAAAATTTGCGCCAAGGAGTTGTTATGAGCTCAAAGAAAAGTCGTATCCTTGTTTTTTGCGTGCTGTCCGTCTTTTTTCTGGGGGCCAGCCTGTTGAAAGCAGCACCCGTCAGCGCTGATCCGGCAGATGATTTCGTGATCACGGTCAAGACGGATAATCCCGGCACGTCTGGCAGCACACAATTTACCATTCCCACCTTCTCAGGTGAAACTTACAACTACAATGTCGATTGTGATGACGACGGCACCAATGATTTCACCGCTGCCACAGGAAACGTCACCTGTGACTATCCTGGTGCAGGTACCTACACCGTGCGCATCAAGGATAACACCGGTTCGAGAACCGGCTTTCCCCGGATTTATTTCCACTTAGGCGGAGATATGCAAAAACTGCTGACCATTGAGCAGTGGGGCACCGGCATATGGACATCCATGGAGAGCGCTTTCGAAGGCTGTTCCAACCTTGCAGGTCAGGCTTCAGATACGCCCAATTTATCGAATGTGACCAATATGACACGCATGTTTGCCCATGCGCATCACTTCAACCAGGCGATCGGGAATTGGGATGTCAGCCAGGTGACCACAATGGAAGAAATGTTTTTTGTAGCCTTCACCTTCAATCAGGCTATTGGTGCGTGGGATACGGGCAATGTCACCAATATGGGGGATATGTTTGCTGGCGCCAGCGCCTTCAACCAGGCTATTGGCGGGTGGGATACCAGCAGTGTGACAGATATGCGGCGCATGTTTTCCAGCGCGCATTCCTTTGACCAGAATCTGGGCGGCTGGGATGTCACAGCCCTGACAATTGCAGGCGGCATGTTTGAGAACATCGCACTTTCCACGCCAAATTATGATGCCCTCCTGATCGGCTGGGATGCACAGGCGCTGCAGTCCGGGGTTTCCCTGAACGCCGGCACCAGCACCTACTGTCTGGGCGAAACCGCCCGCGCCAATATGATTGCCAGTGATGGATGGGAAATTATAGATGAGGGGAAAAGCTGTCCTTCACCGGATGATTTCGTCATCACGGTCAAGACGGATAATCCCGGCACGTCCGGCAGTACCCAGTTCACCATCCCAGTCCACTGGGGTGAAACCTACAACTTCAACGTGGACTGCAACAACGACGGCACGGATGAGATCACCGGCGCAGTCGATGCCTATACCTGCAATTACGCCGCCGCCGGCACCTACACCATCCGCATCAAAGATAATAACGGCGATGGGACAGGCTTCCCCCGCCTCTATTTCACCACCAGCAATGATGATCGAGATAAACTCCTGGCAGTGAAACAGTGGGGGACAGGCAAGTGGACGTCCATGTCTTCCGCTTTTTCAGGCTGTCATAATCTATCTGGGCAGCCATCTGACACCCCCAACCTTACCCATGTCACGGATCTTTCGGGGATGTTCAGCCACACTGATGTTTTCAATGCCGATCTCAGCGACTGGAACACCAGCCATGTCACCAATATAGCCGGCATGTTCGCCAGCACCGGCGCCTTCAATCAGGATCTCAGCAGCTGGGATACCAGCAGCGTCACCAACATGAGCCAGATGTTTGATCATGCCCAGGCCTTCAATCAGGACCTCAGCGTCTGGGATACGAGCGCGGTCACGGATATGAGCGGCATGTTTGCTTATACGGATGCCTTCAACGGCAGAGTCGGCGGTTGGGATACGAGCAGCGTGACCGACATGGCCTGGATGTTTCAGCATGCTGAAGCCTTCAATCGGGTTATTGGCGGATGGGATGTCAGCCGCGTCACAAACATGTATGCCATGTTTGATGGGGCGGATACCTTCAATGCCGACATCAGCGGCTGGGACACCAGCAGTGTGACTTCCATGGGTTATATGTTTTCTTATACACACGCCTTCAACGCCGATATTGGCGGGTGGGATACCAGCCAGGTGACCACCATGTACAGCATGTTCCACGGCGCCAGTGCCTTCAATCAGGATATTGGGGATTGGGATACCAGCCGCGTGAACGATATGGGCTGGATGTTTGCCCACACCCATCTTTTTGATCAGGATATCGGGGGTTGGGACACCAGCCAGGTCACCAGCATGTATGCCATGTTCTATGGAGCGGATGCCTTCGATCAGGACCTGGGCGATTGGGATGTGACATCCCTGACGGATGCAGAGAACATGTTTGAATATATGGCCCTTTCACGCCCCAACTATGATGCCCTGCTGAAAGGATGGGATGCCCAAAACCTGCAGCCGGATGTCACCTTTGAGGGCGGCGACAGCACCTACTGCCTGGGCGAAGCTGCCCGAGACCACATGATCAACGCCGACGGCTGGACCATCACCGACGGTGGCAAAGACTGCACCTCAACAACCTATGTGCCCTATCTGATCAACCCGCTGCCGCCTGGCTCGCCGGACGATTTTGTGATCACGGTCAAAACGGATAATCCCGGCACCTCATCCGATACACAGTTCACCATCCCAACCCACAGCGGGGAGAGCTATAACTATAACGTGGACTGTGATAATGACGGCGCGGATGAGCTCAGCAGCGTTGGGGGCGACGTCACCTGTGAATACGCCGCGGCTGGCACCTATACCATCCGCATCAAGGATAACACCGGATCCGGGACCGGCTTCCCGCGCATCTTTTTTGACCGCAGCGGTGATAAAGACAAATTGCTGTATATCGAACAGTGGGGCACCGGCAAATGGACCTCGATGGCCCATGCCTTTGACGGCTGCGCCAACCTCGCCGGACAGACAGCCGACGATCCGGAACTTTCCAACCTGACCGACCTGAGCTGGATGTTCTTTGGTGCTTCCAATTTCAACAGCGATATCAGCAGATGGGACACCAGCACCGTGACCAACATGAACTATATGTTCGCCAACGCCACCATCTTCAATCGGGATATCAGCGGCTGGTGTCCCAGCCGCGTGACCGATATGACCCGGATGTTCGCTGGCGCCGCTGCTTTTAATCAGGACATCGGGGGATGGGATACCGGCAGTGTCAGGCATATGAATATGATGTTCCTGAATGCCTATGCCTTCAATCAGGATATCGGCGCCTGGGATACCAGCAGCGTCATCCAGATGACGTCGTTGTTTGACAACGCCAGCAGCTTCAATCAGGATATCAGCGGGTGGGATGTCAGCCGCGTGACCGATATGCGGTGGATGTTCCGTTATGCCAGCGCCTTCAACCAGCCTATCGGCGGGTGGGATACCGGCCAGGTCACGGATATGAGCTATATGTTCCAGGATGCCACCGCCTTTGATCAGAACCTGGGTGGATGGGATGTCACCTCGCTGACCCATGCGGTAAACATGTTTGCCAATAAAGGCCTTTCAACCATCAATTATGATGCCCTCCTGATCGGCTGGGACGCGCAAGCACTGCAGTCGGGCGTTGCCTTTGGTGCAGGTTACAGCACTTACTGCACCGCTGAGACCGCCAGAAGCCGCATGATCAACGCGGATGGCTGGGCGATCAGCGACGGCGGGAAAAACTGCCATAATCCGGCGGATGACTTTGTAATGACCGTCAAGACCGACAACCCGGGCCCCTCCGGCGACACGGAGTTCACCATTCCGACTCTTGGCAGCGGGTACAGCTATAATGTGGACTGCGACGGCGACACCTTCAATGAAGTTACAGGCGCAACGGGTGACTATACCTGTAACTACGACGCCCCCGGCACTTACACCGTCCGCATTGTCGGCAGCACCGATCCCACCACGGGCTTCCCCCGCATTTATTTCAACGGTGATACCGATAAGGAAAAGGTCCTGACCATTGAGCAGTGGGGCTGCAGTCAATGGACCAGCATGCGGCTGGCTTTTTCAGGATGCATCCATCTGGCCGGGCAGGCTTCCGACACACCGGATCTGAGCCATACGACGGATCTCTACGGCATGTTTGGCGATGCCGCCGCTTTCAATCAGGATATCAGCGGCTGGGATGTGAGCACGATCACCGATATGGGATATATGTTCTACAATGCCAGCGTTTTCAACCAGCCTATTGGGAGCTGGAACACCAGCAATGCCACCAATATGGGGGGCATGTTCTCCCATGCAGCTGCTTTCAATCAGGATATCAGCGGCTGGGATGTTCGCCATGTCACCAATATGTTTGAAATGTTCAAGGACGCAGATGCTTTCAACCAGGATATCAGCAACTGGGATGTCAGCAGCGTCATCTTTATGAATTACATGTTCGCCTTCACCAGCGCATTCAATCAGGACCTTGCGGCATGGGATGTCAGCAATGTCATCAACATGAGATGGATGTTTGCTTATACCGACGCCTTCAATGGGAACATCAGCACCTGGGATACCAGCAGCGTCACCGATATGAGTGACATGTTCTATTACGCCGCCGCTTTCAATCAGCCCATCGGCAGCTGGAATACCAGCAGCGTCACCGATATGAGCTGGATGTTTGCCCACACAGATGCCTTCAACCAGGATATCGGAGGCTGGAACACCAGCAATGTGACGGATATGGGTTCCATGTTCTACACCGCCATTGTCTTCAATCAGGATATCGGGGGGTGGGATACGAGCCAGGTGACCAGCATGCGCTGGATGTTCTCCAGCGCCTATGCCTTCAATGCGGATATCAGCGGCTGGGACACCGGCAATGTGACCAACATGGGCTACATGTTCTATACCTTCTATCGTGAACCCCTGGCCTTTGATCAAAACCTGGGCGGGTGGGATGTCACCTCGCTGACCACGGCAGGCAGCATGTTTACCAACACCGCCCTTTCCACCGCCAACTATGATGCCCTCCTGATTGGCTGGAACGCCCAGACCCTGCAGCCCAACGTCACCTTTGACGGCGGGGACAGCACCTACTGCACAGGCGAAGCTGCCCGAACAAATATGATCAACAACGACGGCTGGACGATCACTGACGATGGAAAGAACTGCCCGGCGCCATAGCTGTTGTCGGTGAGCCGGTGTCGGTGAGCCGCTGTCGGCTAGAGCAAAATCACCGGATCACCAGGGGCAGATAGCAGGTCAGACCGTCCCCGCACCAACGTCCTGTGCCCGCCCAATAACCGCCCGAGGCGAGGAACGCCGCCTTCCAGTCCATGAAGGCGGTTGTGGTTGGCTCGCACAGGCCGGTCTCCGAGAACCAAAAATAACTTAATTTGGTTAGATTTGTGAAGGATTCCGGGATCTCGCCCTCCAGATAAGCGTTATATTCCAGGCGCAGGTAACTCATCTGGCTCAGATTTCCCAACTCTGCCGGGAGGCCGCCGGTGAGTTGATTCTCACCCAGGAAAAGGTGGGTGAGGTTGGACAACTGGGCCAATTCAACCGGGATTTCGCCTGTCAGCTGGTTTTGGGTCAGGTAGAGGCCCCGCAAGTTGGCCAGCCCCCCCAGCTCAGGGGGGATCGTGCCGGTCAACTGGTTGTCAAACAGGTCCAGGTATTGCAGCGATTGATTGCCTCCCAATTCCGGCGGGATGCCGCCGCTCAACAAATTGGCCCCCAGGGCCAGCCGGTAAATATGAGGCAAATCGGCCAATTCGGGGGGGATTGTCCCGGTGAGCTGATTGTTTTCTATTATCAGCCACTCCAGGGTATCCAGGGATCCCAGCCACGCCGGGATCTGCCCTTCCAGTTGATTGACCCGCAGGATCAGCCTTTCCATAGCAGCCAGGTTTTGAAAGGTGTCAGGGATCACGCCCGTGAGCTGATTGATCTGCACATCCAGGCAGATCATCTGGGTCAGGCCCCCCAGCTCGGGCGGAATCGCACCGCTGAGCTGATTGGTCCCCAACAGCAGCCACTTCATCAATGTAAGATTGCCTAATGCAGCCGGGATGGCCCCCGTGAACTGGTTATGGTCCAGATACAGGTATTCCAGGTTAATATGACTGCCCAGCTCAGCCGGGATTGAACCGCTTAATTGGTTATCCTGGAGCACCAGCCATACGAGCTTGCTGGGGCTGCCGGACGAAACCCCCAGATTCCCCAGTTCGGGCGGGATCGATCCGGTGAGCTGGTTATCCCTCAGAGAAAAATAGACCACATTGGACAGCGCCCCCAGTTCCGGCGGGATCGTCCCGGTCAGTTGATTGTCATACAGATAGAAGTATTCCGCATTTGTCAGATTGGCCAGCGCCGGCGGGATGGTGCCTGTGAGCTGATTGGAATGAAGATAAAGCTGCGTCAGAGTTGACAGATTCCCCAGCTCAGGTGGAATGGAACCTGACAGCTGGTTGTACATTAATGCCAGGCTGGTCAGGCTGGACATGCCGCCCAACTCGGGGGGGATGGTCCCGCTTAACTGGTTGCCAAACAGGTACAGCGCCTCCAGGTTGTCCAGGTTCCCCAATGATGGGGGGATGGGGCCGGTCAATTCATTGGAATCAAGCAGCAAATGGACCAGATGAGTCAGGTTCCCCAGTTCGGTCGGGATCGAACCGCTGAGATTGTTGCTGTATAAATAGAGTTTTTGCAATTGATGAAGATTGCCCAGGGATGCAGGGATGGCACCCTCAAGTGCGTTGGAAGAGAGGTCCAAATACACCAGACTGGACAGGTTCCCCAGTTCAGACGGGATCACATCCGTAAAAGAGTTACCCCTCAGATCCAAGATGGATATATTGGAAAGATTCCCCAACCCTGACGGAATGGACTCACCTAAATAATTGAAGGAAAGATTTAAATAGGTCAAATTGGATAGACTGGCCAGCTCAGGGGGGATCGGTCCATCGAGTTGATTTACACTCAGATTCAACGAGGTTAAATTGGAAAGGTTTCCAAGTTCTGGTGGGATGGGCCCTGTCAGGCGATTGGTCCTGAGATTTAAGAATAACAGATCTGAGAAATTGCCAAAAGAGGGGGGAATGGACCCGCTGAACTGGTTGGTGAAGAGGTAAAGACTGACCAGGGCCGTCAGATTGCCCATACTTGCCGGCAGGGAACCACTGAACTGGTTGTAAGAAAGATCAAGATACGTCAGGGCAGTTAATTTTCCAATGCTTTCTGGCAGTGAACCACTGAGTTGATTTCCGAAGAAATCCAGTGACACCAAATCGGTCAGGTTTCCCAATTCCGTTGGGATCACCCCGCTGAATTGGTTGGATCCCAGGTTCAGAGCTTTCAGTGCAGAAAGATCACCCAGGGCTGCGGGGAGAGATCCGGACAGGCTGTTGCCGGGCAGCACCAGAGAAGTAAGGTAAGACAGACTGGCCAGCTCCGGTGGCAGGGTTCCGATCAAATTATTTGACGATATCTGCAGTTTATCAACATGCCCGTCAGTCACGGTAACGCCATACCAGTCTTCGACCGCAGTGGCAGCCAGCCAGCCGGTATCGTTATACCAGCCCGTGCCGCCGGTGCTCTCGTAAAAAGACCGCAGCGCCTCACATTCCGCGGCCGGCACATCCGTCACCGTATTGCAATCAAAACTCCGGGGCTGGGCGCCGGTCGTGATGAGATTTACGGCAAACAGGGTGTTCTCACTTCCCGCCTCAGGGGGGACGCTGCCTTCTGGAAGAGGCGGCGGCGACATGTCCGCCAGCAGGCCCAGCGGCGGGGCTGCCGGAGCGCCGGCGTCCCATTCGGCTGCGCTGCGGACATCCCTGTTTTCCACAGCCGGGCCGGGGGCCGTCATTCGGTCCGACGCCATCACCGGGTGGGTGGGGCGGGCCGGAAGGGCCGCAGCCGCCAGAAGCACAAAAATGAAGCCCGCTGTCAAAATCTTCTTCAAAGTGAAATCTCCCTGCTGGTGTTCGTTGATCATGGGATTTCAATTGTATCCCAGGTTCACCGATCGAAACAGACCAAATAGATCCGCAGGATCGCATCTTTGGGTCACACCGGCGGTCTCCACAGGTGTCTAAATGCTGCTTTTAAGGTTCATCTGCCAGTTCCGTCAAATTTTTGTTAAAAACACTTACCTGGATGAAGAAAATACGTTCATCCAGGTAACATCATGACCCAAAATTATTCGATGAGAGAAAGAAGCCCCTTCAGCGAATCAGAACAGGCAGGTAGATCGCCTCGTCCTGCACAGCGATCGCAAAGCGGTACTCTTCGCAGAGCTCCGTACAGATGTGGAACTCGGCCTCAGTGATGTCAATGGCGCTTTTAAAGTCCACCGTCCATTGATCCGGGCTGAACTCCATTGAGAACGAGTCATCGAACAGGCTTGCATACCCGCCATTGGTCGTCGGGAGGCCTTCCAAAATTCCATCCTCAACCACATTGCCATTCATGCCCATACCTTCGCTGAAAGGAAAGCCGTTGATGTCTGTATTCAGGCCTGCCATCCAGCTCCCATCAGAAAAATCCTGCCGGATATACACCGGCCATGTGAAGCCCGACAAAAAAACACCAACCGAAACCGCATCTGTCCAGCGAAAAATGGAACAAAAATTATCATAACAGATGCTGGGAATATCGATGGCATATTCTCCATCGACCGCATAAGTTGACTCAAAACAGGCTGTCTGAGGACAAATATGAAGCGTCACAGAGGTCAGGGCCTCATCTGTGACCAGCTCAAGCGCCCAAACATCCGGGTCCCTGTCGGAATAATCATCGAAGAGATGCACATATCCCCCCGAACCGGTTCCCCCTGCGTAGAAGATCCACTCCTGGCCAATATCACCATTGACTCCCGCTCCCTCACTGAAACCCAGCCCTTAAAAAGCCGTGACCGGTCCGCCAACCCAGTCGTCAGATATGGTCCAGGTGTCAGATGAATGTTCAAAAGTGCTGTCATCAAGAATGGAAAGAGAGCCGCCATCGGCGGTGACGCCCCCAATAAAAACGCCCTCTTCATTGAGATCGCCATTCACCCCTCCGCCAGCGGAGAAAGAAATGCCCTTATGGGTCAGGTTAGGTCCGCCGATCCAGGATCCATCCATTGTATCCTGCATGTAAAAAATATCCATCAGATATCCCGGGCCGAAATCCCCCAGGGAGGCGTTGGTGCCCACCAAAATCCGGCAAAGGCTGTCTTTACATATGTCGGGAACAGGAATCTGCATTTCACCACTGTCTCGAAGGACAACTTCACCACAGGTAGACTCCGCCGGTTCCGCGGCCGGTGCTGGCCGGGCTTCGGCGGGCAGAGCGCGGGAGTTTTGGAGACTGAAGAGGGTAAATATTGCCACCATGACCATGACGACGGACTTTGATTTTCGAGGAATCATCATAAGATTGCCTTTCGTGCTGTTATCCTTTCGGAAAAACCCCGGAAGGACACTGCTGAAGGACCGGTTATCTCAGCATCATACCGAAATGCCGGTTTTCTTTTAATTCTACCGAGGGGAAAAGGGCTTTCCCCAACGGGAATGGGTTAGGGAGGCTTGTATTTTGTTGGTTTAGTTGTCATCCGGTAAGAAACGAAAGGCCTGTTTCCTCCATTTATCCTTCATCCTCCCACTTGACATTAAGTATATAATACTATACATTATGTATAGCATTATATATAAGTCCCATCGGGAGGACGGCCTTGAAACTCGAAAACCATCTGCGAAAATACCGTTTTGACCATGATGAGATCTCCCAGCAGGCCCTGGCCAACGCGGTCGGGGTCAGCCGCCTCACCATCCACTCCATCGAAACCGGAAAATTCAACCCCTCCACCCTCCTGGCCCTCAAGATCGCCCGCTTCTTCAATGCGCGGGTTGAGGATATCTTCTATCTCGTCTGTGAGGAGGACGAACAATGAAACAACCGCAAAAGCTCCTGCGCATCGTGAACAGCATCCTGGGGGGTCTTTCCATCGCCTTCTTCGCCTTTGACGCCGTTGTGTTCCTGCAGCTGCGTCCCCAGATGGAAGCCTTTGCACCATTGGCCGCGGCCGAAGAGGCCGCGCTGACCTGGGTGGGAATCAGCCTGGTGGTCTACCTGGGCTTCTGCCTGACCAGCCTGCTCCAGGCGGCGCTCCACCTGAAGGGCCGCGAAAAGTTCGCCCCCTTCCCCCTGATGCTGATCCTTCTCGGCGTCCTGGCCTTGCTGATGGTCTTTGCCGATGTGGCCCTTCTGGGCGACATCCACAAGCAATATACCCACGGCCTGGACCAGCCGGAATGGCGCCTGGTGATCCCCATTATGTCCGGCCAGCTCATCATCGGGCTGCTGTTCCTCTATCTGCATCTCTCCGGGTTCTTCCTGCGGGAAAAGCCCGTCCGGGTGGCCCTGGACAGCAATCTCTTCCTGACCGTGCAGGCTGTGGGGCTGATCTGCGGTCTGTTGGGCCTGGCGACAACCAGCCTGGCCTTCGTGGTGCCCCGGGCCTGGAACCTGGTGACGCATTCCCTGATCGGCAGCCTGACCCTCCTTTTTCCCTATGGTCTGGCCCTGGCCTTTTGGGGGCTGAGCAAGCTCCAGGGAAAGGAACAAGGGTGGGTGGATGAAAAGCAAGGCCGGGATATCGGCCGGGCAAGCTTCCTGACCCTGATCGGGGTTTCCCTGCTGATGGCGGGCCTCTTCATCGCCAATATCGGGAACCTGGATGGCGTCCTCAGCGCCGTATGGCTGCCCCTGCACCTCTTCGCTACGATCTTCCTCTTTTCCCTCGGCACTCTCTGTTTCAGCAGCCGGGCCTGAGGCCGCTCCCGGAGCCAATGGGGCAACCCGGCGGAGGGGAGCTTGCACATCTGAGGAAATGGACCGCAGAAAACCGCTGCACGGCCTACGGCCTCTTTTCAGTAAACAATTAACTACACAAAGGCCGCTCCAAGGATGAACGGCCTTTGTTATTATTGTGGTTTTAACGCCTTGTTTACTTCGAAACCGTTGTCAAAAGCAAGGTATGGGATCGAACAATATTGGGGTTCAGGGCATGTGTCACATACCCAAAGGAAGCGTAGGCCGTGAGATCGGAATAGCTGCCATAATTAGGATTATCCAAATCCATCTGGAACTCCGGGAGAACAAAAAACGTCTCACCATCACTCAATCCAAAGGCATCATAATCTATGGTCACGAAAAGCTGTTGAGTCTCCGCGTTGTACGAGACCGCGCCATCGCCCAGATACTCAAGCTCCAGAATATAGCCGCCTTCGCCATCTTCCCTGGCGCTGTAGGTTTCATCAAAGCCGGTGGCCGTGTTGGTGATGGTCAGCAATTCATCCACAGCGTTGAATGAAAAACTGTAACCCTCGCTTTCCATGGACGCCTTTTTGACCGCAGTGATGACAGGCTGATAATGATGCGGACAGTCCTTATAGGTAATATTCACGGCCGCCCAGAAATTGACATAGCTGACGCCCGTCAGGTCCAGCTCGTAAAAAACGCCCTGAGGTGAAGGGAAATAGGAAAAGGCGTGGCCGGGAAACCCACCCTCGGTGATGGTCCGCATCTCCACGCTGTAGGCCGGCAGAGTCGGATCATATTGCATGAACTGCCCCCAAAGGCCGCTGCTCTCGGTTTCAACCTGGGTGTTTGCGGCCGGATCGCCGCCCCAGGCCGTGAGAACAAACCAGAAATTATTGGCCGTCAGGTCTATCTCAGCATCAATCTCAGCTTGCGTCCATGTGGCTGTTGCCACACCGCCGACATTCACCGCATCTTTGTGCATATAGTGCCAAGTGTAACTACCGCCGCCCTTCGGCTGGGAGACTCCCCACACCTCTCCCCTGACATCCTGTCCGACAGAAATATCGTTCCCCTGCAAATCCTTGAAGTAAATCGTGATATCCCCTGCGCCAGTTTGTGCAATGGTTTCTCCTACCGCAAAGACAACCAACACCATCATGGTCAGCAGGAACGCACGGAAAAAAATCGCCCAACCTTTTCTCTCACACATAAAACACCCTCCATAAAATTCTGTGAATAGACAATGGAAACGGATTAAATTGCTTTATTACCCCTCCTTCCAAAAATTGCCAGCAGGCTATTATAACATTATTATAACATAATTTGTGTTTTTTTAAATACTATTTAAAGGGCATGTCAGGACGAATGGCGCGGCTTACCGACCATGGGCAAATCCCTGTTCCTCTTCCAAGGACAAGATGCTCAAAAGATCGGCGCTTCTGAATGCCGGAGACACGTCAGCGGCAAGGCCTGATTGAGCGCTGCAGGCCACCACCCCCGCGGCGTGTCTCGGGGTGAACCAAGCCGCGTTCAGGGCAGGAGCTCCTCAACGCGGGCTCTTTACCGTGGCATTCTGCGCGATAAAACCGCACCGGACCACTGTTGACAGATTCCTGATGCCCCTTCTTCTGCTCAGTGGCTGGCGCTTCTACGCCTCCCGGTATTTCACCCAGCAGACGTCGGTATGGACAACCTCGAAACCAAATGACAGATAGAAGGGCTGGTGGGAGCCGACATAGGCTTCCACAGCGCCCAGGGCGCCGCAGCGGCGGATGCCTTCCAGAACCGCCGCCCGGCCCAAACCCATCCGGCGGTAGCGCGGGTCGGTGGCCACCGGTTCCACATAGGCATAGCGGTTCACATCTTCATAAAACATGCCGCAGAAGGCAGCAAATTCCCCATTAGGCGCTTTTACGATGATCTTGAGATCGCGCCGGGCCCTGGGCGTATCAAACATCTTCCGCCGGTCTTCCAACGCCTCCGCCGTCATAGGCGGATTATCACCATGGTCAAAGCCCCGCCACAGGACCTGGTGCACCTTGCCCCAATCCGGCTCTTCGGCCAGGCTGGTCAGCCGGAAGCCCTCCGGCAGGGTGATCTCCGGAAAGGGATCGCGAATTGTGTACCGGGACATCGGGCGGGACCACGCGGGTTTCTGCACATAGCCGCGGGACCGGACCAACTCCGTGAAAGGCGCATCCCCATCATTGACAAAGGCGGCCAGATAATTGCCCCCGTCTTCTCCCCGGCGGCCCCAAAGCCGCTCCTCCGCATAATCCAGCATAGCCGTGCGCAGGCGGCGATAGTCCGGATCGAACTGAAAGAAAGCCTCTCCCAGATCCGTCTCGAAATGAACCGCCGCCACAATCTCGCCGGAATCCTCCCAGATCCCAATCCGGTTCAGGGCCGCTGTGTTCAGAGCTGGATGAAAATGCATATACTCCCAGGTCGGCTCCAGCCAGTTGCCGTCCCGGTTGTCCGGGCGGTGGTGGCGGATCAGAAATGCGCTGATCCGGGCGTAGTCTTCAGGATAGTGATAGGGACGTTGGGTGATGGTCATGGGAAACTCCTGTGATAAGCCCCGTGATTCAGGTTGGTATTAGTAAACAAGGCTACTGAAAAGACCAGCGCCGAATCAAAAGGCGGCTATTCCGAGTTCCAAATGACAGGATGTTCCAAAGGACCGGAAAGATCCTGTAACTCGGGATAATAATACCAATCAAAAACGGATGTCCGTTGAAAATCAGGAAGGGTAGGAACTCCATGGGGTTTGAGGGAAATATCATTGTAAAATGACTCCTCATATTGACGGACGAATTGCTCGCCATCCCAGGTGATTAAGATCACACCCCCATCCTCAATGCGATGCGCTCCTCTCCCCGGATGGAATACCTGGGTGTCAAAATAATAATTTCCCTCCGAAAAATAAAACTCCTGATCAACTTGGGATGGGCCGTGAAGGATGGCAAGATCCGGTTGAAACTCCGGGGGAAGAGCATAGATATTATTGAGCATTGAAAAGAAAACAAACGTGTTCCCGTAAGCGGGGTAATACGTTGTATCCTCCAACGGTCTCGCATCCACAATAACCAGGGTGTCCGGGCCAACATCCTGAATTTGCGGCAGGACCTGAGCCGCCATTCTTGAAAACTTGAGAGAAGCTAACCGGTAATCCTGCTGGATCCACAACCGATAACCAAAAATGATGCTCAAGAAACCGGCCATGCCAAGAAGCGCCCAGGTTCTGAACCCCTTCTTTGACAACCAGTAATAAAAAATATACAACAAGGAAGCAACTAACAAGGCGCCCGGGAAAGCAGACGTCATATGAACAGACGTTGTTTTGCCCAGGACAATTGGTCCACCCTGCAGATGAATTGCCATCACATACGTGAAAGGAAAAGCAATAACAGCCAGCCTGATCAACTTGAGCGCTCCGATCACGGACGGATCCGAAGATACCACCAGCCCCTTAACAATGGTTAACCGCACCCGGCATGCCTGTGCGGGTTGTTGAAAAAAAAGGGAAAGAATCACATAAAACACGCTCAGAGACAATCCAATGCCCACCAGCGTGGTGATGGTCAAATGGCGCAACGCATCATAGGGACCGGCCAGAAAGGAAAAAAGGCTGTAAAACGGTCCGATCGCCATCACAAAAACGGTGTTTAAAGGAAGATCAACAAAGCTGAGCCCCTGATAAGAACCTCCCACCAACATGTCCATCCGGTTCTCCCCCGCAAAGATCCGGATAACAAAATACACCGCAAACAAAACAACCATCAGGGCGCTGTGGGACAAGAGTTTCTTGCGCAATGTTTTGTTGAAAACAAAATCGCTCTCGAGTAAGGGGGCAACAATGAACAGCCAATAGGGCGTTTCGTAATCCAACAAAACACACGCAGCAAAAACAAAAGCCAGCCACTTTTGACGATGCAGATAAGAAAGAAAAGCAAGCAACAAAAACGTCAGAGCGGTTTGGATATGAAAAATATGGGTCAGAAAAGATTGCGTTGTATCCGCAGGGTAGACAGAAAAAATTACAGCGCTTAAAAAGGATAAAAAACGGTTCCTGGAAAGTCGAAATACAATTGCATAGAAGAGCGCCGCGTTGAGAATAAGGACAGATGACCCAAGATAGAAAATTCCCGGCAAACTCTTAAACACACGAAACACACTGACCAAGAGTTGCGGAATAAAGAAACCCAACGGTCTTCCTTCTAAAAAAATTGAGAATTCTTTGAGCAGGGTGGGAATTACCGTCTTAATGGTCAGGGGAAATCTATAGGGATGCACAACGCGCCATGCATCATCTCCAATGAGTCCAAAATCGGATGCAAATAAGAAATGAGAGAAAAGGATAAGACACCCCAGCAGAATAATTGGGAAAATGGTATCTCTCCAATTCCGTTCAATCCATCCAGTGTTATTCATTACTTGCCTGCCCTGCTTCCATCAACTCCGGCAGAGGAATCCCAACGAGGTCTTCATTATAGACAAACGGAAATAACGCTTTCTTTTCCAATGATTCAACCGAGATCCGTGTTGACACATCCAACACTGCGCTGTCTCCAACTGAATCAGGATCGAGCGACAACCTGCCATTGTGAAGCTCCAGCAATACTGTGGAGGCGGCCCCATCGCGTTCATCTTGGTAATTGGGCTTGATTCCATAGGTGAATTCAAGCGCAGGATAATTATCCCACCGATCTGGCTTTTCAAATAAATAAGGCAGTAAATCGCAAGACATCACCAGTGAGGAACCGTCATCAAATGCATGCAACATCCGCTTGGATAAGACGTTGATCTCGATGTTCAAATCCGGATCAAGCGCTGGGAGTTCTGCGATACTGTTGGACCAAAGCCACTGCTGCCTTTCCCATCCCTGCGCGATGTTCTGTTGCACCTGCAAACGATGGGCGCCTAATAAACCCAGGTATCCGACCGTCAAAAATAGCAACAACGTTTTCAGAAATCGCTTCCTGACTGCAAAAAACAAAAAGGCAAAGGAACCACAGAAAACCAATGTGATTGGAAATACGCTCACGAGATTGGTCCACGAGTTTGTGGTATGTATTCCGCCCACATACACAACCCCTGGAAAACCTGAGTAAGCATACATCCACATGAGAAAGCCGATAAAAAGAAATATTAACGCGCGCAGTGCGATTGGGCTCAGACTGAACTCAATGGACAGGATGGATGTATGCATGGCGTAATGACGCCGTGCAAGCTTACGCCGAGGGGGTGTCTTCCTTTGCATTATCCAATAAAAAACAGTGAGGAGTAGAGGTATCAGCGCAAAGGCAAACAACAACAAAGGAGAAAAATGTTGGATGAGTGCAGTCGGATTCTGTGCAAAGTTCTTAAGCGAAAAATAATATACTCCGTTGAAAAAATCCTTTACAGGACGCACAGGGAAAAGGAACAAATAGAAGACGTCATTGACCAGATTGAAGTTGGGCTCACCCCAATATTGAATAACAACCACAGCACAGAAAAGAGCAATAACTCCCAATGAATGCTTCGCGTAGTTGGAAGGTCGAAATGTTAATGATCGGGAAAGAGAAAACAACGGCAGGATCAAAAACAGAACCGCATATTCCCGGGCAAGAAAGAGGGCTAGTAGCATAAAGAGTGTAAATCCAAGCTGCCGTTTGTGAAGGAAAAAGGTCAGGCTAAGTAAGAAAAATAATAAACCCATCTGCTTGGAAAAGACAATAAACAGCAACTGCGGAAACATAACAGACGGAAAAACGATAAACAGAATCGCGCCAATCAATGCAATCAGGGTATGCTTGAACAATTTTCTAATGAGGTAAAAAATGGTCACAGATATCATGGATAAAACACAACAAGACAATAAATAAACCCCCTGCAGCCCTGCGGCCTGGTAACCGAAAAAGGAGAATAACTGAACAGTCACAATCGAAAAAGATTGCGGGGAAAACTGCGTGTGCAAGCGCTCAAAAATTGACGTGAAAAGACCATTCCAGTCCCAATCGAGGACAGGAGCAACTGTCTCATAATCATTTTCGTAAAATCCAAAATCCTGATAAAACCAATATTGGTAAAAAAACGTCAGAAAGAATAAAACAAAAAATACCAACAGAAAATTCCGCACCCGTTTGAAGTTTAAATGAAAATCACCCTGCAAGGGAGGCCGAAACCGAGCAAAAAAACCGCCCCAAAACAGCAATAGAAGGCTGAAACCCGAAAAACTATTCCCATTGATGTCAAACAGATATAATCCCAAGGAAAAAAGAATCAATATCCATCCCAACAATCTGATAAGGATCTCGCCGATTTGCTTAAGTTTCATCGTCTGTTGGTATATAGCATAGATTAAAATCCAAAGTTAATTAATTCATTGATCTACAATATGTCGCTACCCAATCTCAAGGGTTGAAAAGACCATCCGGTTGGCCTCGCCCGAACCCAGGCCCTGAACCCAATTCGTTGTCCGTTCCACTGCCAGTAAAACCTGCGGAATTTCTCAGCAGCATCCCGGTTTGCCTATTCAGTATAATCGAAATGCGCTTCAGTGAAAATCGAAAGAAGTGTACGCCGCTACATTACCCAAACCTGGCGGCGGATACCATCCATTCTGCTGGGGGTGGACAATGATCTGGGAATGGGGACAAGGCCGGAGTTCGAAGGGAGATCCCTTTTTGACTCGCTCCCGTTTGACAATCATTGGTTGTGAAAACCATGGAAATATTTCCATATCCCCCTTGCCAAGAAACAAAAACAGGTTTATAATTAGAACATAGGTTCTGTTTTCGGGCTTCACAGCGCCATCTATCAGAGCCATCAAGCAGCGGGTTTCCGCCGCCAGGGGCCTCTTGGAAGGGCGCCCGACACCATTCACCCACCCGCCGGAAAATGGGGCGGTCTTATCCTTGTGATTCAATTTGTTTCATGATAAACTAAGGATTACATCATTAAACCAAAAAGACCTGTTGGCGCAGGTCCTTGTTTGGTAAACGTTTGAAACCCTGTGGGCACAAGGTTCTGTTGTGCATTTAATATATCATGATGTAAAATAGGTGTCAAGGCCCCCAGGCGATGAAAAAAAGCCAGCAGAACCCTTGGCCCAAACGCACCAACTCACCATTAGAGGAGCGTGTATGACATAGCTGCAAATCGCACTCTGGAAGATAACCGCCCAAACCCTGATCCTGCTGTGGGGAACACCCCCTTGCCGGGCCAGGGGGCTTAAACCAAAAAGGCTTGTTGCCGCAAGCCTTTGGATGATGCCATATAAACCCGTGCTGACGAGGTCTGGTGTTGCATTTAATGTATCATGGAACCCACCCCCTGTCAAGCTCCCGAAACAACCGCATCTCCCACAGGATGTCCCACCTTGCGGCAGACGGCCCAGGCGAGGCCGATCCATGCAGCTCGCACCGAAAAGAGGAACAGGATGACGTGAATTAAGTAAGAGAAGCTTTGTGAACCGCCGCAGCGCCGGAACAGCAGCCGCCGCTTGCGGCCCGGATTAAACCAAAAAAGACCTGCTGCAACAGGTCTTTGGTTGGTAATTTGTAATCTCGTCGCTACCGAGGTGTGTTATGTGTTTAATATATCAGACCTTCACATGCTTGTCAAGTCAGAGGTGTGAATGGATTCGTTGACTTTTTCGGCCAGTGACCAGGGCGCCATTGATGCCCTGATCAACCGGAAAAATGTGATCACGATCCCATCGTACCTCCTGCGGTGGATACCCTATGCCGGCGTGCATCAGGTGATCCTGCGCGTCGCACTGGAACAGCTCTTCTACCTCCATCAGCTTCAGGAATCGGATGGGGAGGTGAAAACCGATCTCTCCCGCTATTGCCAGGCCCATGCCGTCCAAACGCGCTATGTGGACATCGCACGCTGGTGCGCCATGTCCCAGCGCACCATCATCCGCCATCTGGAGGAGTCGCCCCTCTTTGAAAAATCCAACCAGGGCTGTGAGGTGGTGGACGACCATTATCAGCAAAAGGCCAACCGCTATGACCTGCCGCCCCTGCGCCTGACCCCCGGCGACGCCGAGGACCTGCTGCAGTACATCGCCCGCAGCAAGGAGGAGGGCGCCAGCCTGCCCCAGCTCCTGGAAGCCCTTGACAAGCTCGCCCTTTCGGACATCGCCAGCGAAAAACCCTACCGCACCCCCGGCAAGACGGACCGCTTCAAAGACCGGACCCCCACCTTGCGCGACCTTCTGTTCCAAGTCTACGGCCCCCTGCCCAAGGAACTGCTGGGGAAGGTGGAAAAACTGCAATTTGACCTGATCAACCCCCTGGATTCCTTTCTGACCATTCCCTGGTACTGGTTCCGGGAACTGCTGCCCATTGTGGGGCATCATGAGATGGCAGCCTATCTGATGTGCCTGCCCCTGACCTATCGCGACCGCACGACCTTCAACCTGACCGGCGGAGCCAAACACATCGCCCGCTGGGTGGGCAGGTCCACCCTGGCCCTGGCTTTCCCCCGGGGGAACGGGATCAACAGCCGCAAATCGGCTGCAGCCCGCAAGCTGGCCCAAAAACGAGCCCAGTTGGCGCTGCTCTTCCAACCTCAGGAGAACAAAAAGGGGAAGAAGAACACCTACACCATCGGCCTGAAACGGAACCCGCTTTTGCCCCACCACCAGGCGGCCCTCTACACCCTCTTCTCAACTCCCGGAGACGGGTTGGCAGTCCTTGCAAGGGCCCTGGAGGTCCTCGAGAAGGGCCACCCCCTGGATGCACACGGCCTGAAAACTGTCTATGCGCTCCTCGGCCGGATCTTCGATGCCCTTGAAAACGAAAAAGATTTAGCCTTTGACAACCTCAATCTGGAAAAATGTTTAGCCTTTGACGATCTCAACTATCAAAATGTTTTAGCCTTTGTCAATCTGAGAAGAAAAAAAGATTTAGCCAATGACAACCTCAACCCGGAAAAAGCTTTAGCTTCTGACAACCCCGGTGATGAAAAACATGTAGCCTTTGACAATCTCAACCCCGAAAAAGGTTTAGCCCCTGACAAGCTTTTAAAGATTCTTAAGATCTTTAAAATTCCGCAAATACTGCATCAGATGCCCGCCTTCCAAGATTCTCCCCCGACTAGCGGGGAAGCTCTGGAAGGGAGGGAAACAACACAAAACACACTGTTGGAAATGCTGATCGGTTTGCTGGACCAGCCTATTCCGAAAAACTGTCGTGGTGATACAGCGGCCTGGATCCTGGAAGGCTATCTGCAATCCGCGGTGCATGATCCTCCCGGCTATGCCCACTTCAAAGCCATCCAAAAACAGCGGCCCGGGCCGGAGCATCTCAGACCCCTGCTGGCCTGCCCGCTGGACCTGGTGCTGACCTGTCTGGCGGACCGGACAACCTTTGACATGTCCTATTACAGCCGGGATGACCGGCAAAACGCGGTGTATGGCGCGCTGCGAGCGTATGACTGGGAGGCCCTCCAGCGCCTGCGGGAGGGGCTGGAGGGCTTTGCAGGGGGAGCCCAGGAGGGACCGCGGCTGAGGGGTGGGGGCCAAGAGGATGGCGGGGAACAACCCCCGGTTTCCTTCTGGGCAGCGTTCCGGGAGCACCTGCAGGAGATCATCCCGCGTCATGACTACCAGACCTGGTTTTCAGGAGGGCTGCGGCTGGTGCAGGTTGAGGAGGGGGTGTATGGTTTGGTGTGCAATAATTCCGGCGTGGTCCACGCGGCCGAGAAACACCGCGCGGCCTTTGAGTCCGCCCTGGCGCGCTTCGCGCCGGATTGGCAGACTCTGCACATCCGGGAGGGATAGCGGGGAGCGGGCTTTGGAGTTAATTCGTATAGTTTAATTAAGCGGGAATCTCTCGCTCAGGCTGACGGGGTTTGGGCCTGAAGGGGACCCGGAAGGCCAATCCCCATTGGTTTTGAAAGACGGTCCGGAAGAAATCTTCCACCCGGTCTGCCGTCTCATCCGGGGAGAGGGTCCTGTTGAATTCCTCCTGGATGATGGTGCGGAGGGTCTGAAGCGAGCGGGTACCGTCTGAAAGTTCAATCAGCCGCTCCTGGAGGGGGGAAACCGCATGGGTTTCATCGAAGTAGGCGTCAAAGTAGAAGGCTCTGCCATAGTCATAGAATGTAAAGCTGCGTTTTCCTTCGGTCGCCTTCAGAGTGCCGGTGATGAGGGGATAAAGCTGGAGATCGCGCTCTTCTGCCAACAGGGTTTCCAAAGTGTCCGGGCGCACCCAGCCGTGATTGTTCATAATCATGATCAGGGCTTCCTTGGGCCAGATGTCAATATACCGGCCCAGGGTTTCTGTGTGTCTGCCGGAGATCTTCCCCAGGAGGACCTGCCGGTGCAGCTTTTGTCCCAGAGCCAGGGTTTTTTCCCGGGTGAAGACACCGTCCTCTGACTGCCAGACGACGTCCTCCCGGAGGATCAGGCCCCATTTTTCGGGATGCTTTCCAATGGGCGCAAAGGGGCTGAACATGAAGGGGCTGGAAATGACGATGTCAATGCTGTCCTGATGGGTGCGGATGAAATCGAGGGTGTCCTGGCGCTCCTCCGGGGTTTCCCCAGGAAAGCCCCAGATGATGAAAACGGCGTTGCTGATGCCGGCCTTGTGGGAGGCTTTGAGGATCTTTCCGGCGTTGTTGACATCAATCCCCTTGCGCATGCGGTTGATCACCCGCTGGTTGGCGGATTCCATGCCCCAGTTGACGGACCGCAGCCCGGCGGCGTGCAGCTTTTCCAGCAGTCCTGGTTTGAGGAACCCGTCTTCCAAACGGGCCAGGATCTTGAAGATGATCTGCCCTTGCAGGGTGGGGGTTTGCAGGATGCCCGCGCTGATTTCCTCAAGGCGGCCCGGTGGAATTTCAGCGTCATGGAAATTGAAGCAGCTCGTGTGATGGGTTTGTTTGAGATATTCGATCATCGCGAGGACCCGGGGGATGGACAGGGTTCGGTAGACCCCCTGGGCGTAGGCTTCGTGGGAGCAGAAGGCGCAGCGCTGCCAGGAGCAGCCCCGGCTGGTCTGGATGGGCAAAACCCGTTCCGGGGTGAAGTAGTGATCCAGGTCAAAGGGGGTGAAATCCGGGAAGGGCAGGCTGTCCAGATCCTGGACGATCTCCGGCGGTGTGCCTCGGACGCTGTCTCCTGCCCGGTAGTAGACATTAGGGATGTTGTTCGGCGGGGCGTTGTTCTGAAGGGCTTCAACCAGCCGGGGAAAGGCGAGGTCCCCCTCGCCTACAATCAGGTAATCCATGTGCTGGGCGGCAAAGACTTCTGCATAGCGGGATGGGAAAATGAAGGGTGTGAAGCTCCCGCCGATGACGATGGGAACAGCGCTGCGCTGTTTGATCTCCTTGCGGATGGCTTGGCCGAGGGCGTCAAACCGGTAGGGGGCTGAAAAGCCGATCAAATCCGGATTGAGGGACAGGATCCCCTCCGCGCAGCGCTTGATCAGGGGCACCTGGTCTTCCCGGCCGGCGGCGATGAGGTCTTCGATTCCCTGAATGGTGAACAGGTAATGCGTAATATACTGGTTAATCCGGCGGTGGTCGAGGAATGCCCGGGGGGGTTGCTGATGATAGTAGGTTTCCAGAAGGGTCGCGCTTTGCTGGCGCAGTTGTCCCAGGTCGGCATTGCGGAGCTCTGCATAGTTTGGGTGGGCTTGCGGGTCAAGTTCTGCCAGGGCGGAGAAGATTGCCTCGACATCCCGATCAAAGAGATCCGGAAGGATGCTCAACTGGCCCTGAATCAGCCTGGCGTCCATGCCGGCCCGGCGGGCCGCGCCCATCAGGAGGGCGTTTCCGAGGTTGGGTTGGAAGACCAGGTCTCTCTGCAGAAAAGGTTCAACAAGGACAAACACATCCGCCTCCGAGGGGTGGTTGGGTGCCGGGGCGCTCCGATCCATGATCGGTGCAAAAAAGAGGCCAGTTGGCAGCGTGTGGGTAAAGGATACCAGATTGTGCTGGTTTTGATAATGACATGGGGGGAGGTGTGGGGAGGCCCTCTTTAACAGCCGGATCCGCGGGACGCCGGTTTGACTGCGCGGCAATTGGGAGGTGCGATGGTATGCAAATTGCAAACTGACGGGTGGGTTTTCTGTCTTTGCCCCGTCAGGTCGCCGGTGAAAACCCATTATAATCAGGAAGCCGGATCCGGCAGGACATTTGGAGTATTTATTATTCCGAGAAGCAATCCGCAGCCGGCATTTCTCAGAGATGAGCGCATCTATTTGGACGATTGAAAAAGGAGCAGCGCATGCCGTACAATCCCTATGACAATCCGGACTTTTCCGATCAATTCAATCGGAGCATCCAAACAAAGCTGGAACGCCAGGCGCCCAGGATCGCGGCGTTTCTGGAAGGGCTGGGTTTTGATAAGGACGCTGTCTGGTTGATGGACCTGGGCTGCGGTGCGGGCCATGTTGTGGAATACTTTTATCAGGCTGGATATCGGGTGGCAGGGCTGGATTCTTCGCCCTATATGATGCAGTTGACCCGGGCGCGCTTTGCGGAGGGGGCTGACCCGGACCGGGTGGCCTTTGTGGAAGCGGACGTCCTCGCTTGGGATGAAGCGGACCGCTATGGGTTTGTCTATTCCATCGGACAGATCTTGAACTTCTTGTTTGAATGGGACGATTTGCGCAAGGGAGTGTCCAATATTTACCGGGCCATGCGGCCTGGTGGGGTTTTGGTGTTTGATTTTTTATCCTTTGATGACAACACAGAGCCCTATTCTTATCATAATCTGACCAGCTATAAAAATAAAACGGACATTGTTTTTTCCTCCTGCGACCCCCACCTGGGCATTCAGCAAGTGCACCGGATTATCTTTAACCGGGAAACTGAGACAGGTAAATTCAATGATGTGAACGAGATGTTCACAATGCGCATGTTCCGCGTGGCCGACCTGACCGCAGTGTTGGAATCGGCGGGTTTTGTGGAGATTTATTTCACGGATTTTGAGCACCTGGATCAGGCCCTGCCCCTGGAAGAAATCCGGGGTTTCAAGTATTGCGTTTGCCGGAAACCCGAGGGGGCGAAGCCCGCATAGGGGTTTTCAGGAGGGGGAATGGATGAGTGCTGCCACCCTGGCCTTCCATTCCTTCGGCGGCAATTCCCAGGTTTTTTCCCCTTCCCGGAGGAGGCCGGCGTAGACCGCCTTGGCATGGGTGATCTCGCAGAAATATTCAATGGGGGTGTCGAGGGTGCCGTGCTCCTGCCAGGATTTGGCCGGGCACTGGCTGCAAAGGGCTTTCAGGAAACAGACCGCACAGCGCCGCAGGTACTCCGGGTTGGTCGAGCGTCTTTCCAGGACTTCTTTGAAGACCTTCTTCATGGCATATTCCAGGGGGCTGAGGTCCGTTTCAGGATGATTGTTGCGGTGCAGTTCCGGGTCAAGGGGATAGATCGTGTCGGGATGCTGAAGTCCCAGGCACATTTTGACATACCCGTAAGCATCCACGGCGACGTTGTTCGTCCCTGCACCGCAGGAAAAGATCTTGTCGCCGGGGGGGTGGAACAGACCGGGGGCCATCAGGCGCATATCGTCGAAGAAAGTGTTCTCAATGCGTTTTAGCATCGCCACGGTCTCTTCCGGAGAGATGCGCAGTCTGCGAATCCGGGCGTTTTTGGCGGGATTATCCCGCCGGGTGCGCAGTTCAAAATTGTAGGCGTAGGATGGGGTAGGCGTCCTGTTAGGAAGGGATGCGGCAAAGGCTTCAAATTCCTCTATTTCGTGTTTGTTTGGCGGCAGCAGGCTCTGTTTGACGATGAAGGGGATCTTGTTTTCGATCAGGAGCTGCACCCCCTGCCAGAAATCCTTGAAGGAACCGCGGGTGGCGGTGACCGCTTCGTAGGATTCGGGGTGCATGCCATACACAGTCACTTCAAGGATTTTCCCTGGGGGGAGTTTCTTTAACAACTGGACCAGTTCAGGGGTGATCAGGCGGGCATTGGTGAAGATGATGACACGCAGCCCTTTCCGACGGGCGTAGGTGTAGATTTCTTCAAAATCCTCGCGCAGGAGGGGTTCGCCGCCGGTGAAGCGGACATCAAAGAATCCCTGTTGGGCGGCCTGGTCCAGGATGTTCTTGACAAGGGCGGTATCCATTTCCCGGGCTTTGAGTTCGGGGGAGTCCTCGGGCTGGTTGATGGCGCAGTGGATGCAGTTGTTGTTGCAGCGCTCCGTCAGCAAAATGTCAAGGCTTGCGCGCTGCAAATGGGCGATGCGGTCTTGAGATGTCAGGGATCGGACGTATTTTTTTTCCATAGGCATATACTTCTAATAGGGGTGACTTAGTCTGCCGGGGAAACTCGGGGCGATCCGGGCAGGGGGGACCGTTAAAGGATTATACTTGGATTTATTGCTGACTGCGGGTGGAGAAACCGCAGTCATTGGTATTGATCTTGCAACTATTTTTGCAATGATAAGCACAATGCAGTCAGTCTAATTTGGTTGAGGACATTATAAAATGTAAAGGAGCGGCCAGGGAGTCAGAAAAATCACAGATATCATAACACTTTTGTATCCGGATAATACAAATTCACCTGTAGTATTGTAAAGATTAAATATTTCGTTATACTGATAATAGAATTGGCTGAGAAATTTTGCTGAATTGAAAAAATCAATGATTTTACTGTAACAGGGTTTTATCTGCTACAGTGGATAGAAACCAATTGGAGGCATTAGAATGTCCGAGAAGAAAAAGAGCGCATGGGTAAAACCTGAATTGATCGTCCTGACCCGCAACCATCCGGAAGAAGCGGTGCTCACCTGGTGCAAAGGTGGTAGTTATTGCTGTGCTGAGCCCGGCCCCGATCATGGAGACTGTTTGCATACGTTCTGCGAACAATGCGAGTATCAGAATAATTCCTGAACAGTTTTCACTGATGGAGCGGCGTGCGTTTCAACCACGATTAACCTTTGCTGAAATCTGGATCGCATAGGTATTTCTTATGGGAAATGTGTGAGGCTGGCCCCTTGTGGGCCAGCCTCTTTTTTTACTCAAAGAACAACGATGCCAGCTTGCCCGCATATCTCCTGCGCAGAGCCTGGTTCCGCCCATAGAGAATGCACGGATACGTCCTGCGAGCAATCTGAGTTATTATTTTATTTCCGAACCGCTTCCGTTGATGTGAAGGGGTGCGCTCTGGCCGCTTTTCCTTCGGGGAAAAATAATTAAAGCGCATTGGTATGACTATTGCACCTTTAATGACTTGAGGAGCTGAACTGCCTGACGGATCGGGCGAAGCATACCCGGCGCGGCAGTTGAACTGATCCACGGAGTTGTTACACTCCTGCAATCTGTCATTTTTAGAAATGATAAGATAAGGATTATAATGGGAGCAGTTATCGGGTTGAAACCATGGTATTAAGGAGTAATTATGAGCGTGGAAGCTGGTAAACTCACGGTGAATTCGGTCTGTGTGCCGTCGGAAGATGTTGTCACGCGGGACATTGAAGGGGATCTGATCATCGTTCCCCTGGTTTCCGGAATGGGGGGGTCGGAGGATGAACTGTACACGTTGAATGAAACCGGCAAGGTGATCTGGCAGAAACTGGATGGGAAGCGGACATTATCTGCGGTGATTGAGGACCTCGGCGCGGAATTTGAAGGCGACCCGGAAGAATTGAAGGCGGATGTGTTGGGGTTTGTTTCCGAGCTGATGCGGCGGAACATGCTCACCCATGTGCGCGAAGGCTGACGGATGCGGCTGTGATTGATCATTTGTAGGTCCAGGTTTTCTATGGCTGGACGAATTATCGGTAATGAGAAAAGGAAACATCAATGGCCAAGGAAATGGATTTCCACGATTTAAGTCTTTGGAAAAAGCACAATCCCAAAAACACAGCCCTGGAACTCTATCTTGAACTGACCGCGCGCTGCAATAATGACTGCAATCACTGCTTCATCAACCTGCCAGCCAATGACCAGAAGGCCAGGCAGAACGAGCTGACCCTGGCCGAACTGGAGGACATCGCCGATCAGGCGGTTGATCTGGGGGTCTTGTTTTGCACCATGACGGGCGGCGAACCCCTCCTGCGCCCGGATTTTCCGGACATCTACATGGCCTTCAAGCGGCGGGGTTTCATCATTGGCCTGTATACCAACGGCACCTTGATCACCCCTGAACACATCAAGCTCTTCAAGAAATATCCCCCCCGGGACATTGAAGTGACGGTCTACGGCGCCACCAAGGAAACGTATGAGGCGGTCACCAACACGCCGGGGTCCTTTGAGCGCATGGTCCGGGGGTTGGACCTCCTGCGGGAGGCCAATTTGCCGGTGCGCTTGAAGAGCATGGCCATCAAATCCAATCTGCATGAGCAGGAAGAGATTGCTGCCTTTTGCTGGGAACGGACGAAGGACTATTATCGCTTTGACCCCCAGCTTCATTTTCGGATTGATTATGACCAGGAGCGAAACGCCAAGATTCTGTCCGAGCGGCTGTCCCCGGATGAGGTGATTGCAATGGAGAAAATGGATCCCAAGCGGGTTGGGAAACTGGCCGACAGTTGCAATTGGCTGGTGGATACGGAAAACACACACTATAACTGCGGCCATCTTTTCCATTGCGGCGCCGGCTGGGGGAATTTCGTTGTGGGGCATGACGGACGTTTTCGCCTGTGCAATGCCCTGGTGGCGGAGGGCACCACCTATGACCTGCGCAAGGGAACTTTGGAGGACGCCTACCACAACTTCGTCCCCAAGGTGCGGGCGATGACCTCCGACAGCCAGGAGTTCAGGAGCACCTGCCGCCAATGCGGCCTGATCAATCTGTGCTATTGGTGTGCGGCCCATGCTGACCTGGAAACGGGGAGAATGGACACCCTGGTTCCTTATTATTGTGTGGTAGCGAAAAAGCGCGCTGCCTTTGCGAGGGAAGCAGCGGCTCAGGCGCAGGCGGCAAAGGACGCTGCGGAATGACCCCTTCCCACGCTCACAAGCGCCCTGCTTCCCCAAGCGGGGATGCCCCCGCGGATTCTTCCCGGACCTATGTAAAAATTGATCGTTCTGGAGTGCGCCCGCGGATCCCCCTGGAGGGGTCCATTGAACTGACTTATCGGTGCAATTACCATTGCCGGCATTGCTGGTTGTGGGAACCGGACACCCCCCGGGTTCAGGAAAAGGAATTGTCCTTTGATGCGATCCGGGAGATTGTGGAAGCGGCCCGGGCGATGGGGTGCCGCACATGGAGCATTTCCGGCGGGGAACCCATGCTCCGCCCGGACTTTCCAGAAATTTTTGAGTATATCACCCGGCGCTGCACCGGCAGCACTGGCTATTCCCTGAACACCAATGGCTCTCTGATCACACCCGAGATTGCCCGGCTGATGCGGCGCGGCGGCAGCAAAGTGATTGCGCTGTATGGCGCGACAGCCGAGGTGTATGATCACATCACCCGGCATCCGGGGGGGTTTGAGGCTTTGATGCGAGGGATAGCGTATTTAAAGGAAGCGGGGGCAGCCTTTACGATCCAGGTAATTCCTCTGCGGGATAATCTCCATCAGTGGGATGAGATGCTTGCCATGGCTGAACGCCTGGCGACCTTCACCAAATTGAGTTCCACATGGATGTACCTTTCCGCCAGCGGCTCCCCCGTTCAAAACCGGGCCATCAAGGCCCAGCGCATTGCGGCGGAGGATGTGGTCAGGGTGGATCCGCCCAGTGTCAATGTGCGGGATCGCTTAAAGCGGCAGGGTTATTCCACCGCGCCCAAGCATTTGCAGAAGGGGGATGATCGGCTGTTTGCAAAATGTATTGACCGCCAGAAGAGCTTCCATATTGACGCCTATGGCGGCCTGAGCTGGTGCTATTTCATCAAGGACCCCCGGCTGCGCTACGATCTGCGCCAGGGAACTTTTCAGGAGGCTTGGGAAGATTTTCTCCCGGCCTGCAAGGAGGTGGTGCGGGCGGATGCGGAGTGGTTTGAAAATTGCGGTTCCTGTGATTTGCTGGAGGAATGCCGCTGGTGTGCATCCTATGCCTATTTGGAGACGGGGCGTTTCACCGCCCCCATCCCCTATTTGTGTGACATTGCCAAGGCCACACGGGAATATAAGGAGATGTGGGTGAAAAAGCATCGCCGGTATTTTCAGGTGGGAGGCGTGACGGTTCAGGTAGACAGCGATCTGGACCTGGATCAGATTGATTTTCGGAGGCTTTCGGAATTTGCGGTGGATGGGCCTGGCGAGGAACTGGTGACCATTCGCCAGAAATTTGCACTGCCCGATTTGGATCCCCAGGATATGGGCGAGGAGATCTACCGGAGGGCTTCCCGGTCGGTTTTTCGCAAAGACGATAAATTGATCTACAAGACAGTTGCCAGGGGACAGGAGGATCGGGTCCTTTCCGTGGCGATCTTCAATGCGGATCATTCCCGCGGTGTGATCTATAAACCGCCCGAATTTGCGAAAATCATCCAACAAAACGGCATGAACTTTTTGTGTTTGTTTGCCTCAGATCATATCTGGCTTTCACCCTTCCTGGCCTGGCGCGGGGGCCTTATCCTGCACGCATCCGCTGCCCGGGTCAATGGAAAAGGTCTGGTTTTCGTGGGACATTCTGGCGCGGGAAAATCCACCACCATGGAGATGCTGATGGCCGCGGAAGCTGAAGGCCAGCTTGATGAACTGACCGTTCTGTGTGATGATCGGAATGTGGTCCGGAAGTGGCCCGAGGGGTGGCGGGTGCACGGAACCTGGAGCCACGGGACGGTGGATGTGGTATCGCCGGAGAGCGCTCCCCTGGCCGGGATTTTTCTCCTCCAGCAGGATACGGTTAACCGGATTGAACGGATCACGAGTACGAGAGCCATCTGGAAAGAGATGTTGGTGCTCGTCAGCCGGACGGCCTTCACGGCAAGCTGGTGGAACAAAGCAATGGATGTCCTTGAGCAACTGATCGCGGATATTCCGGTGTATCGGATGCGGTTTGATAAGAGCGGTGAGATTGTGCCCGACTTGCTTGAAAGGATCTCCGACTAGCGGGTCCGGCTGGCTGGTTCACCCTGGCATTTATTCATCATTTATTGGAGGACGCTTTGGCCCACACAAAACAATATCAGGATGGTCTGATATCAAAACTCCGTAGCCCGATTGAGACAGTCAGGTGGACCCTGGCGCGGATCAATGCCTTAAAAGAGCCCTATTTGAGCCACTTCAACTACATTGAAAAGCCGAGTGAGATCCCCCAATATCGGATTTTTGGCAACCGGACCTTTTTTATGGAGACCGGCCACACGGGAACGAACGGCAAGGGCCATTCGGTGGCCCAGGCCCTGGCCAGCGGGCTGGTGGAATCAGCCGAGCGGTATTCCTGTTTCCGCCATCTGAGCAACCCGGAGAACTTTGTTGTCCGACCGGCTTCGATGGTGTCTGAGAATGCCCTGGACATGGAAGCGTTGTTCTCCAATTATCCCCTGGAGTTGTCCGGGCAGTTGGCTGAATGGCGGGACCACCTGCAGCAGGTGCCCTTTCGCTGGTATCAGGGGAAGGATCAGGAAGGGGAACCCTGCCTGCTGCCCCTGATGGCCATTTACCGGCAGGTGGGCACCAACGGCTTTGCAGCCGGCAATTCCTTTGAAGAGGCCCTGCTCCACGGGATTTGTGAGCTGATTGAGCGGGATTGCTTTTCCCGGCATATTTATCACCAGCTTCCGGCGCCCCTGGTGCCGCGGGATTCGATTGACTCCTCCCAGATTCAGGCCTTGTTGTCTCGTTTTGATGATCTGGGGCAGCGGGTTGAGGTCCGGGATTTTTCCCTGGATTATGCCATGCCAGCCCTGGCCGTTTTTCGCTGGCGGGATGACGGAGTCTCATTGACGGTTGGGGTGGCCACAGAAAAGAACGAAGCTCTCTCGCGGGCGATCACTGAAAATTCTCAGGGCGAAAAGGCGCCTGAGAACAACTATTCAGAGGGCTGGGTGGACGCTTTTTTGGAGCATTCCGAAGGCCAGACAAGGCCCTATGCGGATATCCCGGAAATCGGCTCCGAGGATTTTGGGGAAGAGATTGAGCAAATCAAGCGCGTGCTGGAGAAAAAGCAGCGGACCTTTTATTATGTGGATACCACCGATCCGGAGCTGCAGATTCCCAGCGCGATCGTGTATATCCCCCAGGCATACACCACCTGTGTGCACCCCGAATTTTATTACAAGCGGAAGGTGTTCAACACCCTCACCTGGCAGGTTATGGAATTGGGCAGCGATGCAGATCTGGCGCCCCTGCTTGAGAAGTCCGAAGCGATATATGACCAACCGGATGTGCTGTACTACATCAGAAAGGCCGAAGTGGCCTACCGGCAGGGTGACAATGCCCTGTATAGAGAATGCCTGGAGGCAGCCTTTGCGGGGATCACCAAAGCGGTTGAAAAACCGGCCATTGCCCAGACAGCCGCGATCCCCCAATTGGTGTTGTATCACATGGCCTTTTATCAGATGGTTCGGGGGGACAGCCTCCAGGCTGTCCGTTTCATCTTGCAGGAACGCGTGGCCCTCCAGCCGCTGATGGCCAAGCTCCGCCAGCAATTCCTGGATTATTATCTGAAACCCGGCAGCGAGATCCGCCGGGCCAACACCTTTGACAACCTGGACTTCATGAAAATTGGGTCACCCCTGATCAGGGAACTGAACCTCCTGTTCATATTTGTGAATTACCTGGCCGGGTCGGACGACTCCCTGACGGCTGAGGAGATCCACGCGGCCTATGAGGACTTTGTGGCCCTGCGGCCGCAGATAAAAGTGCTGTATGAGGAATATCAGGACCTTCTTGAACACCATGGCTATGAATGCGCCCTGGAGAGCATCGGGTTCATTCAGGCCCTTTCACCGACCTTTTATGCGATGGCCGGCCTGGAATATCAGAAAGGGATGCTGCACTATTCCCTCGGGAACAAGGAGAAGGCTGTGGAGATTTTGGAGGCGCGGGCTGAGAAGACCCCGCAGCTCACGCCGCTGTTGAGGCAATTGTTGTTTATCTATAAATCCCAGGGGGATGTTGAAAAGATGATGGACTGCATCGCGCGCATCAAGAAGATCGTGCGCCTGGAAGAATGGGCCGAGTTGATTTGAGGGAGCGGGGTAGTTCCCGCGCGCCAGGGGACTGACCGCGCATCCTCAGAATTTTGTCTTTGCAATCAGGGTCAGGCTGCTTGTGCTTTCTGAGAAAGCGGGCATGGGCAGCCTGACCCATTGTCTTGCGCTGAGGGGGCAGCATGGGTCTCCCCCCCTCATATTGTGGTTTCTTCTCCCTCCGCTACTTCATGATCGCTGGCAGCAGTTTACGGAAGTATGGATTTTGCACTTCATACGCGCCCAGGTCCACGGCCGGGCCCACCATGCGCGGCAGCCCTGCCAGATCGGTTGACAGGGTGCAATCCGCAGTGTTCCCCGCGTGGATCACAGGGGAATAATCCATTGGGGTCACATCGCCGTAGTCGTCATCCAGGGTGCCCCACAGGCCGTCACTTCCCGGGTCCGGGTCCCGGGTGAAGAGGGGGTCCCGGTTCAAGATGGCCGTGCCATCGCTGAACCCGTCTTCAATATCGCAGTTTCGGGTGACGGGGGTTGCGAATAAATGGGTCAACTGGTTATCGCTTCCCCAGAAGATGCTATTGGCGATCAGGGCGTTCAGTGCGTCAGGCGTGCTGCCTCCGACAATCTCGCTGTACAGGCCGTCACCCCAGGTTGCTTCGTTATATGCAAAGGTGGCATTCACCACCGAGAATGTATCGCTGTCATTGATGGCAGTGTAGATTCCGGCGCCGAAAGTGCTCGTGTTTCCCACAAAGACGCCGTTTTCAAGGCTGAATGCCGCAGCGAAGTTGGACAGCCCGCCGCCAAAGATGCCTGTGTTGCCGCGGAAGGAAACATCGGTCATCGCCGTCCGGGATGTTGTGTACACACCGCCGCCGGTTCCTGAGATCGCCTGGTTGCGGGTGAAGGCAGTTCGGGTGACGGTCAGGGTTTGAGTGATTTCGCTGTAAAGCCCGCCGCCATAGGTGGCCGTGTTGCCGGTGAAGGCTGCGTCGGAGACATTCAGGGATGAGTCCCAGCCGGCGAAGATTCCCCCGCCGGAGGTAGCGGCTGCGTTGCCGGTAAAGGTGATGGTGGAAAGCCCCGCGCTCCCTTCGGTCAGGATTAAACCACCCCCCAGGCGGCCGGTGTTGCCGATGAAGGTGGTATTGCTGATGGTCAGGGTGCCGGTGTCAAAAGCCAGGCCGCCGCCGTCGAAATCAGCCTGGTTGTTTTCAAAATCGGCGGTGTTGATGGTGAGGGTGCCGTTGGTGGCGGCCAGCCCGGCGCCGTTATGGTCGCATATATTCGTGGAGAAATCCACATCAGTGAGAAGGGACGTCCCCAGATTGTCCACATAGAGGCCGCCGCCCATCCCCAGGGTGTCATTTTCCGTGAAGGTCACCCGGGTGAGGGTCAGATCACCGCTGCCGAAATAGCACAGCCCACCGCCCCCGTTGCAGGTCTGGACCCCCGATGTAATGTTGGGAATGTTGGCGTGGTTTTCGGTGAAGCTGACATCGGTGAGGCTGAGGCTGCCGGTGTTGTTCGAAGTCTCCGGCTCGGCGAAAAGGCCGCCGCCCTGTTGTGCGGTATTGTTTTCAAAGGTGCTGTTGGCCAGGGTGATGCTGGCATCCTTTGTGGCCAGACCGCCGCCATAGGTGGCCGCATTGGCTTCAAAGGTGATATTGGAGAGGGTCAGTGTGCTGCCGACAAAATAGGCCCCACCCCCCACCCCCACAAAGATCGCGGGCAAAGCCTGGTTGGCGATGAAGGTGACGCCGGTCAGGGTGGTTCCCGTGCTGCCGTGGTTCACCAGACCTCCCCCGTAATAGTTGGCAAAATTGGCGCTGAAGATCAGGTTTTCCAGGGTGGGTGCTGCGCTGCTGTAGAGGAGTGCGCCCCCGCCGCAGCCATGCCCGGGGCAGACATTGCTGTCTGCATAGCCTGCTGTGATCGTGAAGCCGTCCAGCCGGGTTGCGTTTCCCACGCTGATGCCCCGGACGACATTATAGGCGTTATTGCCGGTGATGTCAGAGACCGCCTCGACCACACCGGCGCTGTTGGTGGTGTCATTTTGATCAATGTCGCCGCTCAGCACGGTGATGTGCGTGGTCCAGTCCCGTTCCGAAAGCTGGCTCTCCGTGCCGGCAAAGCCGCCATACAGGGCCACGCCATCTATCAGGATGAAGCTCTCGCTACGGCTGTTATCGGTCTGGGTGGGGCCTTCGTCCGGATAGTAGACGCCCTCGGCCACCCAGATCTCGTCGCCGCTTACCGCCACCGCCAGGGCTTGCTGGATGTTTTGGAAAGCCGTTCCCCAGGAACTTCCTGACCCGCCGGAGGAATCGGCATCCACGTAATAGGTGGTGCTGCGGGACGGTATCGCGGCGGCGGTGCCGATATGCGGAATGCTTAACAGCAACACCACAAGCACAGTACACAATCTTTTCATGATATTATTGTCTCCTGTTTAATGAATCCGATTGCCCCGATGCGGTTTCTGCTTTGAGGCTGGGACATCAGTCGAGATGGTCGGATGTGAATCGGTTGACGGCCAACTCCCCCAAATTTGTCGCTTGCTGATAGTATATCTTTAATTTGAATTTAATGCCATAGTCATTTTGTGACAATTGGGTATCTTGGTGTTAGGGTTGGTTTTTCGGGGGAGGCACCTGGCGTGGGCAAAGGATAGGGTTCTGACTGTTCCCCCGATCCTTGCCCGCCAGGGCAGCTATGCCAGAATATTGCTGAGGAAAGCCCACACCGGGCAGGAAGATAGCCTTTGCCTTGGTGAAGGTCCGGTGAGGACGGACAAGTGGACGTTAGACCGACCCTCTTTTAATTACGATTTTTTGTTAACAATTTGTTATTGACAAATCTTATAACAATTATTATAATGCTAATAATAAGTAAAATAACAATACTTATAATAACAGGAGAATTTGAGACGACCCATGATGATCAACGACGTTATTGATATCAAACTCCGCAACATAAAAGACATTCTCAGCGTGTTGCGTTTTGAGGAGGGAATGACGAAAAAGCAGATCGCCAAGGCTACGGGATTGAGCTTCTCCACCGTTTCCAATTTGTGCAATGAGTTGAGAGAAAAGGGCATTCTCTCAGAAGAAAAATACACGACCAATTCCATCGGTCGGACGCCTTTCACACTTTCCCTTAATTATCAGAAATATCATTCCCTTTGTATTGACTTGCAGCTTGAAAACACGCTTCGGATCGCGATTGTGGACCTGCGAAATCACATTTTGATTAAGAAGGTGTACGACATTTCCGAGATGGACAGCACCCTGGACATTGCCCGTTTTGCCAGGAGGTCCATTGACAAGCTCTTATCGCATCTGGGAATTGATGAAGACCAGGTCATTGGGGTGGGTATCTCTGTTCCAGCAGTGTTTGACTTGCTGAATGGTAAGTTGGTAAACAGTTCGGTGCCAATTTTTGAAGACGCTTCTGTGAAGGAGGAATTCAAGGAGGTTTTGGGGCTCCCCATCTACGTGGATAACATCGCTAATTTTTATGCCCTGTCAAAGCGGACTTACTATCCTGATGTTGAGAACATTGTGTGTATGGATATCTCCCAGGGCGTGGGGGTGGGCGTCATTTCTCAGGGAAATCTGGTGCGCGGGAAAAACGGCTATGGGACGGAGGTCGCCCATACTCCGATTGGCAACCCCGAGAAGCAGTGCAAACTGTGCGGCGGCTATGGGTGTGTAGAGATTGAATTGTCCCTGGATGGCATTTTGGAATATCAGGAAGACAAGACTTCCACAGCCCCCTTGCTGACCCGCTGGATGGAATTTATGGATGACCTCAAGGTGCAGCCCGAGCTGGCCAAAAGGGTGGCCGCCCGGACGGGCAGGCTGGCAGGACTGCTGGCCACGATTCTCATCAATCTCTTTGATCCGAACTTGTTTTTCATCGGCGG